>CAZHDF010000198.1:2635-5978 GCA_964531525.1 uncultured Alphaproteobacteria bacterium | reverse complement strand
CGAGGCCCGGGTCTCCTCATCGGCGAACGGGTATAAACTCCGCACGGAACGGCTGCGGGACGGCGGCGCTTGGCGCCGCCGTTTCGCGTCTTGGCCGTCTCGCGTCTAAAGATTAGGGCTCAATCGAGCATCGGCAGCTTGAGCCCATGGGCGCGGGCGCAGGCGACGGCCTCGTCGTAGCCCGCATCGGCGTGGCGCATGACCCCGCTCGCCGGGTCGTTCCACAGCGCGCGCTTAATCCGCCGCGCCGCGGCCTCGGTCCCGTCGCAGACGATGACCAGGCCGGCGTGCTGCGAATACCCCATGCCGACGCCGCCGCCGTGATGGAACGACACCCAGGTCGCGCCCGAGGCGCAGTTGAGAAGCGCGTTCAGGATCGGCCAGTCGGACACCGCGTCCGAGCCGTCCTTCATGGCCTCGGTTTCGCGGTTGGGGCTTGCGACCGAGCCCGAATCGAGGTGGTCGCGGCCGATCACCACCGGCGCCTTGAGCTCGCCCTTGGCCACCATCTCGTTGAAGGCGAGGCCGACGCGGTCGCGCTCGCCGAGGCCGATCCAGCAGATCCGCGCCGGCAGGCCCTGGTAGTGGATGCGCTCTTCGGCCATGTCGAGCCAGCGGTGAAGGTGCGGATTGTCGGGGATCAGCTCCTTGACCTTGGCGTCGGTGCGGCGGATGTCTTCCGGATCGCCCGAGAGCGCCGCCCAGCGGAACGGGCCGACGCCGCGGCAGAACAAGGGCCGGATATAGGCCGGCACGAAGCCCGGAAAGGCGAAGGCGTCCTTCACCCCTTGGTCGAACGCCACCTGGCGGATGTTGTTGCCGTAGTCGAAGGTCGGCACGCCGCGCTCGTGGAAGGCGAGCATGGCGCGGACATGGGCGGCGATGGACTCGCGGGCTGCGCGGGCGACGCCCTCGGGATCGCTCTGCTGGCGCGCCTCCCACTCGTCGAGGCTCCAGCCGATGGGCAGATAGCCGTGCGCCGGGTCGTGGGCGCTGGTCTGATCGGTGAGCAGATCGGGGGCGACGCCCCGGCGGACCAGCTCGGGCAGCACCTCGGCGGCGTTGCCGAGAAGCCCGACCGAGAGCGCCTCGCCGCGCGCGCAGGCGTCGCGGATCGCGTCGAGCGCGGCGTCGAGATCGTCGATCCGGCGGTCGAGGTAGCCGCTTTCGATCCGCCGGTCGATGCGGCTCGGCCGGCACTCGATGGCGAGCATCGAAGCGCCGGCCATGGTCGCGGCCAAGGGTTGCGCGCCGCCCATGCCGCCGAGGCCCGCGGTCAGAATCCACTTGCCCGAGAGATCGCCGCCGAAGTGCCGGCGGCCGGCCTCGACGAAGGTCTCGTAGGTGCCCTGGACGATGCCCTGGCTGCCGATATAGATCCACGAGCCCGCGGTCATCTGGCCGTACATCATCAGCCCGCGACGGTCGAGCTCGTTGAAATGCTCCCAGGTCGCCCAGCGCGGCACCAGGTTCGAGTTCGCGATCAGCACTCGGGGCGCGTCCTCGTGGGTGCGGAACACGCCGACCGGCTTGCCCGACTGCACGAGCAGGGTCTCGTCGGCCTCGAGATCGCGAAGGGCTTCGACGATGCGCTCGAAGCAGGTCCAGTCACGCGCGGCGCGGCCGATGCCGCCGTAGACGACGAGCTCCTCGGGGCGCTCGGCGACCTCCGGGTCGAGGTTGTTCATGAGCATCCGCAAGGGCGCCTCGGTCAACCAGGACTTGGCGCTGATCTCGGTCCCGCGCGGCGCCCGCACCTCGCGCGCGTTGCCGAAACGGTTGGCTGTGCTCATGGGCCCCTCCCTCGAAGGTGACAGCGAAACTACGATGCCGAAGTATGGGCCGGAGGGCCCGGGATGTTAACTGGCTCAGCCCTCCGAGCCGCCCGCCGCGCAGTGCTCAGGCCCGGGGAATCGGCGCGCCGCCACGTCGGCGGCGTAGGCCGCCGCGGCGCGGTCGAGGTTCTCGGCGAGCGTGGCGTAACGCTTGACGAAGCGCGGCGTGAACGCGGTGAACATGCCGGCCATGTCGTCGGTCACCAGGATCTGCCCGTCGCAGGCGGGCGAAGCGCCGATGCCGATGGTGGGGACCGCGATCGCCTCGGTGATCGCGCGCGCGAGCGGCTCGACCACATTCTCGACCACGATCGAGAAAGCGCCGGCCTCGGCGATGGCGCGGGCGTCGGCGAGGATCGCTGCGGCCTGCTCCGGCGTCCGCCCGCGGACCCCGAACCCGCCCGGGCCGGCGACCGATTGGGGCAGCAGCCCGACGTGCCCCATCACCGGAATGCCGGCGGCGACCAAGCGGCGGACGGTTTCGGCCATGGCCGCGCCGCCTTCGAGCTTGACCGCCTGGGCTCCGGTCTCGGCCATGATCCGGCCGGCGGTGGCGAGCGCCGTCTCGGGGTCCGCTTCGTAGCTTCCGTAAGGGAGATCGACGACCACGCAGGCGCGATGGCTCGCGCGGACCACGGCGCGACCGTGGACGATCATCATGTCGACCGTGACCCCCTGGGTGCCGTCCATGCCGTAGACCACCATGGCGAGCGAATCGCCGACCAGAAGAAGGTCCACGTGGCGGTCGAGCACCTGAGCGACGGGAGCGGTGTACGCGGTGAGACAGACGATGGGCGTTCCACCCTTGCGCGCCGCGATATCGCGCACGGAGATCCGCTGTTCGGCTGTGGCGGCAGGCATGACCCTCATCCCGGATGGACGGCGCCGAGAGGAGCCGGTTTTCACTGGCCCCTCGATGCTGCGGCGCAGTATGCGCCTGCCGGCGGCGATTGAAAAGAGGCGCTTCGAGGGGGGCGTCGCCATCACGATAGGGCGCGTTCACGCCTTCCATCCGTTGGGCGGCGAGAACCCGGGGCTCGCTCTTTCCGCGAACGCACTCCCGCGCGCGCCGGTTCGGAGGTTCGAGCGAGCGCTTGTGAGGCCCTTCAAACACCGAAAACGCCGCTATCACAGCGGTTCACAATGTTGCGAGGGGGGCGAGAGGCGCTTCCCGTCAGGGCCGAATCGGCGTACATGGGACTCGTGCATCGCACTCTCGGCAGAGCCCCCGGAAATGGAACAGAGGGGCGCCGAAGTGAAGAAGACGAACATGTGGGCCTCTCGCCTCATCGCCGAATGAGAGGGCCGGTCCGGGAAAAGGAGAAGACCTTATGCGTAGCAAGAATTTCAAGAAGCTGGTGGCCGCCGTCGGCGTTGCGGGCTTTGCCGCGACTGCCGCTGTGGCCCCCGCGCCCGCGCAGGCCCAGTGTCAGCCTGCTGCGGTTGCGAACCCCTGCAATCCGTGTAACCCCTGCGCGGCGAAGAACCCCTGCAATCCTTGCGCGGCG
>CAZHDF010000198.1:0-2535 GCA_964531525.1 uncultured Alphaproteobacteria bacterium | reverse complement strand
CCCTGCGCGGCGAAGAAAAACCCCTGCAATCCCTGCGCGGCGAACTAACCCATAACGGCTCGCCGGCAGGTAACGCCGCCTTCGCCCGTCCCCCCAGGCGAGGCGGCGTTTTTCTTTGATTTTATGATCGTTCCAATCGCAACCGAATGCGCGCGACCGGTCGAGGCGCGGTCTGGATCGCCTGCGAGCTCAGGCGAGCGCCGCCCGGATCTCGGCGATCTGCTCCTCGACCGAGATCGGCATTTCCGACGTGAGTTCGAGCTCGCGGTCCTCGAAAACGTCGCGATCCGGGTGCTTGGCCTTCCAGGCGTCGATTCGGCGGTCGCGCTCCGCGATCAACAGGATCACCTGGGGCCGAAACAGCCGCAGCATGGAAGTGATCCAGCGATTGACCGGATGCGACGGTCGCGCATGGTCGATCTCGAAACGGTCGAGCATCAGGATCACGTCCTCGGCCGCGTACCAGGTCTCGCCCGTCACCCAGCGGTTGGTGGTGAACAGGCGGATGGGGTAGCCCCGTTTGTCCATTGAGATCCCGATGAGATGGGCGAGCGCCTCGTCGCCCGACGGCCATTCGACTTCGCCGCTGTAGGGAACCGGCTGGACGTTCGCCGGCATTCCTTTGGCGCGCAGGAAGGTGTGGAAATGGCCGTGCTCGCCGCCCCGCAGCTCGGTCGGGTGCGCATGATAAAAGTACTGGGAGTGGGTCTCGTGGTCGTAGACGTCTCCCTTGGGATAGTGGTTCCACTCATAGAAGGTGCCTTCGCCGCGCAGAACCTCGCCGACGACGTTGTCGCCGGTCTTGGTCAGCAGACGATAGCACTCGAGGATTTCTTCGCCGGCGGCGAGCATCTGTTCGAGCTCGGCGCGCGGCAGGTCTCGAATCTTCACCGGTGTCTTCCCTCGCCCAATATTACCCTTCTGGTTGTGTGAGTATTCAGATAGGCCGCCTTGCGGCGCGTTGCAACCAAAACCTTCGCGACGCGGGCGCGCTGTTCCTATCGGTGTAATGGTTGGAACGAAGGCCGCTTCGTTCAAGTGCGCAAAGAGGCCGCCCCGGCGCTCCAAAGGGCCAGGGTCAGGGCGAAGCCGGCGCGTCGACCACGAGCCGAAAGCCGATCAGGATGTGCTTGAGCCCTTCCGGTCGGCTGTGGCGCGCCGCCGGCCGGCAGATTCCGCAACCCTTGTCGTCCCACGAGCCGCCCTTGACGATGAAGCGGCCGGGCCGCGCGAGCGTCGCTGTCCATTCGTAAACTTCTCCCGCCGCGTCGAGGAGGCCGAATGGGCTTGCGCCCTTTGGGTAAGAGCCGACCGGCGTGGTGTCGAACGGCCCGGCATCGTTGCTGTTGAGCAAACGGGGATCGAAGGCGTCGCCCCAGGGGAAGCGCCGGCCATCGACGCCGCGGGCGGCCTTCTCCCATTCGAGCTCGCTCGGCAGCCGCCACTGACGGCCGGTGCGGCGGCTGAGCCAGGCCGCGTAAGCCTCGGCGTCGGCGTGCGAGACCAACACCACCGGGTGGTTCTCGCGGCCTTTGGGCGGGCGGCCGTCGCGCCAGGCGAAGCGGCGCGTGCGGCTGTAAGGGTGGATCAGCCGGTAGCTCTTCCAGGTGGCCGGATCGACGTCGGGCGCGGGGTAACCGGTCTCGGCGACGAAAGCGGCGTACTGCGCGTTGGTGATCGGAGTCCGGGTGATTCGGTAAGCCCCGGTCTCGGCGATGCCGCGCCGGCGTTCTCCCGCGTACCAGCGCTGCTGACGGGTGACGCTGTGGCCGTAGGCGGCCTCGTCGAGGCGGTAAGCGGCCTCGCGTTCGGCCGCATCGGAGCCGGCGATGAAAGGGCCGGCTGGGATGGCGACAAGGTCGGGGATCGGGATCGCTTCGCCCGCCGCCGCGGCCAAGGCGAAGAAGACGTTTAAGAGAACGATCGGAACGATGCGAATCATGACGGCAGTTTGACGCTTCTCACGGCGGAGAGGTCAAGCCCCGTCCGGCGCTTATAACGAATATGTGAAACCCTATGTCTCACAGGTTCGATTCAGTCAAATTATAGTGAGAATCGAGCCAAGCGGCTTTGTGGCGGCGCGGCCAAGCCATATTCTCTGTCGCCAAGGCTTCGGCCCATAACCGTATCCAGGCGAGGTAAGACAATGTCCTTCCGCAACCGGCTTCTTTCTACGACGTTCATCCCGCTTGTCATGGGGGTTGGCGTCGGGCTCACGGTGGCGGGGCTTTCGGCGCGGGCGGAAACGCCGTCCAACTATCAGATGGCTGCGGCGGCGAATCCGTGCAACCCCTGCGCGGCCAAGAACCCATGCAACCCGTGCAACCCGTGCGCCGCCAAGAACCCGTGCAACCCGTGCAACCCGTGCGCGGCCAAGAACCCGTGCAACCCCTGCGCCGCCAAGAGCCCATGCAACCCGTGCAATCCCTGTGCAGCGGCGGCGAATCCGTGCAATCCTTGCAACCCATGCGCGGCTGGGGGCGCGGCAAGCGGTTGCGTCGTGCCGCGTCTCGCCGCGGCGAGCCCGTGCAATCC
>CAZHDF010000197.1:0-6030 GCA_964531525.1 uncultured Alphaproteobacteria bacterium | reverse complement strand
GCTGCGGCAAGACGACGACGCTGCGCATGATCGCCGGGCTCGAGATGCCGAGCGCCGGAAAGATCTATCTCGACGGCGACGACGTCACCGATCTGCGCGCGGCCAAGCGCGACATCGCCTTCGTGTTCCAGCTTTTCGGCCTCTATCCGCATATGAACGTCCGCCAGAACCTGGCCTATCCCCTCAAGTCCCAGGGGATGCCGAGGGCTCGGATCAAGGAGCGCGTCGCCGAGGTCGCGCGCATGCTGCGGATCGACCATCTGCTTGATCGCAAGACCTCGGGCCTCGCCGGCGGCGACCGCCAGCGGGTCGCGCTGGGCCGCGCCATCGTGCGCCGGCCGAAGGCCTTTCTGATGGACGAGCCGTTGGGCGCGCTGGACGCGGAGTTCCGCGAGCTCATGTGCGACGAGCTTCGCACCCTTCACGACCGGATCGACGCGACCACGGTCTACGTCACCCATGATCAGCTCGAAGCCATGGCGATGGCCGACATGATCGCGGTGATGAACGGCGGCGTTATCGAACAGCTCGCGCCGCCGCTGGAGATCTACAATCGGCCGCGCTCGCTGTTCGTCGCCGACTTCATCGGCAGCCCGCCGATGAACCTGATCCGGCTGCGCGCGCGCCTCGACGCGGGCGACGCGACGGTTCGCTTCGGCGACGCCGAGGTTCCGATCCCCCGTCTCCGCGCCGCGCCCGCGCAAGGCGAGGCCGTGCTCGGCGTTCGCCCCGAGCATATCCGCCTCGACGACCGGAGCGCGTTGCGGGGGCGGGTGTACGGCGTCGAATTCATGGGAACCACCCAGATCGCCACTTTCGAAACCCCCGAGGGCCAGATCAAGGCGCGGCTCGACGCCGACCGGCGGTTGCGCGACGGGGAAACCGTGGGTCTCGGCTTTCTCACCGATCGCCTCGTGGTCTTCGACGGCCAAAGCGGCCGAGCGCTCGACGGCGATGTTCCGGAGGAGGCGGCCGATGGCTGAAGTCCGCCTCGAGGCCGTGACCAAGCGCTTCGGCGCGACGACCGCCGTCGACGGGCTCTCGCTCACGGTGCGCGACGGCGAGTTCGTCGTGCTTCTCGGGCCGACGGGCGCGGGCAAGACGACGACCCTTCGCCTGGTCGCCGGGCTCGAATACGCCGACGAGGGCATCATCCGGGTCGGTGGCCGCGACGTGACCCGCGTCTCGCCGTCCAATCGCGACGTGGCCTTCGTCTTTCAACAGTATTCGCTCTATCCCCATCTGTCGGTCTACGACAACCTGGCCTTTCCCTTGCGTTCGCCGATCCACCGCCTGCCCGAGGACCGGGTTAGCGTCCGGGTCGGCGAGATCGCTCGCCTGCTGCGCATCGAGGACAAGCTCGGCAATCGCGCGACCGAGCTTTCGGGGGGCGAGATGCAGCGGGTCGCGATCGGCCGCGCGCTCGTCCGCGAGCCGGCGATCTATCTGATGGACGAGCCGCTCTCCTCGCTCGATGCCAAGCTGCGCGCGCAGCTTCGGTTGGAGCTCAAGCGGATTCACGCCGAGCTCGGCGCCACGCTCCTCTATGTCACCCACGATCAGATCGAGGCGATGACCATGGCCGACCGAATCGGCATCCTGCGCGAGGGCCGCCTGGTTCAGATCGGCCCGCCCCGCGAGGTCTACGAGCAGCCCAACAGCATCTACGTCGCCAGCCGTCTCGGCGTGCCGCGGATCAACCTGCTGCCGGTCGACGCGATCGCGCTCGCGGACGCGCCGCCCGCGACCGCGATCGTCGGCGCTCGCACCGAGCATCTGCGCATCACCGGCGCCCAGGAGGCGGGGACGGGAGTAGGGGCGGTGGCGCGGGTGACGCGGATCGAGCATCTCGGCGATCAGAGCCATCTGCATCTGACGATCGGCGAGCATCGGCTGGTCACGCTGGTCGCTTCCGACAGCGCGCTTGAGCCGGGCGACGCGGTCGCGGTCGAGTTCCTCGCGCCGCTGTTCTTCGACGCCGACGGCGACCGCATCGACGACGGCCGCCACCGCGCCGGCGACACCCCCAACGGAGGGACCGAATGGTCGACACCCCTCGAAGCCTGAAGCCCTTGGTCCGCGCCGCCGCCGAGGCGGTCATCGCCCATGCCGACGAGCTCACCGATCTCGACCGGGCGATCGGCGACGGCGACCACGGCATCAACATGAAACGCGGCGCCGAGGCCGTCCTCGCCGAGATCGACCTGATCGCCGCCAAGCCGATGCCCGACGCGCTCAAGGCGATCGGCATGGCGTTGGTGATGAAGATCGGCGGCGCGTCGGGGCCGCTCTACGGCAGCTTGCTGCTGGGCATGGGCAAGGCCTGGGGCGACGGCGGCATGGATCGCGCCGCGCTCGCGGCGAGCTTCGCCGCCGGGGTGGATGCGGTGAAGGCGCGCGGTAAGTCGGATCGCGGCCAGAAGACCATGCTCGATGTGCTGATCCCGGTGCTGGAGACCCTGCGCGAGACCGGCGACGCCGCCCGGCTTCGCGAGACCGCCGCCGTGGCCTGCGCCGCGACCCGCGACATGAAGGCCGAGCGCGGCCGGGCCTCGTTTCTGGGCGAGCGCAGCATCGGCCATGTCGACCCCGGCGCGCGGTCGAGCAGCCTGATGATCGGCGCGATCTGCGACGCGCTCGGAGGGGCGTCATGAGCCGCAACGTCGGAATCGTGATCGTCTCCCATTCCGCCGACGTCGCGCGCGGCGCGGCGGACATGGTGCGCCAGATGGTCGGCGAGGACGTGCCGCTCGCCCATTGCGGCGGCGACGCCGATGGCGGGCTCGGCTCGGACGTCGGGCGCATTCTCGCGGCCATCGAGAAGGCCTGGTCGCCCAAGGGGGTCGCCGTTCTGGTCGATCTCGGCGGCGCCGAGACCAACAGCGAGATGGCGATCGAGATGCTGCCCGAGGACCGCCGCGACAAGGCCGTGGTCTGCAATGCGCCGGTGGTCGAGGGCGCGATCATGGCGGCGACCGAATCGGCGGGCGGCGCGGATCTCGAACAGGTTCGGGCGACCGCCGAGGAGTTGGCGCCGGCATGACGGCGATTTTTCCGCAACCACGCACCGGGAGACGTGATGCGAGACAGGAAGCGACGCGCAAGGCAGGGCGTGAATGGGGTCGCGACGTGAATTTCCGGAAACGCGCGTCGTGACCGCGTCCATGGCGGCCCGGAAAGCGTCGGCGGCGGTTCTGATGACCCACGACATCGGACTGCACGCGCGGCCATCGGTAAAGCTGACGCGGCTCGCGAAGTCGTTCGACGCGGCGGTCGATCTCGCCCTGTCGGAGGACGGTCCCTGGATCGACGCCAAGAGCATCGTCAAGGTCATGGCGACCAAGGCGCCGCGCGACACGACCCTGCATTTTCGGGCCGAGGGCAGTGACGCGGAAGAGGCGGTCTCGGCCCTGGTCGCATTGGTGAAGAACGATTTTCGGGATGACCGAAGCAGATAGACCCCGGACTCCGCTCGCCGGCCAGATCGCCTCGCGCGGCCTGGCCGTGGGGCCGGTCCATGTCCTGGCCACGGCCCGCGAGCGGCGTCGAACGCAAGGCGACGCGGCGCAAGAGGCCGCCGCGCTGCGCGACGCCATGGCGCGCGCCGCCGATGATCTGAACGGCTTGATCGACGCCCAGTCGGACGACGAGGCGGCGGCGATCCTCGAAGTCCAGCTCGCGCTCCTCGAGGACGACGGCCTGACCGAGGGCGCCTTCGAGGCGATCGCCGGGGGTGCCTCGGCCGAGCGCGCCTGGCGCGCCGCCCTCGACGCCCAGATCCGCGACTACGAGACCGCGGACGACGAGTATTTCCGCGCCCGCGCCACCGATCTCGCGGACCTGCGCGACCGTGTTCTGGACCACCTCTTCGGGTCCGGCCCGGCGGCGGTTTCTCCCTGCCCCGCCGGCGCTATCATCGTCGCCGACGATCTGACGCCGAGTCGCTTCCTCGATCTCGACTGGACCGTCGGCGGCGGCCTCGCCCTGTCGCGGGGCAGCCCGACCAGCCATGTCGCGATGTTGGCGCGGGCGCGCGGCGTTCCCATGCTGACCGGGATCGGTCCGCTCTCCCTGGCCCTGAAGCCGGGCGACACCGCGATCCTCGACGCCGAGGCGGGACGGCTGGAGCCCGCGCCCACGAACGCGCGCCTGCGCGCGGCGGCGGCGCGGCTCGCCGAGGCCGAGGCCCGCCGGCAACGGGAAGACGCCCATCTCGCGCGCCCGGCGGTTACCGCCGACGGCGTCGTCCTGACGGTTCTGGCGAACCTCGAGGAGCTAAGCCAGCTCGATACGCTCGATCCCGCGGTTTGCGACGGGATCGGGCTGCTGCGCACCGAGTTCCTGTTCTCGGGCGAGCGCGCCCTGCCGAGCGAGGAGGTTCAATACGCCGCCTATGTCCGATTTCTCGATTGGGCGGCGGGGCGGCCGGTCACGATCCGCACCCTCGATGCGGGCGGCGACAAGCCGGTCCCCGGCCTGACGCCCGAGGACGAGATCAACCCCTTCCTGGGCGTGCGCGGCCTTCGCCTGTCGCTGCGCCGCCGCGCGGTGTTCGAGGTTCAGCTTCGCGCGCTGGCCCGCGCCGCGGCGGTCGCGCGCGGACCGCTCGGCGTCATGTTCCCGATGGTGACGACGCCCGCCGAGTTCGCGACCGCGCGGACGTTCTTCGAGGACGTGATCGCCCGGCTCGCGGCGGACGGCGTCGATGCCGCGCGCCCCGCCATCGGCATGATGGTCGAGGTGCCCGCGGCCGCGATTCGGATCGCCGACTTCGACGCCGATTTCTATTCGATCGGCAGCAACGATCTGATCCAATACGTTCTCGCCTGCAGCCGCGACAACGCGGCGTTGCGCGACATGTTCGACGGCGGCGATCCGGCGGTGCTCGAGCTGATCGCCCGGACCGTCGCCCATGGCCGCGCGACCGGGCGGTCCGTCAGCCTATGCGGCGACATGGCGGGCGACGCGGACGCGCTCGGTCTGCTGCTGGGTTGCGGGCTGCGCGCGTTCTCGGTCGCGCCGGCGGCGATCGGGCGGATCAAGGCGACGATCGCCGCGACCCGGCTGGACGGGGAGAGGGACCATGGCTGAACCGCAACGCCAAAGGCAGCGCTTCGACCCGATGGTCGCCGAGTACAAGGGCGTGCTCAAACGGGTTCTCGACAATCGCCCCTCGGGCATGCGCCAGAAGCTCGCCCGCGCCATCGGCAAGAACCGCAGCTTCATTTCCCAGATCTCGAACCCGGCCTATCCGGTGCCGATCCCGGTACATCACCTCGACCGGATCTTCGCGATCTGCCATTTCTCGTCCGCCGACAAGCGCGATTTCCTGGCCGCCTACGCGCGGGCGCATCCGCGCCGGTTCTCGCTTTACGGCGAGACTCGAGGCGAGCGAACCATGACGCTCACGCTCCCCGATCTGGGGGATGCGCGCAAGAACCGCCAACTCGAAACCCTGATCCGCGATATCGCGCAGCGGGTGAGCGAGATTTTGATGGACGATCCGGACCAGGACTGACGCATGATTCACTTGAAATGAATCGGCATCGGCCCACTCCCCCGCCCGGCCACCCCTATCCTACGATTCCGTGGGTGGCCGGGCGGGGGAGTGGGCCGGTGCCGATTGGACGGATCATACTCTAACACCCAGCCGCCTTGAGGGAGGCCGAGAATGAAAAAGCTGATCAACGCGCCGGAGACGCTGCTCGACGAAAGCCTCGCGGGCTTCGGGGCGGCGCATGGCGATATCGTCGCGATCAACCCCTCGCCGCGCTTCGTGCGCCGCGTCGCGCCGAAGCCGGGCAAGGTCGCCCTGGTCTCGGGCGGTGGCAGCGGACACGAACCGCTACACGCCGGGTTCGTCGGCCACGGCATGCTCGACGCGGCTTGTCCCGGCGAGGTCTTCACCTCGCCGACGCCCGACCAAATGTTGGCCGCCGTCGAGGCCGTCGATACCGGGGGCGGGGTCCTGTTCGTCGTCAAGAACTACGAAGGCGACGTCATGAACTTCGAGATGGCGGTCGAGATGTC
>CAZHDF010000196.1:0-6093 GCA_964531525.1 uncultured Alphaproteobacteria bacterium | reverse complement strand
CGGGGTTGACGAGAACGAGCTTCCGCGTCGACCAGTCGATCTCCGCGACGCCGACATGAAAGTAGCGCTCCTGCCGCGAAAGGACCTTCCAGCGATCAACGACAGGATCGTAAGCCATGAGATGACTGTACTGATGGAACAGAACCCGCCCCGTCTCATTGTCATAGGCGGTTTGGGGATAGCCTCCATGAGGAATCCGCGCGCCTCGTCGCCATCGGAGACGTTCGAAATCAAACAGCCAGACGAATGGATCTCCCCGGTTCCCATGGGGATACAAGGCGTTACCGAACATGAACAGACGATCGACGTTGGGCAGGTACTCGAGCCCGTCGTAGGTATGGCGCGCGATCGGCGCGCCGTCGCGCGTGGAGAAGTCGGCGTCATAAGGGCTCGGCTCGGTGAGCCGCGACCACTCGAGGCTGTGGAGGTCGAAGGCGTAGACCTCGTTGCCGCCGTAGCCACTATGCCCTCCTCCGGTGACAACGAGCCGCATGCGCTTGGTGTCGAGCGCGCCGCCGCTCCACGCCGCCATGACTCCGCGCGGGCCGATCACGCCCCAGCCCGGGTGCCCTTCGCGCGGCGGAAAGACATCGGCGAGACGCGTGCCGCGGCGCGCGCCGACCGCGGTTTCGGTGAGCGCAAGCCACGTTCCAGGAGTGAGCGTTGCGGCGCGCGCGGCGAGACCGTCGACAGCCGCCGCGCCAGCCTTGCTCAACCAAGGAAGGAGCATCGCGCCCGCAAGACCCGCGAGGACGCTGCGCCGGGCGCGTGGCTCCCCCAATCCCCGTCCGCAAGCCACGGACCGCGGCATGGTCGCGGATCGCAAGCCACTCATTTGGCCTTCTTCGGCTTCTTCGGCGGCGGATACTCGACGAAGAACAAGCGCCAGTGCTTGCCGAACCCGTTCGCGTTCCAGTGGAACCCGAATCGCTCCATGTGCGCCTCGCTACCCCATCCCCCTCGATTGATGGCCGGCCAATAATGAACCGGCTGCCAGCCTGGCACAGAGGAACATTTCGACCTGCCTACATCGCCCATAGCTTCCCGATTCCAAACCACGCCGAAATTCCGATAATCTCCGGGCTTCAATACTTCCCCATCAACCCAAACAAATTTACGATACTTACAAAAAAACCGAAGACCTATCCATGCCGGCATATCGGGCTTGAAAGTGTCGCGAAGAAAATCGTTGACCGCCTTGGACTTGACGATCGCGAGCCGACCGTGCCGTCCTTTGTAGACTCGGCTTGCAGCGAGCTTACGGACCTGAGGCCAACCGGTTTCATCTCTTCCAAACTGTCCTTTGTATGCGGTAGGAATATGCACAAGCTCGTAATAGGTGTCATTGGGCGCAAAATAGACTGGCGTGTCATAAAGCGTCTGGGCCGAGACGCCGCCTGAGGCAAAGGGCGAAATCAATGCCGCGAGCAGCCAAAGACGAAGGCCCAGTCTCTGGTTCACGAGAAAGATCCCCCATGAATACAAAAGATTAAGGACAACGCTCGATCGAATGATCGCATGATACCACAGCCTGTGGTCTTGTGCGCAGACGTCCGAGCGCCTCGCGCTGTGCCGCGCGCCCGGGAGACCGTCATGAGGCGGCACTGGTCTGATCCGCGGCCTTCGCCGCCGCGGCGCGG
Organism: uncultured Alphaproteobacteria bacterium; assembly: GCA_964531525.1. GTDB lineage: Bacteria > Pseudomonadota > Alphaproteobacteria > JAAXGF01 > JAAXGF01 > CAYYWV01. Next base: position 4,453 of record CAZHDF010000196.1, on the reverse strand, counting down.
GAGTCAAGCCATAGCGCGAGCATCATCAACACCCAAACGAGCTCGCCGTGCAGCGAAGCATGCCCTGTGCGGTGCATCTCGATCGCCGAATCAATGAACGCAGGCCGCAAGAGACCGCGCCTTTTGAGCGTCGAGAGGCTGTCGTAGGCAATCGCCTGCAAGGCCGGATCGCTCTTCAGCCAGTGGCCGAACGGGAGCCCGAATCCGTGCTTCTTCTTGCGGAGAGTCTCGGGAGCGAGGAAGTCTCTGAGCGCCCATTTGAAAAAATGGCGGAGTTTCGTTCCCTTGATCAGAGCCGCCGGCGGCACCTTCGCCGAGAACCCGACAACCTCCTCCTCAAGGAGAGGAAAGCGAACGTCGACGCCGGCGAGCATTGCCGTCCGCCGCACCTTGCGGAGGTCGTCGTCGGCGATCACCGTTCTGAGATCGAGGTGCATCATGCAGTGGAGCGGCGACTGCGACCGTGTCGCCGAATAATGCATCCGGTTGATGGCGAGCGGGCCGTCGCGGTCGATCTCGGCGGCGAGGTCGGGCTCGAAGCATTCTGTGAGCGCAACCTCGTTTAGGGGATTGTAGCTCTCGAGTCGGTCCGGCAAGGGGATGCTCGCCCGCCGGATATAGCTCCGCGCCTTTCGCAGCGGCGGAATCGCCGCGCCGCCGGGAACGCCCCAGACCACGGGCTCGATCACGCCGCGTCTCAGCCACGCAGGGATTCTCCCCCAGATCTCGAAAACCTTCTGGCTGAGGTAGCGCGCATTGCCCGCGAACAGCTCGTCGCCGCCGTCCCCGGCGAGCAGGCGTTCGATGCCGTGCTCGCGCGCGGTCCGCGCGCAGCAATAGGCGGCGATCGCCGACGAGTTGCCGAACGGCTCGTCATAGGCGGCTGCGATCATGGGCGCGGCATCGACGATATCCTGCGGCGTAACGGTATACTCGTGCAACCGAACGCCGAAATGGCGCGCCGCAGCGCGAGCGTAGGCCATCTCGTCGTACGCGTCCAAATCGAAGCCGACCCCGAAGGCGTCGACCGCGCCGCCCCTGTGCTCGGCGAGAAGACCGGTCACGGTCGAGCTGTCGACACCGCCGCTGAGATAGCTTCCAATCGTCGATGCCCCGCTTTGCTCCTCCGCCCGGGCGATCGCCTGGCGCAGCACCGCCTTGAGCTCGGTCGCGAGTTCATCGAGATCGGCGTGGGCGAGGTTTTGATAGGCGAGACTCCAGTATGGCCGGGTCACGGCCTCTCCGTCGGAGAGAAGCGCGTACTCGCCCGGGAACAGCTTGGCGATCTCGCGGTATATGGTAAGCGGCGCAGGAACCCGGGTGAGAAACAGATAATCGAACATCGCTTGCGGCGAGACCGTCGCACACACCGATGGATGGACGCGAACGCTATCGGTCGTTGTTCCGAACACGACGCCGCCGTCCGCCGTGGTCGCATAGCAAAGCGGATGGATCGCCAAGCGATCAATCGCAATGAGGCAGCGCTTTCGGCGCGCATCAATCACCGCGAGCGCCCAGGGACCGTGCAAATGGTCAAACAGATCGGTCCCATAACGCGCATAAGCGGCGGCGAGCGCACGGGCGTGATCTTCGGCTTCGGCAACGGCCGCAAGATCGGGGTGGCTCCACCGCGGCTGGCCCGTAATCGCGGCCCAGACCGCCCCCTCCGCGACCAAGTGGCGGTCGGCGTCCGGTCCGCCGACGGCGAGCGCGCGGCCTTCGCCGGCTGCGCTCTCTATTGCTGCGGTCGGCAACAGGGCGATTTCCGCCGCCATGCAGTCAATGACCCGAAGCGCGTCCTTGGTCGCCGCGCGACCGTCGATCCAACCGCATAGCCCACTCATGCTCCTCTCACCTTTCGCTTGACGGCGCGCAGACCTTCTTCGATCCGGAAGCGCAGCCGGTCGCGTTGGAGAGCGAGCCATACGAGCTCGGTCGCATGAGTGCCGAGGCTCGCCTTGTGCTGGCCTTCGCCGGCCATAAAATCGTACACTTGTGCGCCGGACCGCAGGTTGTGCTCGATCGCCATGACGTGGCTGACGACACCGGGCTTGCGCTTGGGGTCGCCATCATAGCGAAAGCCGCTCTGATAAGCGTAGACTCGATCGTTCTTGACGAAGTTGTAGAGATAGCCGATCGGATCCCTTGCGGGACCGATCCGCAGCAACTGGATCTCCCCCGCCCCAAAGCGGTCGCGAATGAGCGTACGGTGGAAGTCCTCGAAGAACCGGCTCGCAAACGCGCCCGCCTGCCCTCGCCGTTTCCAGGAGGCTTGATGCAGCGCCTTGAGGCGATCGAGAAAGCCGAGCGCTTCGTCGACGCTGCCCGCGACTGCGGGCCGCGCGCTCTCGTCAAGCCCATACAAGCGCCGGGCGCGGCGAAGCTGATAGCGCATGTTGCGGCTGAGCGTATTGAGATAGCCGTTTCCCGTCCGCCGCAGAGCCCCGAGGTCGACGTAGTCGCAGCGCTTGCGGGCGATAAGCCGTGGGCGGAGTCCATAGCGCGGCGCAAGCGCCTCGTAGCGGGCGGCAAGCCCGGGGCGGAGCCCGCTGAGGAAGAACTCGTCCCAGCCCGGCGCGTTCGCCGCCAGCCACGCGAGCGTGGCTTCCGCGACCCGGTCGGCGAGCGCCGGATCGCTCATTAGGCCGTTGTACTCAATCGTCAGGCGATCGTATGCGGGATCGCCGGTTTCGTTGAGAAACAGCCCTTGAGAACGGATCAGACCGCGACGCCAAAAGACCCGCCGCCCGAGCGTTCCAACAGCGACAAGCGTCGCGCCGTCGTGCACCTCGAGAAGCCACGGCCGGGTGGCTTGCGGCAGCAAGCGCAGCCAGCAGCCGATCCAGCCCCAGGACTGAAAGAACGAGGCGGACGCGCGCGCCTCCAACGCCTGCCATCGAGCACCGACCGCTTCGATATCGCGGATCGGCCGCAGCGTCACTGAAAGGCGCGGCGCATCGGCGGCGATCTCCCCCGCCCCCCCGCTCTCCTGGCTCGGAATGACAGTCAACATAACCTGCGGCGCCTCGATGCCTCGATATAGTAACGGGACGGGCATTCTAACCAATTCTCAATGAACATCGCGATAAGTATAAGACGCTGCTATTAAAAACAGTTTTTCGCTATCATTGGAGCTTCGCGGTGTCGCTCCCGGCGCCGAACTGGCGGGACGACGGGCGAGGGAAAAGATAGCAGAGGCCGAGGATGCGCGTCCGGATTTACCACGACCTTAACAACCTGCCGTCCGCTTTCGCGGCCTTATTCGCGCAAGCGGGCCGTGAGAGCTTCTACGCGACGCGCGCGTGGTTCGCGAACCTCGCCGAGACAACGTTGGACCCCGGGGCATCGGTACGGATCTATGCGGTGGAGGACCGCTCCGCCCCCGATCCGGCACGCGGCCTCGTCGTTCTGCGTGCGGAAGAGCCCGCAGGCATCATGGCCCCGCGCCGGCTCGCGAGCCTGACCAACATGTACTCGATGCTGTTCGCGCCGATCCTGGCCGGGGATGCCGACGCCGAGGCCGTGCTCGCCGCCGTCGCCCGCAGGATCGCTGACGAACGGCCCCGGCCTGACGTCGTCCAGCTCGACACGATGGACCCCTCCGATCCTTCGTTCTGCGCACTCGAGTCCGCCCTCCGCCGGCGCGGGTTCATCGTTCAATCGTTTTTCCAGTTCGGCAATTGGTACGAAGAGACCGAGGGGCTCACGATCGACGCCTTCATGGCGCGGCGGCCATCGGTCCTGCGCAACACGGTCCGCCGCAAGGAACGCAAGCTTGCCAAGGCGCATTCGGTCGAATTCCGGCTGATCGACGGCGCGGACGATCTCGCCGCCGGGATCGAGGCTTACGAATCGATCTACGCCCGAAGCTGGAAGAAACCCGAGCCCTACCCAAAGTTCACCCCCGGGCTCGTTCGCGCAGCGGCCGCGCTAGGCGCACTCCGGCTCGGCGTTCTCACGATCGACGGGGCACCGGCGGCGGCGCAGATCTGGCTCGTCCATGCGGGCCAGGCGACCATCTACAAGCTCGCCTATGACGAGCGCTTCAAGGCCCTCTCGCCCGGCTCGATCCTCACCCGCAAGATCGCCGAGCGCGTGCTCGCCCACGACCGGGTGCGCGAGATCGACTTCGGGCGTGGAGATGATCCCTACAAGGGCCAGTGGCTCGCGAAACGGCGCGAACGCTGGGGGCTCATCGCCCTTAATGCCCGCACCCTTCGCGGCGCGATTCTCGCCCTCCGCCACGTTGGCGGCCGCGCCGCGAAGCGCGAGTTGGCGCGGCTGGGGCGGCTCCCCATCAGCAGGTCTTCGAAGCGAGCTTATCGAAAGTAATCGCAACGGAGGGGCAGGAACAGGGGGAGCATTATTGCCGAATCGGCTCAGAAGAACGCGATCATGCGCGCGGAATCGACGGCGACGCCCTCTCTCCCGACGATCCCTTCTCGCACCGTGC
>CAZHDF010000195.1:0-6304 GCA_964531525.1 uncultured Alphaproteobacteria bacterium | reverse complement strand
TGGTGCGCGCTCGACGTCCCGGGATGGTGAGCGCGGCGAGCCTGCGCCACGAGGGTGGCTGCCTTTGCGGCCGCATCCGTTACGCTTGCCAGGGCGCGCCGAAGTGGGTCGTCCACTGCCACTGCGCGAGCTGCCGGCGGGCGAGCGGCGGAGTGGTCGTGACCTGGGCGGGCTTCCCGGCCGACCGCTTCACGGTCACGAAGGGGACGCCGGTCCGCTACGCCTCCTCACCCGGCGTTGTGCGCAGCTTCTGCGGCGATTGCGGCTCGCCCCTGACTTACGAGGCCGAGCGCTTTCCGGGCGAGGTTCACGTCACCGTCGCGACCCTGGACCGACCCGGCGACTTCGCTCCATCCCAGCATGTCTACAGCCGGGAGCGCGTGCCCTGGCTGCGCATCGACGCCCATCTCCCAGGGTACGAGTAGGGTTTACGCTTCAGCGCGGCCGCCGGAAAGGCGCGCCCAGCGGCAAGAGGCGCACGCCTTCGCGCAGCCGCGTATACGGAAGCGCGCTGGGATCGACCGGGTTCGGACCCGGCGCGGCGACGACCAGGATCTCGGCGGCGATTTCCTCGAAGTCGGCGCGGAAGTGGACCGAGCTCTTGAGCGCGAGGATGCGTTCCGCGGCGGGCTCGATCCCGAGATGGCGCAAGATCGACTGGTCGCCGGCCTGGAGTTTGCGGGTCGCGACCAGCGCGCGCACCTCGCGGCCCGGCGACTCCGCGACCCGGAGGCAGGCCATCGGACCCAAGTCCATGCGCGCGCCCTTCCACATCGGCCCGGTCCCGGTGAAGCGGCCGTCGCCGAGGCGTTCGACCACCATCGGCCGGGTGAAGGGGCGATGGCCGGGAAGGCCCGAGCGCGCGCCGAGCCGGGGCGCGATGACCGCTCCTTCGCCCGCCGCATGGGCCTGGGCCGCGGTCTCTGGATCCCAGATGGTGGCGACCACGGCGCGGGGCGCGTCGCGGGCGGCGAGCGCTTCCAGAATCCAGGTGGTGTCGCCGTTGGCTCCCGCGCCTGGGTTGTCCTGGGTGTCGGCGAGGATGACCGGCTTGTCCGAGCGGTTGGCGAGCGCGCGGGCGACCGCGGTCTCGACGTCGTAGACCTCGAGTCGGAAGCGGTCCTCGCGCGAGACCACCGCCTCGCACAGCGCATCCGCCGCGCGGGCCGCCGCGTCCTCGTTCCAGGCGTAGGCGAGCACGGCCGGCCCGTTGTCGTGGATATCGGCGGGCGGAAAGCCTTGCGCATAAGAAAGAGAGGCGATCTCCGGGTTCTCGGCTTCGAGCGCGGCGAGCGCCTCGTAGATCTCGCGCGCCGGCCCCGAAAGCGTGCACTGGCCGGTGATCGGGATGAAGAAGTCGATCTTGCGCATCGCCTTGGCCGGCGGCAGCCCCCGACGCAGAATGTCGCGGAGAAGCCGCGCCGCGCGCGCCCCGGTCTCGGCCATGTCGACGTGGGGGTAGGTTCGGAAGGCGACCAGCGCGCTCGACCGGGCGACCATCGCCGGCGTTACGTTGGCATGGAGGTCGAGGCTCGCGACGATCGGCGTCTCGGCCCCGACCACGGCGCGCACCCGGCGCAACAGCTCGCCTTCGCCGTCCTCGTGGGCCTCGGTCACCATCGCGCCGTGGAGGTCGAGATAGACCGCATCCACCCCGCGCAGTTTCGCGAGATCGTCGCAGATCATGCCGGCGATGCGCTCGAAGGCGTCGGTTGTCACATGGGCGGCCGGCGGGGCCGAGCACCAGAGCAGCGGCGCGAGCCGATGGCCCGCGCCGGCGAGCGCATCGATGAAGCCCGCGATCGGCAGGTTGATGCCGGCGACCGCATCGAACAGGGCGTCGCCGCGGGCGAGCGCGGGCCAGCCGTCGGCCTCTTCGAAAACCGCGTAATCCGCCTTGGTCGGCGCAAAGGTGTTGGTCTCGTGCTGAAAGCCGCCGACCGCGATGGTCGCCATGGAAACGCTCCTCCGCCGGCGGACGGCGCGCGGACCCGGAGCAGGGCCGGCGCGACCGTCCGCGGCGGGCCTCGGTGGTCTCAGATATCGGCGTAGACGTGGGTCTCGGCGCGCGCGCCGGGGTGGGTCACCGCGCCCTTGCAGGCGGGGCCGACGGTCTGGGCGTAGCGCCACAGCGCGCCCGAGCCGAAGTCGGTCTGGCGCGGCGTCCACGCCTTGCGGCGGGCGGCGAGCTCGGCCTCGGAAAGCTCCACGTCGATGGTCCCTTTCTTGGCGTCGATGACCACGATGTCGCCGTCCTCGAGAAGGCCGATCGGGCCGCCGACCGCCGCCTCAGGGCCGATGTGCCCGACGCAGAGCCCGCGGGTGCCGCCCGAGAACCGACCGTCGGTGATCAACGCCACGTTCTCCATGCCGAGGCCGTAAAGCGCGGCGGTCGTCGACAGCATTTCGCGCATGCCGGGGCCGCCTTTCGGGCCTTCGTAGCGGATGACGATGCAGTCGCCTTCCTTGATCGCGCCGCCGACGACGGCCGCGAAGGCGTCCTCCTCGCAGTCGAAGCAGCGCGCCGGCCCGCGGAACTTCATCTTGTCGTCCGACATATGGGCGACCTTCACGATCGCTCCTTCGGGCGCGAGGCTGCCTGTGAGCCCGACCACCCCGCCGGTCGGCGAGAGCGGCGCGGAGACCCTGTAGACCACGTCCTGGTTCTCGGGGAAGGTCACGTCGGCGAGGTTCTCGGCCATCGTCTTGCCGGTGACCGTGAGCGCATCGCCATGCAGATAGCCGCCGTCGAGCAGCTCTTTCATCACCACCTGCACGCCGCCGACCTCGTAGAGATCCTTGGCCACGTACTTTCCGGCCGGCTTGAGATCGGCGATATAAGGCGTGCGCTTGAAGATCTCGGCCACATCGTGGAGGTCGAAGTCGATGCCCGCCTCATTGGCGATCGCCGGCAGGTGCAACGCCGCGTTGGTCGAGCCTCCGGTCGCCGCGACCACGGTGGCCGCGTTCTCGAGCGCCTCGCGGGTCACGATGTCGCGCGGGCGAATGCCCTTGGCGAGCAGGTCGAGCACCGCCTCGCCCGACATCTCGGCGTACTGGTCGCGCGACTCATAGGGCGCCGGCGCGCCCGCCGAGCCCGGCAGCGCGAGCCCGATGGCTTCGGATACGCAGGCCATGGTGTTGGCCGTGAACTGGCCGCCGCAGGAGCCCGACGAAGGACAGGCGACCATTTCGAGCTCGTGCAGGTCTTCGTCGCTCATCTTGCCGGCGGCGCGCTGGCCGACGCCCTCGAAGATATCGACCACGGTCACGTCGCGCCCCCTGAAGCGGCCGGGGAGGATCGAGCCGCCGTACATGAACACCGAAGGCACATTCAGCCGCACCATCGCCATCATCAGCCCAGGCAGCGACTTGTCGCAGCCCGCGAGCCCGACCAGCGCGTCGTAGCAATGGCCGCGCATGGTGAGTTCCACCGAATCGGCGATGATCTCGCGCGAGACCAGAGACGACTTCATGCCCGCGTGCCCCATGGCGATGCCGTCGGTGACCGTGATGGTCGTGAACTCGCGCGGGGTGCCGCCCGCGGCGCGCACGCCTTTCTTCACCACCTGCGCCTGGCGGGCGAGCGAGATGTTGCACGGCGCCGCCTCGTTCCAGGTGGTGACCACGCCGACCAGGGGCTGATAGATCTCTTCCTCGGTCACGCCCATGGCGTAGAGATACGAGCGGTGCGGCGCGCGCTCCGGCCCGACCGTGGTGTGCCGGCTGGGCAGCTTCGACTTGTCGATCCTCGGCGTCCGTTCGGTCATGGTGGGTCACCTCCCCTTGAGATCATCGCCCGGGCAAGATAATCCCGCGCCCGCGCCTCCCGCAAGAACGCCGCAACCGGCGCGGCCTTCAGTCGATCAGCGCGCGGAGCGCGGCGATGTGCTCGGGTCCGGTGCCGCAGCAGCCGCCGACGATGCGCGCGCCCGCCTCCAGCCAGTCGCGGGCGTGGGCGGCGTAGGCCGCGGGGTCGAGGTCGTCGCGCAGCGGGCTCACCCCGTCGGTCTCCTTCTCGCCGTCGAGCGTCCAGTCCTCGGGCACCGGCTGGAAGGTGTTGGCGTAGCCGCCCGCAGGCTGCGGGCCGAGGGCGACGAGCGCGGGCATCGCGGCGGTGACGCTTTCGGGCGCGCAGCAGTTGGCGAGGAAGCCCGAGACCGGGAGATGCGCGATCGCGGCCGCGGCCTCCGCGATCGTCTCGCCGCTGCGCAACCGGCCCGAGCGGTCCTCGTGCAGCGTCCACGAGACCCAGACCGGAATCCCGGCGGCGCTTGCCCCGGTCGCGGCGGCGAGCGCCTCGGCCGCGCTCGACATGGTCTCGCAGATCAGGAGATCGACGTGGGGCGCGAGGATCGCCGCCTGGCGGCGGTAGATCGGCTCGATCTCGTCGAAAGGGGCGACCAGATCGGGCCGGTAGCTCCCCCGCTGCGGCGGCAGCGAGCCTGCGATCAGCACGTCGCGCCCGGCGGCGTCACGGGCCTCGGCCGCAAGCCGGCAGGCGAGTAAGTTGAGCTCCTCGAAACGGTCCTCGATGCCCTCTTTGGCGAGGTCGCTCGGGATCACGCCATAGGTGTTGGCGATGATGATGTCGGCGCCGGCGGCGATGAAGTCGGCGTGGACGGCGCGCACCACCTCGGGCGCGACGAGCAGCGCGTTGGCCGACCAGATGGTCTCCAGGATCGGCACCCCGCGGCGGCGCAGCTCGCGCCCGGTGCCGCCGTCCATCAGCGCCGCCCGGTTGTCGGGGAGCGGAACCACAGGAATGGCGCTCATTGGGCGGCCTCCTTCGCCTATGCCTGCGACGCCCCTCCGGTGAGCCGCTGGATCGCCTCCACGAGGCGCTGGTGGGTGGCCGCGGCCTCGGCCCGGCGCTCGCGCTGCTCGGCGACCACGTGCTCGGGCGCGCGGGCGACGAAGTTCTCGTTGGCGAGCTTCTTGTCGATCCTTTCGATCTCGCTCGAAATCTTCGCCGACTGGGCGACAAGGCGCTGGATTTCCTTGTTGATATCGATCACGTCGGCGAGCGGCAGCACGAAGGTCGCCTCGTCGATCACGAGCTGGGCCGCGCCCTTCGGCACCGCGCCGTCGAGCGCCTCGATGGTCTCGATTCGGCCCAATGTGCGGATCAAGGCCTCATGCGCGGCGAGACGCGCGCGCGTGGCCTCGTTCGCGTCGCGATGGAGAAGCGGAATCCGCGCCTTGGGCGGCACGTTGAGTTCGGCCCGCGCCGAGCGGATCTCCGAGATCAGGCGCACCACCCAGCCGAGCTCGGCGTCGGCCTCGGGATCGACAGCGCGCTCGGGATACACGGGCCAGGGCGCGAGGATCAAAAGGCTGTCGCGCTTCTCGGCGAGATTGCTCCACAGCGCCTCGGTCACGAAGGGCGCGATCGGGTGCAGAAGAAGGAGGATCTGATCGAGCGCCCAGGCCGCGGTCGCCCGGACCTCGTCCTGCTCGGCGCTCGCCGCGCCGCTCAAGACCGGCTTCGAGAACTCGAGATACCAGTCGCAGAAAGTGCCCCAGACGAACTGGTAGATGGCGCGCGCGGCCTCGTCGAACTTGTAGGATTCGAGCGCCCGGTCGACGGCGCGGCCGCATTTCGCGGTCTCGCCGACGATCCAGCGGTTGAGCGTCATCCGGCAGCCGTAAGGGTCGAAGCCCGGGACGGGCCGGCAACCGTTCATCTGGCAGAAGCGCGCCGCGTTCCACAGCTTGGTGATGAAGTTTCGGTAGCCCTCGATCCGGCTCTCGGAGAGCTTGATGTCGCGGCCCTGGGCGGCCATGGCGGTGAGCGTGAACCGCAAGGCGTCGGCCCCGAACTTGTCGATGAGGTCGAGCGGGTCGAGCACGTTGCCCTTGCTCTTCGACATCTTCTGGCCCTTCTCGTCGCGGACCAGGGCGTGGATGTAGACGGTGTGGAACGGCGCTTCGCCCATGAAATGAAGGCCGGTCATCATCATCCGGGCGACCCAGAAGAAGATGATGTCGAAGCCGGTGACGAGAACGTCGGTCGGGTAGTAGCGCTTGAGCTCGGGCGTGTCGTCGGGCCAGCCGAGCGTCGAGAACGGCCACAGCGCCGAAGAGAACCAAGTGTCGAGCACGTCGGTCTCGCGCGTGAGCGCAACCCGCTCGCCATAATGCTTCTCGGCCGCGGCCTGCGCCTCCTCCTCGGTCATCTCGACGAAGATATGGCCGTCGGGGCCGTACCAGGCCGGGATCTGGTGACCCCACCAGAGCTGGCGCGAGATGCACCAGGGCTGGATGTTGCGCATCCATTCGAAGTAGGTGTTCTCCCACTGGC
>CAZHDF010000194.1:0-6339 GCA_964531525.1 uncultured Alphaproteobacteria bacterium | reverse complement strand
TGGCGGAGGGAGGGGGATTCGAACCCCCGATACGGGTCTACCCCGTATAACGGTTTAGCAAACCGCCGCCTTCAGCCACTCGGCCACCCCTCCACGCGGCCGCCGGTGGGGTGGCGGCCGGGTCGCGCGCTATCTTATGGCCGGGCGGGGCGCTGTCAACCGCGCCGGGACCCTTGCCGCCCGGGATCGAGCGATATTCGTCGCAATCGGCGCGGCCTGGGTCTCGGAGCCTCCTTCCACCGCCGCGCCGATGAAGAGGTCTTCATCGGCGCGGCGGCAAGCGCGAACGCGCGCCCGAGCCCGTGCGAGGAAGCCCGCGTGGCGTTTGAACGCCCGACGGGCCGAAGGCCCGGCGAAAGCGAAGGCTCGGCGCCGGCGCCCGGGCTCTCACGAGACGATGCCGAGGCCCTCGGCGCGCACGCAGTGGGCGATGCGCGCGAGCGCGTCGGGGGCGATGCCGAACACGCAATGGGGATGGCCGGCCGCGGCGTAGACGCGCGCGAAGCGGAACAGGCCGGCGTCGATCGCGCGGGGCAGGGGGCTCGCGAGCCCGACCGGCGCGACGCCGCCGATGGTGAAGCCGGTCGCCGCGCGCACCGTGTCGGCGTCGGCGCGGCCGATCGGCGCCTCGATCCCGAGCGCGCGCGCGAGCGCGGCGGTGTCGCAGCGCCGGTCGCCCGAAACCAGCGCCATCACGGGCCGTTCGCCGGCGAGGAACACCAGCGATTTCACGATCGCGCCCTGGGGCACGCCGAGGCTCGCCGCCGCCTCGGCCGCCGTGCGCGCGGTCTCGGCGAGCACGACCACCTCGGCGTCGACCCCCGCCTCGACGAGCGCCGCGCGCACGCGGCGAACGGCGGCGCGTTCGAGCAGCGCGCTCATGGAGCGACGTGCCCGCCCGGAACGGCGTAGCCCTTGCGCACCGCCGGGCGCGCGCCGACCGCGCGATACCAGCGCTCGACGTTCGGGAATTCGGCGAGCGCGACGCCCTGCCATTCGTGGCGCGCCACCCAGGGATAGGTCGCGATATCGGCGATCGTGTAGTCCGCGCCCGCGAGATAGGGAACCTCGCCCAGGCGCTTGTCGAGCACGCGATAAAGACGGCGCGTTTCGTTGGTGTAGCGTTCGATCGCGTAAGCCACCTTCTCGGGCGCGAAGCGGCGGAAATGATGCGCCTGGCCGAACATCGGCCCGACGCCGCCCATTTGGAACATCAGCCATTCGATCGCGCGATACCGTGCATCCCCCTCGCTTGCCAGAAGCCGCCCGGTCTTCTCGGCGAGATAGATCAGGATCGCCCCCGATTCGAATAGCGCGAGCGGCGCGGCCCCGGGGCCGTCGGGGTCGACGATCGCGGGGATCTTGTTGTTGGGGCTGATCTCGAGGAACGCGGGATCGAACTGCTCGCCCTTGCCGATGTCGATCGTATGGACGCGGTAAGCGAGCTCGAGCTCCTCGAGCATGATGGAGACCTTGCGGCCGTTGGGGGTCGACCAGGTGTAGAGATCGATCATGGGACCGAGCCTCCGTTGCGCTCAGCCGGCGGCGCGGGCGAGTGCCCGGTCGAGATCGGCGATCAGGTCGTCGGTCGCCTCGATTCCGACCGACAGGCGCAGGAGATCGTCGGGCACCGGGCTGTCGGGCGGCTCGATGCTCGCGCGGTGTTCGATCAGACTCTCGACGCCGCCCAGCGAGGTCGCGCGCTTGAACACCCGCACCGCGCCCGAGAGGCGGAGCGCCGCCTCGGCCCCGCCCGCGACGCGAAGCGAAAGCAGCGAGCCGAAGCCGCCGTCCATCTGGCGCGCGGCGGTTTCGTGCCCGGGGTGGCCCACAAGCCCCGGGTAGAGCACGCGGTCGATCCCCGGGTGACCGTCGAAATGCCGGGCGATGGCGAGCGCGCTCTCGCAGCCGGCGCGCACCCGTAGATACAGCGTGCGCATGCCGCGTAGCAGCAGCCAAGCCTCGAACGGGCCGAGCACCGCGCCGGCGTCGTGACGCAGGGCCGCGACGGTCTCCCAGAAGTCGTCCTCGCGGGCGGTCACCAGCGCCCCGGCGAGCACGTCCGAGTGGCCGTTCAGGGATTTGGTCGCCGAATGCATGACGAGGTCGGCGCCGAGCGCGAGCGGCCGGGTCAGCACCGGCGTCGGCACCGTGTTGTCGACCACCACCCGCGCGCCCGCCGCGTGCGCGATCTCGACCGAGCGCGCGATGTCGGCGATCTCCATCATCGGGTTCGACGGCGTCTCGAGCCAGACCAGGCGCGTGGTCCCGGGGCGCATGGCGCGCGCCAGCGCCTCGAGATCGCCGTTGGCGACGAATTCCACGTCGAGTCCCCAGCGCGCGCCGTGGAGCTTCGCGTACTTGCGCACGCCGTGATAGGTGACCGCGGGCAGCACGACGTGATCGCCCGGCGAAAGCGCCTGAAAGACCGCGCTCGCCGCCGCCATGCCCGAGGCGTAGAGCCGCGCCGCCGCGCCCCCTTCGAGCGCCGCGAGCAGCGCCTCGGCCTGATCGTAGGTCGGGTTGCCGTCGCGGGTGTACATGCGCCCGACCCGGCCCTGGGCGTCGGGCGCCTTGGCGTAGGTGGTCGAGGGATGGATCGACGGGACGACCTCGCCGAACGGCGCGTCGATCCAGCCGAGCCCCTGGGCGGCCAGCGTCTCGGGATGGAAATCGTCGGGCTCGTCCGTCACCGCGCACCCCCATCGGAAGACTTGGCGCCGGAAGCCCTGGGAGCGAACTGCTTGTCGCCGAACAGCACCGCGCGCTCCTCTTCGGTCATGGGGCCGGCGCGGCGCTTCTCGGACAGGACCTCGAGCCCGCGCAGGACCGCCGGACGCCGGGCGATGGTGTCGAACCAGCGCTTGACGTTGGGGAAGTCGGCCATGTTCACGCCCTGGTTCTCGGACGAGCGCAGCCAGGGGAAGGTCGCGATGTCGGCGATGGTGTAGTCGTCGCCGGCGAGATAGGTCGCCTCGGCCAGGCGGCGGTCGAGCACGCCGTAAAGCCGGCGGGCCTCGTTGGTGTAGCGCTCGATCGCGTAAGGCACCTTCTCGGGGGCGTACTGGCGGAAGTGATGCGCTTGGCCCAGCATCGGCCCGATCCCGCCCATCTGGAACATCAGCCATTCGATCGCGCGGTAACGCGCGACCCCCTCGGGCGCCAGAAGCCGCCCGGTCTTCTCTGCGAGATAGATCAGGATCGCGCCCGATTCGAACAGCGACATGGGCTCGTCCCCCGGGCCGTCGGGGTCGACGATCGCGGGCATGCGGTTGTTGGGGCTGATCTTGAGAAACGTGGGGTCGAACTGGTCGCCCCGCCCGATGTCGATCGGATGGACCCGGTAGGGAAGCTCGATCTCCTCCAGCATGATATGGATTTTGTGGCCGTTCGGTGTCGGCCAGGTGTAAAGCTCGATCATCGCGCCTCTTTCCATTCTTGTTCGTCCACCCCCGCGCCACCGTTAGCAGAAACGCCGATCCGGTGCAAAGCCTCGCCCGGCCACGGGCCGAAGGCTTGATGCCGGAACCCGGGACCCCCATGCTAGAGCATGTTAGGTTGGGTCGGCGCCGGCTCGATTTACTCGGTGCGGGACGAGACGCTCCGAAGAGCGCGGATCAATGGCGAAACAAAGGCGTGGGGCGGAAAACATGGTTTGCGAAACCGACCGGGAGGCGGCGGAAAAGGATTCGGATCACCCCGGGGTAGTCGCTCCGCCGCCGGTGATCTTCCTCGGTTTTCTCGCTCTTGGGCTGGGGCTCGAATGGGCCTGGCCGACGACGTTGGGGATCGATGCGGTTTTTCGCATCGCCCTTGCCGCGGGCTTGCTTGGGATCGCCGGGTTTCTCGGGGTCACGGGAATCCGCGCCTTTCGCCGCGCGGGCACCAACGTGCCGCCCCACAAGCCGGCGCTCGCGATCGTTTCCGATGGTCCCTTCCGCTACTCGCGCAACCCGCTCTACCTGGGCCTGGGCCTGATCCTCGCGGGACTCGCCCTGGGCCTCGACAGCCTCTGGGTGCTGGCCATGCTCGCGCCGGCGCTGATTGTCATCCGCTACGGCGTGATCGCGCGCGAGGAACGCTACCTCGAAGCCAAGTTCGGCGACCGATATCTCGAGTACAAGGCCCGCGTCCGCCGCTGGTTGTAATAGGCTGCCGTATGGACTTCCGCCATCCGGCCCTGTATTGAAGGGGCCGGCTTCGTCGTCCACCACGATTTCCCTCATGCCCCCGATCTTATTGCGTGAGCCCTGGGTGCCACCACGGCCGGTTTTCCCGTCGCGATGAAGATTCTTTATCACCATCGGATCCGCTCCAAGGACGGTCAATACGTCCATATCGAGGAACTGACGCGGGCGCTCGTCGCGCGCGGCCACGAGATCGTCATGATCGGAGCCGCGAACCTCGAGACCGAGCGATTCAGCACCTCGGCCGGTCTCGTCGGTCTGCTTCGGCGCTGGCTGCCGCGTCCGGTCTACGAGATCCTCGAACTTATCTATGCGATCGGCGACTACGTTCGGTTGCGCGCCGCCGTGCGCCGCCACGCGCCCGACTGCTTGTACGAACGCTACAACCTGTTCACGCCCTCGGGCGTCTGGCTCAAGCGACGGGTCGGGCTGCCGATGTTGCTCGAGGTCAACGCGCCGCTCGTTCACGAGCGCGGACGTCACGGCGGCCTCGCGCTTGCCGGGCTCGCGCGTTGGAGCGAGCGCTTCGCCTGGCGGGGCGCCGACCGGGTGTTGCCCGTGACCCGGGTGCTCGCCGATTACGTCGCCGCCGCCGGGGTGCCCGAGGCGCGGATCGTCGTGGTGCCCAACGGGATCGACCCCGATGCGTTCGCCACCCCTTGCGACGGCGCGGCGGCGAAGCGCCGGCTCGGGCTCGACGGCCGTCTTGTCCTCGGCTTCACCGGGTTCGTGCGCGACTGGAACGGGCTCGAAAAAGCGATCGACGCGCTCGTCGCCGACGGCGAACGGCATGATCTACATCTTTTACTCGTCGGCGACGGCCCGGCGCGCGCGCGTCTCGAAGCCTATGCGGCGGAGCGAGGCGTCGCCGATCGTCTGACCGTGACCGGGGTGGTCGAGCGCGATCGGATCGCCGATTATGTTTGCGCCTTCGACGTCGCGCTAGTGCCCGACGTGGTACCCTACGCCTCGCCGCTCAAGCTGTTCGAGTACATGGGGCTGGGGCGAGCCATCGTGGCTCCGGCGCGCCCCAACCTGCTTGAAATTCTGAGCGATGGCGAGAATGCGCTGCTGTTCGACGTCGACGCCCCGGAGGGCTTTGTCGAGGCGATCGCCCGCATCTGCGACGATGCGGATCTGCGCCGCCGGCTTGGCGCGGGGGCGCGCGCGACGATCGATGCGCGCCGCCTCACCTGGCAGCACAACGCCGAGCGCATAGAGGCCTTGTTCGAGGAGCTTTTCGACCCCGCGTGACGGCCGCCGCGTCGCGCCTATCCGGCCTTGCCGTCGCCGTCCTTCTTGGGCTTGGGCGGCAGGACGACGCGGATGTGGAGCTCCTTGAGATGGGCCTCGTCGACCGGGGCGGGCGCGCCCATCAAGAGGTCCTCGGCCTGCTGGTTCATGGGGAAGCAGATGACCTCGCGGATGTTGGGCTCGTCGGCGAGCAGCATGACGATGCGGTCGACCCCCGGCGCGAGCCCGCCGTGGGGGGGCGCGCCGAAGCGGAAGGCGTGCAAAAGAGCGGGAAACTTGGTCTCGACCTCCTCGGCGCCGTAGCCCGCGATCTCGAAGGCCTTGACCATGATGTCGGGGCGGTGGTTCCGGATCGCGCCGCTCGACAGCTCGACCCCGTTGCAGACGATGTCGTACTGATGCGCGAGGATGTCGAGCGGGTCCTTGGTCTCGAGCGCCTCGAGCCCGCCCTGGGGCATGGAGAACGGGTTGTGGCTGAATTCGATCTTGCCGCTCGCGGGGTCGCGCTCGTACATCGGGTAATCGACGATCCAGCAGAAGCGGAAGGCGTCGCCCTCGATCAGGCCGAGATCCTCGCCGAGCTTGCGGCGCACGACGCCCGCGAAGGGCGCGGCGGCGGCCTCCTTGTCGCAGGCGAAGAACACCGCGTCGCCCGCGCCCACGCCCGCCGCCTCGCGGATCATCGAAAGCCGCGTCTCGTCGAGCTGCTTGGCGATCGGCCCCTTGGGACCGTCCTCGCCGAACACGATGTAGCCGAGCCCCTTGGCCCCCTCGGCGCGCGCCCAGTCGTTGAGCTTGTCGAAGAAGCTGCGCGGCCGCGCCGCCGCCCCCGGCGCGGGGATGGCGCGCACCACCGCGCCCTTGTCGATCGCGCCCGCGAAGATGCGAAAGCCCGAGC
>CAZHDF010000193.1:0-6424 GCA_964531525.1 uncultured Alphaproteobacteria bacterium | reverse complement strand
CTCCCCCGCCCGGCCACCCCTATCCTACGATCCCGTGGGTGGCCGGGCGGGGGAGTGGGCCGGCGCCGATTCCATTATGCCCATTCTTGATGTCAATCCCCGGCGAGCAGGCGGCGGGCGATCACCTGGGCCTGGATCTCGGCCGCGCCCTCGAACACGTTGAGGATGCGCGAATCCACCAGAACCCGGCTGACCGGATACTCCTCGGCGTAGCCGTTGCCGCCGTGAACCTGGACCGCGTTGTCGGCGCCGGCCCAGGCGACCCGGGCGGCGAGCAGCTTGGCCATGCCGGCCTCGAGGTCGCAGCGTCGCTCGGCATCCTTCTCGCGGGCGGCGAACCAGGTGAGCTGGCGGGCGATCATGGTCTCGACCGCCATCCAGGCGATCTTGCCCGAAACCCGCGGAAAGGCGTAGATCGGACGGCCGAACTGGACCCGCTCGCGGGCGTAGGCGAGGGCGAGCTCAAGCGCGTTCTGGGCGACGCCCACGGCGCGCGCCGCGGTCTGGACGCGCGCCGATTCGAAGGTCGCCATGAGCTGCTTGAAGCCGCGCCCCTCGACCGCGCCGAGCAGGTTTTCGGCCGGCACCTCGAAGCCGTCGAAGGCGATCTCGTATTCCTTCATCCCGCGATAGCCGAGCACCCGGATCTCGCCGCCGCTCATGCCGGCGACCGGGAAGGGATCGTCCTCGTCGCCGCGCGGCTTCTCGGCGAGGAACATCGAGAGCCCGCGCCAGCCGGGCTCGTTCGGATCGGTGCGCGCCATCAGCGTCATCAGATCGGCGCGCGCGCCATGGGTGATCCAGGTCTTGTTGCCGGTGATCCGATAGACGTCGCCGTCGCGCCGCGCCCGGGTCTTGATCGCGCCCATGTCCGAGCCCACGCCGGGCTCGGTGAACACGGCGGTGGGGATGGTCTCGCCGCTTGCGATCCGGGGCAGCCAGCGCGCCTTCTGCTCTTCCGTGCCGCCGAGGCGGACCAGCTCGGCCGCGATCTCGGAGCGGGTCGCGAGCGAGCCGACGCCGAGGTTGGCGCGGCTCAGCTCCTCGGTCACGACGCAGAGCGCGACCTTGCCCATGCCGAGCCCGCCGTGCGCCTCGGGCACGGTGAGCCCGAACACGCCGAGGTCGGAAAGCGCCTCGATCACTTCCATCGGGATCAAGCGATCCTCGCGGTGCCAGTCTTGCGCGTAAGGCACCACGCGCTCCTCGCCGAAGCGGCGGAACTGCTCGCGCACCATCTCGAGGGTCTCGTCGTCGAGCGCCGGGTCGCCGAAGCGGCCCTCGGCGATCTCTTGGGCGATGGCATCGCGCAAGCCGCCGCCCGCGGCGTTCGCGATCAGGCTTTCCACCTCGGGCGCGCGGAAGGCGGCGAGCGCGGCGGCGTCGAGACCGATGTCGGCGGGGCGGACGATCTCGCCCTGGCTCATGGCGATGCCGCCCGCGATCTGGGCGAGGTACTCGCCGAAGGCGGCCTCCAGCATCAGCCGTTCGAGGAGGCCGAGCCGCGCCGCCGCGTCGAGGCGGCGCGCCCAGGCGAGCATCTGGCGCAGCGCCTCGACATAGGTGCCGAGCCAGGCGAGCCCATGGGCGGCGAACTGGCGCGCGTTCAATCGTTCGCCGTCGACCCGCCCGTCGACCGCGACCTCGGCCCCGACCGCCGCCCGCGCGGCGGCGAACACGCGCTCCGCCGCGCCCAGCGCGCCCGCGCAGGTGGAGAGAAGATCGCCGCCCGCGCCCGCGTCCCTGCCCGCGCCCGTCATCACGCCTCGCGGGCGTCCTCGAGGGTGCGCAGGCCGGGGTGCTTGGCCTGGACCAGCACCGCCATGTTGCCGGGCTTGTGCTCGTTGTTCAGCATTTTCATATGCGCGCGCGGGATGTCGTGCCAGGAGAAGACCTCGCTCATGCAGGGGTCGATCCGGCGCTCGATCATCAGCCGGTTGGCCTGGGCGGCCTGCTTGAGATTGGCGAAGTGGCTGCCCTGGATTCGCTTCTGGCGCATCCAGACGAAGCGGGCGTCGAAGGTCAGGTTGTAGCCCGTGGTCCCGGCGCAGAACACCACCATGCCGCCGCGCTTGACGATGAAGCAGGAGACCGGAAAAGTCTGCTCGCCCGGGTGCTCGAACACGAAATCGACGTCGTTGCCCTTGCCGGTGATGTCCCAGATCGCGCGGCCGAAGGCGCGCACCTTCTTGGCGTAGGCGGCGTAGGCTTCCGCGTCGTCGACGTCGGGAAGCCGGCCCCAGCAGTCGAACTTCTTGCGGTTGATCGCCGCGCTTGCACCCAGGGATTGGACGAACTCCTCCTTGTCGTCGTCCGAGATCACGGCGATCGCGTTGGCGCCCGCGGTCGCGATGAGCTGGATCGCCATCGAGCCCAGGCCCCCCGCGCCGCCCCAGACCAGCACGTTGTGCCCCGGCCTGAGGATATGGGGGCGGTGGCCGAACAGCATCCGGTAGGCGGTGGCGAGCGTCAGCACGTAGCAGCCGCTCTCCTCCCAGGTCAGGTGCCGCGGGCGCGGCATGAGCTGGCGCGACTGCACGCGCGCGAACTGGGCGAACGAGCCGTCGGGCGTCTCGTAGCCCCAGATGCGCTGGCTCGGCGACAACATCGGATCGCCACCGTTGCATTCCTCGTCGTCGCCGTCGTCCTGGTTGCAGTGCACC
Source organism: uncultured Alphaproteobacteria bacterium (assembly GCA_964531525.1). Lineage (GTDB taxonomy): Bacteria > Pseudomonadota > Alphaproteobacteria > JAAXGF01 > JAAXGF01 > CAYYWV01. Next base: position 3,761 of record CAZHDF010000193.1, on the reverse strand, counting down.
ACGACCTCGTCGCCGACCTTCCAGCGACTCACGCGCCGCCCCACCGCCCAAACGATCCCGGCGGCGTCGGAGCCGGCGACGTGATACTCGGCCTTGTGGATGTCGAAGGGCGAGACCGGCTTGCCGAGCGCCGCCCAGACGCCGTTGTAGTTGACGCCCGCCGACATCACCATGACGAGCACCTCGTCGGAATCGATGGTCGGCGTCGGCACCGTCTCGACCCGCATGGCCTTGTCGGGATCGCCGTGGCGGTCGCGGCGGATCACCCAGGCATGCATGCGCTCGGGCACGTGCCCGAGCGGCGGAATTTCGCCGATTTCGTAAAGATCCTTGCGCTCGCCCCCCTCGTCGAGGGCGGCCACCTCTGCCTTGTCGCTCATCTCTGGTCCCCTGGTCGCCGCGCGTGCCCGTACCCCGGCGTGCGGGCGCGCTCGCTTCGATTGTTCCCGCGCGCATCCCGTTTGGCAACGGTTTTGTTGCGGCGCACAAGGCGGTATACTGTTATTTTGCGGGCGCGGCGCGGAAAGGCGCGAAGCCGGGGGCGAGGCATGAGCGACGGCGGCAAGACGACGAGCCGGGCGACGGGCGGCCAGCGGGGCGGCAAGCGCGACCGGCCCTGGATCATGCGGACCTACGCCGGGCACTCCTCGGCGGCGGCGTCGAACGCGCTGTTCCGCGAGAACCTCGCGCGCGGCCAGACCGGGCTTTCGGTCGCCTTCGACCTGCCGACCCAGACCGGCTACGACCCCGACCACCCGCTCGCCCGGGGCGAGGTCGGCAAGGTCGGCGTGCCGGTCAGCCATCTCGGCGACATGGAGACATTGTTCGAGGGCATCCCGCTCGCCCGCATGAACACCTCGATGACCATCAACGCGACCGCCGCCTGGCTGCTGGCGCTCTACGTCGCGCTGGCCGAGCGCCAAGGGGTCGCGCGCGCCGCGCTCACGGGCACGGTGCAGAACGACGTGCTCAAGGAATACCTCTCGCGCGGCACCTATATCTTCCCGCCGGGGCCGAGCCTGCGGCTGATCGGCGACGTGGTGCGCTTCACCTGCCGCGAGATTCCCAAGTGGAACCCGATCAACGTCTGCTCCTACCACCTTCAGGAGGCGGGCGCCGAGCCGGTGCAGGAGATCGCGTTCGCGCTCTCCAACGCGATCGCGGTGCTCGACGCGGTGCGCGACGGGGGCCGGTTCGACGCCGGCGACTTCGACCAGGTAGTGGGGCGGGTCTCGTTCTTCGTCAACGCGGGCCTGCGCCTGATCGGCGAGATCTGCAAGCTGCGCGCCATGGCCGCGCTCTGGGACGAGATCGCGCGCGAGCGCTATGGGGTCGCGGACCCGCGCCTGCGCCGCTTCCGCTACGGGGTCCAGGTCAACTCGCTCGGGCTGACCGAGCAGCAGCCCGAGAACAACGTCTACCGCATTCTTCTCGAAATGCTCGCGGTGGTGCTGTCGAAGGACGCGCGCGCCCGCGCGGTCCAGCTTCCCGCCTGGAACGAGGCCCTCGGCCTGCCGCGCCCCTGGGACCAGCAATGGAGCCTGCGCCTTCAGCAGATCGTCGCCTTCGAGACCGACATTCTCGAATACGACGACATCTTCGCCGGAAGCGCGGTGATCAAGCGCGAGGTCGCCGCGCTCATGGACCAAGCGCGCGCGGAGATGGCGCGCATCGAGCGCATGGGCGGCGCGGTCGCCGCGGTCGAGGACGGCTACATGAAGGAATGCTTGGTCGAGGCCCACGCCCGGCGCATGGCGGCGATCGAGAGCGGCGAGCAGGTGGTGGTGGGCGTCAACGCCTATACCGAAACCGCGCCCTCGCCGCTCGGCGACGCCGCGTCCTTCCTGACCGCCGACGCCGACGCCGAGGCGCGCCAGATCGAAAGCGTCCGGGCCTGGCGCGCGACGCGCGACGGCGCGGCGGTCGAGGCCGCGCTCGCCAAGCTCCGCGCCGCGGCGCAAGAGGGGCGCGACGTCATGGAGCCCTCGATCGCCTGCGCGCACGCCGGCGTCACCACCGGCGAATGGGCGGGGCTCCTGCGCGAGGTGTTCGGCGAGTACCGCGCGCCCACGGGGATCGGCGCGGGCGTCGCCGGCGGCGACGCCGATGCAATCGCCGAGACCCGCGCCCGGGTCGAGGCGGTGAGCGCGCGGCTCGGGCGGCGGCTCAAGCTGCTGGTCGGCAAGCCCGGGCTCGACGGCCATTCCAACGGCGCCGAGCAGATCGCCGTGCGCGCGCGGGACTGCGGCTTCGAGGTGGTCTACGAGGGCATTCGCCTGACCCCCGAGCAGATCGCCAACGCCGCGCTCGAGGAGGCGGTGCACGTGGTCGGGCTGTCGATCCTTTCGGGCTCCCACGGGGCGCTGGTCGCCGACGTGATCGCGGCGATGCGCGCGCTCGGCCTCGACGACGTGCCCGTGGTGGTCGGCGGCATCATCCCCGCCGCCGACGCCGAGGCGCTGGAGAAGGCCGGCGTCGCGCGCATATACACGCCCAAGGACTTCGACCTCACCGCGATCATCGCCGACATCGTCGAGATCATCGACCGCGCCGGCCGCGACGCGGCGTGAAAGCCAACCCGCGCCGGGAATGGGCCGTCGACGGTCAACCTTGCATATGCAAATCTCGCAAAGGCGTGATCGCGGCGTGCGGCGCGGTGGTGTTATTCTCGGGGGCGGATCACATGCAAGGGGATGGAGCGCATGACACGCTTGTCGATGACGCGCCTTTTGGGGCTTTTCCTGTTCGCCGCCGCGCTCGCCGTGGCGGGCGCGGCCCGGGCCGCGCCGCTGCCCCGGGCGGTCCAGGAGGTTCTGGGCGCGCCCGCGCCGGGCTCGGGCATGGACGACGCCGATTTCGACGTGACCGAGGAGATGTGCTGAACGCGACCTCGACTACGCGCCCGGGGCCGCGTCCATGAGCCTTCTCGACCGGATCGCCGAATGCAACGCCCATGATCTCGGGCGCTTTCTGCCGTTCTATATCGGCGAGCGGCGCATGGGCTGGGTCAAGCGGCCCTTCGCCGACCGGCTCGCGGATTTCCCCGAGGTGTTCACGGTCGGCGCGGCGGCGGTGGCGCTGGCCCCCGGGCTCGACGATTTCGAGAGCCGCTCGGCGGCGGTCGAGGGCGCGTTGCGGCGGCTGGCCGCGGACGGTTTGGTGCCCGGCTGGCGCGACGAGATGTACCCCGTGACCCCGCGCTTCGGCGCGGCGCCGTGGATGCGGATGGAGCGCGCCGCGGTGCCGCTGTTCGGCATCCGCGCCTGGGGCGTGCATATCAACGGCTTCCTGCGCGGGGACGACGGGGCGATCGCGATGTGGATCGCGCGGCGCGCCGCCGACAAGCCGACATTCCCCGGCATGCTCGACAACTTCGTCGCCGGCGGCCAGCCGATCGGCCTCGGCGTCATGGAGAACGTGATCAAGGAATGCGGCGAGGAGGCCGGCGTGCCGCCCGCGCTCGCCGCCCGGGCGCGGCCGGTGGGCGCGATCAGCTACTGCCGCGAGACCGACGACGGGCTCAAGCCCGACGTGCAGTTCGTCTTCGACCTCGAGCTGCCGCCCGACTTCGCGCCGCAGGCGGCCGACGGCGAGATCGACGAATTCATGCTCTGGCCCGCCGCGAAGGTGATGGCGACGACCGCCGAGACCACCGAGTTCAAGTTCAACTGCAATCTCGTCAACATCGACTTCTTCGTCCGCCACGGCCTGATCGGCCCCGACGAGCCCGACTACCTCGAGATCGTCGCCGGCCTCCACCG
>CAZHDF010000192.1:0-6473 GCA_964531525.1 uncultured Alphaproteobacteria bacterium | reverse complement strand
CGTTGGCCTTCACGTTCACGAAATCGGACAGCGCGTTGCGTCGGACATGGCCGTCGCCGGTCGCGAACATGACGTGGAGGGTCTCGCCCTCGGCCGGATCGTCGGGCAGCGGCAGCACGGTCGAGATGGTCTCGCCGTCCTCGAGCGGCAGCAGGTTGACGAGCGCCTTGCCGCGCGCCTGCGGCGTGCCGAGCGGCAGCCGGTAGACCTTGAGCTTGTAGACCTTGCCGGTGGTCGAGAAGAACAGCACCGGCGTATGGGTGTTGACCACGTAGACCTGGGCGACGAAGTCCTCGTCGCGGGTGCGCATGCCGGCGCGGCCCTTGCCGCCGCGGCGCTGCGCGCGGTAGGTCGAAAGCGGTACGCGCTTGATGTAGCCCTTGTGGCTGACGGTGACGACCATGTCCTCGCGTTGGATCAGGTCCTCGATGTCCTGCTCGAACTCGGCCTCGTCGAGGCGCGTGCGGCGGTCGTCGGCGAAGCGTTCGCGCAGCGCGACCAACTCGCCGCGCAGGATCTCCATCAGCCGCGAGCGCGAGCCCAGGATCGTCAGGTACTCCTTGATCCGCTCGGCGATCTCGCCGAGTTCCTCGCCGATCTTATCGCGCTCGAGCCCGGTGAGCCGGTGGAGGCGAAGCTCGAGGATCGCGCGCGCCTGAGCTTCGTCGAGGCGGTACTCGCCGTCCTTGAAGGCCTCGTCGGGCTCCTCTATCAGGGCGAGCAGCGGCGCGACGACGCCCGCCGGCCAGCTTCGCGCCATCAGGCCCTCGCGCGCCGCCGCCGGATCACGCGCCTCGCGGATCAGGCGAATGACGGGATCGAGATTGGCGACCGCGATCGCCAGCCCGACGAGCAGATGGGCGCGCGCGCGAGCCTTCCTCAGCAGGTGCGCGGTGCGCCGACGGATTACCTCGGCGCGGAAGTCGATGAAGGCGACGATCACGTCCCTGAGCGTCATCTGCACCGGCCGGCCGCGATCGAGCGCCAGCATGTTGACCGGGAAGGTCGTCTGCAAAGGCGTGAAGTGGAAGAGTTGGTTGAGCACCACGTCGGCGACCGCGTCGCGCTTGAGCTCGATCACCACGCGCACGCCCTCGCGGTCCGATTCGTCGCGCAGCTCCGAGATGCCCTCGACCCGCTTGTCGCGCACCACCTCGGCGATCCGCTCGATCAGCCGCGACTTGTTGACCTGGAAGGGAATCTCGGTGACGACGATCGCCTCGCGGTCCTTGCGGATGGTCTCGAAATGGGTGCGCGCGCGCACCGGAATGCTGCCGCGCCCGGTGTGATACGCCGCTCGCGCGCCCGACCGGCCGAGGATGATTCCCCCGGTCGGGAAGTCGGGCGCCGGCACATGCTGCATCAGCGCGTCGATCGAAATCTCGGGATCGTCGACATAGGCGCAGCAGGCGTCGATCACCTCGCCCAGGTTGTGGGGCGGGATATTGGTGGCCATGCCGACCGCGATGCCGCCCGCCCCGTTGACCAGCAGGTTGGGAAAGCGCGCCGGCAGAACCACGGGTTCGCGCGTGCTCTCGTCGTAGTTGGGACGGAAATCGACCGTGTCCTTGTCGATATCGTCGAGAAGCGCCTCGGCGGGCGGGGCGAGTCGAACCTCGGTGTAGCGCATCGCCGCCGCCGGATCGCCGTCCATCGAGCCGAAGTTCCCCTGCCCGTCGACCAGCGGCAGGCGCATGGAGAAATCCTGCGCCATGCGCACCATGGCGTCGTAGATCGAGGAATCGCCGTGGGGGTGATACTTACCCATCACGTCGCCGACGACGCGCGCCGACTTGCGATAGGCCTTGTCCGAGGTGTAGCCCGCCTCCTGCATCCCGTAGAGGATGCGCCGGTGCACCGGCTTGAGCCCGTCGCGCACGTCGGGCAGCGCGCGGGAGACGATCACGCTCATCGCGTAATCGAGGTAGGAGCGCTTCATCTCCTCCTCGATCGCGACGGGCGCGATGTCGTGCTCGGCGGGGTTCGCGGGGTCGCTCACGCGGATCGGACGGGGTCAGAAATCATTTGAAGGGCCGTTGGAATGGGCCGTCGGGCCGAACGCGAGGCCACGAGCAACCCGGATGGTACAGGATATCGCAAATGCGAACAACCGAAGCCCGCGCCCGCGCGGTGGTTTCGCTGGCGTTTCACCGCATGCCTAGAACGGAATATCGTCGTCGAGATCGGCGCCGCCACCGCCGCCCGAAGGCGCACCGCCGCCACCGCCACCGCCGTAGCTGTCGCCGCCGCCCCCGCCGCCCTCGCCGCGCCCGTCGAGCATGGTGAGCGTGCCGTTAAAGCGGCGCAGGACGACCTCGGTCGAATAGCGATCGTTGCCGCTCTGGTCGGTCCATTTGCGGGTCTGGAGCTGGCCCTCGACATAGACCTTCGAGCCCTTGCGGAGATACTTCTGGGCGATGTCGCAAAGCTGCGGGTCGAAGATGACCACCCGGTGCCATTCGGTGCGCTCGCGCCGCTCGCCGCTCGCGCGGTCGGTCCAGCGCTCGCTCGTCGCGAGCGAGAGATTGACCACCGGCGAGCCGTCGTTGAGGCTGCGCACCTCGGGATCGCGCCCCAGATTGCCGATCAGGATCACCTTGTTGACGCTGCCCGCCATCTCCACACTCCGTTCCGTCTCGTGTTTTCGTTTTCGCGCCCGAGGCCCGCGCAGTTTAGCCGCCCGCCCCTTGAGTCGCCAGAAATTCCGCGCCCTTCCAGCCCGCCGCGTCGTCTCGATTTCCCCAAGTCAAGGAACGGATGATTCCACGCGGGACATGCATGAGAACAATACGCGGGATATTTGAATAAAATTTTATGCAAATTATTTATTCGTCATGCTATGTTTATTTTCTAATGATTATTCTGTTTTAATAGTTTCTTCATCATTATGGGCTTTAATCGTCACGCCAAGGAGGCATTGCCCATGATCGACGCCTTGAGTACGTCTCTGTCGGGCCTGACCGCCGCGAGCCAACGTGTCGCGGTGGCGGGCGACAATATCGCGAATCTGCGCTCCACCGCCGTTACCCGCGCCGATGCGCCGAGCGACCAGCGCGACGCCCCCAACGCGCCCGCGCCGCCGCCGACCAATGGTGGCGGGAACAACGGCTCGAGCGACAATACGGCCGCGCGGGTCGAGGGCGCCCGCTTCGCGCCCCGACAGGTGGTGCAGAGCCCCCGCGAGGGCGGCGGCACGGTCGCGAGAACCCGCGTGGTCGATCCGCCCTCGGTGCCGCGCTTCGAACCCACCGCGCCCGACGCCAACGAGGCCGGGATCACCCGGCGCCCAAATATCGCGATCGAACGCGAGCTCGCCGAGCTCACCCAGTCGCAACGCGCGTTCGAGGCCTCGTTGACCGCTCTCGAGACCTCCGACAAGATGCTCGGCCGCCTGATCGACATCCGCTCCTAAGGGGCGAGTTCCTTGGATTGAATCGCCGGCGCCTCGCTCCCCCGGCCGGGCGGGCGTCGGTGTATGCGTCAAGGGGCTCGCCTTCGGGGGCGGTCGCGTCCTATATTGAGGCGACGTCGTGGGCCGCGGGCCCGCACGACCATTTCCATCGTCCGGGGCCATGCAGTCGAGTATCGTCGTTCGCGGCGCACGCGAACATAACCTCAAAGGCATCGACGTCGAGATTCCCCGCGATTCGCTGACGGTCATCACCGGGCTGTCGGGATCGGGGAAATCGTCGCTCGCCTTCGACACCGTCTACGCCGAGGGCCAGCGCCGCTATGTCGAGAGCCTGTCGGCCTATGCCCGCCAGTTCCTCGAGCTGATGCAGAAGCCCGACGTCGATTCGATCGACGGCCTCTCGCCGGCGATCTCGATCGAGCAGAAGACGACCTCGAAGAACCCGCGCTCGACCGTCGGCACGGTGACCGAGATCTACGACTACATGCGCCTTCTGTACGCGCGCGTGGGCGTCCCCTACTCGCCCGCGACCGGACTGCCGATCGAGAGTCAGACCGTGAGCCAGATGGTCGATCGCATCCTCGCCATGGAGGAGGGCACGCGGCTCTATCTGCTCGCGCCGATCGTGCGTGGCCGCAAGGGAGAGTACCGCAAGGAGCTCGCCGCCCTGATGAAGCGCGGCTTCCAGCGGGTCAAGATCGACGGGACGATCTATCCGATCGACGAGGCCCCGGCGCTCGACAAGAAGCGCAAGCACGAGATCGCCGTGGTGGTCGACCGCGTGGTGGTGCGCGAGGGACTCGGCAACCGGCTCGCCGACAGCCTCGAGACCGCGCTCGGCCTCGCCGACGGCATCGCCCAGGCGGAAAACGCCGAGACCGGCGAGATCACGACGTTTTCGGCCAAGTTCGCCTGCCCTGTCTCGGGCTTCACCATCGACGAGATCGAGCCCCGGCTGTTCTCGTTCAACAACCCCTATGGCGCTTGCCCGAGCTGCGACGGCCTCGGCAGCCAGCTCCGCATGGACCCGGATTTGATCGTCCCCGATCCGGGGCGCAGCCTACGCGAGGGAGCGATCGCGCCGTGGCGCAACTCGTCCTCGCCCTATTACGCCCAGACGCTCGACAGCCTCGCGCGGCATTTCGAGGTCTCGACGACCACGCCCTGGGAGGAACTGCGCGAGGACGTGCGCGCGGCGATCCTCTATGGCTCGGGCGAGACGCCGATCAAGTTCTCCTACGACGACGGGGTGCGCAAATATTCCAACACGCGGCCCTTCGAGGGCGTGATCCCCAACATGGAGCGGCGCTGGCGAGAGACCGACAGCTCCTGGGTGCGCGAGGAGCTCGGCCGCTACCAGATGGCGACGCCCTGCGAGACCTGCGAGGGGCACCGCCTCAAGCCCGAGGCGCTCGCGGTCAAGATCGACGGGCTCCATATCAGCGAGGTCACGGCGTTCTCGATCGCCCGGGCGGCGGAATGGTTCGCCGCGCTCGACGCCAAGCTGACGCCCAAGCAGCGCGAGATCGCCCGGCGCATCCTCAAGGAGATCAACGAGCGCCTCGGCTTTCTGGTCAACGTCGGGCTCGAATACCTGACGCTCTCGCGGCGCTCGGGCACGCTTTCGGGTGGCGAAAGCCAGCGCATCCGCCTCGCCTCGCAGATCGGATCGGGGCTCACGGGGGTGCTCTACGTCCTCGACGAGCCGTCGATCGGCCTTCACCAGCGCGACAACGGCCGCCTGCTCGCGACGCTTAAGCGGCTGCGCGACCTCGGCAATACCGTGATCGTGGTCGAGCATGACGAGGAAGCGATCCTTTCGGCCGACCATGTGATCGACATGGGCCCCGGCGCCGGCGAGCACGGCGGCCATATCGTCGCCCAGGGCCGCCCCGCCGACATCATGGCCAGCGGCGAAAGCCTCACCGGGCAGTATCTTTCGGGCCGGCGCGCAATTCCCCTGCCCGAGGCCCGGCGCACGGGGCGCGGGGCGCAGCAGCTGACCATCATCGGCGCCGCGACCCACAACCTACAAAACGTCACCGCGCATATTCCGCTCGGCACGCTGACCTGCATCACCGGGGTTTCGGGCAGTGGCAAGTCGAGCCTGATCATCGAGACGCTTTACAAGGCCCTCGCCAAGCAGTTGATGAAGGCCCACCTCCACCCCGGTCCCTTCGAGCGCATCGAGGGGCTCGAATATCTCGACAAGGTGATCGACATCGATCAATCGCCGATCGGGCGCACGCCGCGCTCGAACCCGGCGACCTACACCGGCGCCTTCTCTCCAATTCGCGACTGGTTCGCGGGGCTGCCGGAAGCGGCGGCGCGCGGCTACAAACCCGGGCGCTTCTCGTTCAACGTCAAGGGCGGGCGCTGCGAGGCCTGCCAGGGCGACGGGTTGATCAAGATCGAGATGCACTTCCTGCCCGACATCTACGTCCAATGCGACGTCTGCAAGGGCAAGCGCTACAACCGCGAGACCCTGGAGGTCCGCTTCAAGGGCAAGTCGATCGCCGACGTTCTCGACATGACGGTCGACGAGGGCGTGGGCTTCTTCAAGGCCATCCCGTCGATCCGCGACAAGCTGCTCACGCTTCAGCGCGTCGGCCTCGGCTACATCCGCATCGGCCAACCGGCGACCACGGTCTCGGGCGGCGAGGCCCAGCGGATCAAGCTCTCGAAGGAGCTGTCGCGACGCGCGACCGGGCGCACGCTCTACATCCTCGACGAGCCGACCACGGGTCTCCATTTCGAGGACGTGCGCAAGCTTCTCGAGGTCCTCCACGCGCTAGTCGAGACCGGCAACACCGTGGTCGTGATCGAGCACAACATCGAGGTCGTCAAGACCGCCGACTGGATCGTCGATCTCGGCCCCGAGGGCGGCGACGGCGGCGGGCGCATCGTCGCCGAGGGTCCGCCCGAACATATCGCGGGCGTGGCCGAAAGCCACACCGGACGCTATCTCGCCGAGTACATGGGCCGCGAAAGCGAGCGGCGACGCGCGTAACCGGTTTTTTTCCGCCGGGCCTTCGGCCCGTCGGGCGTTCAGACGCCACGC
>CAZHDF010000191.1:0-6479 GCA_964531525.1 uncultured Alphaproteobacteria bacterium | reverse complement strand
ATCGATTCGCAGCACCAGGCGCTGTTGGATTCGCTGGAAAGTTTAAGGGACGCGATCCGGGGCAACAGCGAATCGATCCTTGCGGCAGTGGACCGGTTTCTCGATCTCCTGAAACGGCACTTCAGCGACGAAGAGGCGGTATTGATCGAACTCGGCTATGGAGAGGCCCGCTTCGAGGCGCACCGCAAATGCCACAAGGAGCTGTTCGAGAAGGCGCGCGTTCTGGCCGACGCTTGCCGGGACGAAGAGGCCCGCGCCGAGCAGCGCGTGGAAGAGCTTATCGGGTTGTTCGTCGACGAGGTGGTCGCCGCCGATGCGGCCGTGAAGACGTATCTTCAGAAGATCGAGTTCAAGCCCGAGTAGGCGCGGCCTCGCGTTCGGGCGGCGGAAGACGGGGCAAAGCGGCCTCGATCGCGCGCTCGTTCGCGAGGCTTGGCTGCGCGCCCGCGGTCTCGCAGGCGAGCCCGCCGGCGACGCTCGCCCGGCGGAGCGCGTCGGCGAGGGCGCAGCCCGAATCGAGCGCGGCGGCGAGCGCGCCGGTGAAGGCGTCGCCCGCGGCGGTTGTGTCCACGACCCGCACGTCAAGCGCTCCGATCGTGAACCGTTCGCCGCCGGCGAAGGCGACCGCGCCGGCCTCCCCTAAGGTGACGATCGCCGCGAGATCGAAGGCGCGGGCGAGCGCCGCGGCCGCCGCGATCGGGTCTTCTCCGGCCGCGCCGGGGAGCGCCGCCCGGGCGAGCGCCGGGGCCTCGATCTCGTTCATCACCAGATAGTCGATCCGACGCAAGGTCTCGGCGGGCGCCGGGGCGGCGGGCGCCGCGTTCATGACGATCCGCGCCCCGACGTCGCGCGCGCGGCGGACCGCCTCCCAGTTGGCCTCGGGGTCGATCTCGAGCTGGAGGACGAGGGTGACCTCGGGGCCGAGCGCGGCGGCGGCGAGCTGGTCGGCGCGCGTTTCGCGGTTGGCCCCGCTCGCGACCGCGATCTGGTTGCGGCCTTCCGCGTCGACGCAGACCATCGCGCAGGCGGTCGGCGCGGCGACCCGCTTAACGCCGGCGAGGTCGACCCCCGCCGCGCGGAGCTCGACGAGCGCCGCGTCGGCGAAGCCGTCGCGGCCGACGCAACCGACCATGGCGACCCGCGCGCCCGCCCGCGCCGCCGCGACCGCTTGGTTCGCGCCCTTGCCGCCGGGCACGGCGTCGTAGGTCGGCGCAAGCACGGTCTCGCCCGGCCGCGGCAGGCGGTCCACGCGGACCACGAGGTCGAGGTTGATCGACCCGAAGACGACGATCACGGGATCACCGGGCGCAGAGCGCCGCGCCGCCGCCGCGAACGGCCCTCAGCAGTCGAGGGTGTTCTCGCGCTCCCACTCGGTCAGGGTCCGCGAATACCGGCTCCACTCGTCGAGCTTGAGCTTGACATAGGCCGAGACGAACGCGTCGCCGAGTCGGGCGCGAACCACCTTGTTGCGGTCGAGCAGCCGAATCGCGTCCAAAAGGTTCAGCGGCAGGCGCTTGATCCGTTTGATGCGATGGCCGTCCTCGTACATGTTGATGTCGAGACGCTTGCCGGGATCGCGTTCGTTCTCGATGCCGTCGAGCCCGGCGGCGAGCGCGCCCGCCTGCAAGAGATAGGGGTTGGCGGCCCCGTCCATGAGCCGGAACTCGAAGCGCCCCGGACCCGGAACCCGGATCATGTGGGTGCGGTTGTTGCCCGAGTAGCTGATCGCATTCGGCGACCAGGTCGCGCCCGAGACCGTGGTCGGAGCGTCGATCCGCTTGTAGCTGTTGACGGTGGGATTGAAGATCGCGGCGAGCGAATCGGCCGAGTGCATGATCCCGCCGAGGAAGTGGTAGGCGAGCTTCGACAGGCCGAGTTCGTCGCTTTCGTCGAGGAACAGGTTGGTCTCGCCCGCCTCGTCCCACAGCGAGACATGGGCGTGGCAGCCGTTGCCGGTGAGGTTGGCGAAAGGCTTCGGCATGAAGGTCGCGCGCAGGCCGTGCTTCTCGGCGATGGTCTTGGCCATGAACTTGAAGAAGACGTGCCGGTCGGCGGTGCGCAGGCAGTCGTCGTAATCCCAGTTCATCTCGAACTGGCCGTTGGCGTCCTCGTGATCGTTCTGGTACGGCCCCCAGCCGAGCGCGAGCATGGCGTCGCAGATCTCGGTGATCACGTCGTAGCGCCGCATCAGCGCCGCCTGGTCGTAGCAGGGCTTGGCCTGGGTGTCGCGCTCGTCCGAGATCGCGGTGCCGTCGGGGTTGACCAGGAAGTACTCGCACTCGACGCCGCTCTTCATGCGATAGCCCTTGGCGGCGGCGGCGGCGATCTGGCGTTTGAGCACCACCCGCGGGCACTGCTCGACCTCCTTGCCGTCCATCCACAAATCGCTCGCGAGCCAGCCCACCTCGGGCCGCCAGGGAAGCTGGATCAGGCTGTCGGGATCGGGCACCGCGAACATGTCGGGGTGCGCCGGGGTCATGTCGAGCCAGCTCGCGAAGCCGGCGAAGCCCGCGCCTTCGCTCTGCATCTCGGCGATGGCGGCGGCGGGCACCAGCTTGGCGCGCAACACCCCGAACAGATCGACGAAGCTGATGAAGAAGTACTTGATCCCCTTTTCTTTTGCGATCTTCGCGAGATCAGCGGCCATGGCATTCTCTCCCGTCGGTGAAGTCAAACCCCTGTGGTCCCGGCGGTCAGGGCGGCGATGCAGCCCCAGCGCGCATCGCATTTCGTCCGCGCCCCCTCCCCGCAGGCCTTATACCCTAGAGCAACACTTTATACCCTAGAGCAAGAAATTAATTGACCGAAAGGTTCTTTCCCTTGACCTTCGCGCGCAGAGTCCATGCTCAGAGATCCCGGCTGCGGCCGGGAATCCAATCGGTGCCGGCGAGCGGGACGCCCGCCATCGCCGCCGCCTCGATGGTCAGCGCCACCATGTCTTCGGGCTCGAGGTTGTGGACGTGGCTCTTGCCGCAGGCCCGCGCCAGGGTCTGGATCTCGAGCACCATGGTGGTGAGGTAGTTCCTGAGCCAGCGCGCCCCCTGCTCGGGCTTGAGCCGGGCTTCGAGCTCGGGATCCTGGGTCGCGACGCCGACCGGGCAGCGGCCGGTGTGGCAGTGATGGCAGTAGCCGGGCGCGGTGCCGAGGGCGGCGTAGTCCTCCTCGTAGATCGGCCGGTTGCAGCCGAGCGCGATCATCGCCGCGACCCCGATCGAGACCGCGTCGGCCCCGAGCGCGAGCGCCTTGGCGGCGTCGGCCCCGGTCCGGATCCCGCCCGAGACGATGAGCTGCACCTTGCGGTGCATGTCGAGCTCCTGCAACGCTTCGACCGCCAGCCGCGTCGCCGGCAGGGTCGGAATGCCGACGTGCTCGATGAACACGTCCTGGGTCGCGGCGGTGCCGCCCTGCATGCCGTCGAGCACGATCACGTCGGCGCCCGCCTTGACCGCGAGCGCGACGTCGTAAGCCGTCCGCGTCGCCCCGATCTTGACGTAGATCGGCTTCTCCCAATCGGTGATCTCGCGCAGCTCCTGGATCTTGATGGTGAGGTCGTCGGGGCCGGTCCAGTCCGGGTGCCGGCAGGCGCTGCGCTGGTCGATGCCGACGGGAAGCGTCCGCATGCCGGCGACTCGCTCGGTGATCTTCTGGCCCAGCAGCATGCCGCCGCCTCCGGGCTTCGCCCCTTGGCCGACGACGACCTCGATCGCGTCGGCGCGGCGCAGATCGTCGGGGTTCATGCCGTAGCGCGAAGGCAGCACCTGATAGACCAGGATCTTGGAGGCTTGGCGCTCCTCTTCGGTCATGCCGCCGTCGCCGGTGGTGGTCGAGGTGCCCATCTCGCTCGCGCCCCGCCCCAGCGCCTCCTTGGCGTGCGCGCCGAGCGCGCCGAAGCTCATGCCGGCGATGGTGATCGGGATCTTGAGCTCGATCGGCTTCTTGGCGAAACGGGTGCCGAGCACCACGTCGGTGCCGCAGCGCTCGCGATAGCCTTCGAGCGGGTAGCGCGACATCGACGCGCCCAGGAACACGAGATCGTCGAAGGTCGGCAGCTTGCGCTTGGCGCCGAAGCCGCGGATCTCATAGAGCCCCTGGTCGGCGGCGCGGTGAATTTCGGCGAGCACTTCGGGGGGAAAGCTCGCCGAGGGACGCAACGTGCGGGGATCAACGGTCATGGCGGCCTCCTGGATCGCGCGCGCCTCGGCGCGGCATGCGCTCAGTAGGAATCGGCGCGATCGACATGGAAGTGATAGAGTTGGCGGGCCGAGCCGTAGCGGCGGAACCGCGCCGGATCGGCGTCGATCCCTGCGCGCTCGAGCAGCCCGCTCAGGGTTTCGAGATGCTCGGGCGTCATCTCCTTCTCGATGCAGTCGGCGCCCAGGCTGCCGACCTTGCCCTGGACGTAGAGAATCGCCTCGTAGATCGAGTCGCCGAGGTGGTCGCCGGCGTCGCCGCAGACCACCAGATGGCCCGCCTGGGCGAGAAAAGCGCTCATGTGCCCGACCGAGCCGCCGACCACGATGTCGACGCCCTTCATCGAGATTCCGCAGCGCGAGCTCGCGTCGCCCTCGATGACGACCAGCCCGCCGCGGCCCGAGGCGGCGGCCGATTCGGAGGCGTTGCCGCGCACCCGCACCACGCCCGACATGATGTTCTCGGCCACCCCCCAGCCGCAGTGGCCGTTGATGATGACCGTCGCCTCCTTGTTCATGCCGGCGCAGTAGTAACCGACCGGGCCTTCGATCACGACCTCGATCGGCGCCGTCAGGCCGGCGGCGATGGCGTGCTGGCCGCGCGGGTTGAGAATCCGCCAGCGGCGTTCCTTGGTGTCGGGCGCGAGCGCATGCAGCCGCGCATTGAGCTCGCGCAAGGGCGTTTCGGCCAGGTCGACGGTAATCACGCGGCGTCCTTCAGGGTCCAGGTGTAGATCTTGGCGGGCTCGGGCTCCCAGACCTTCGCCGTATCGATTCCGGGAAGGTCGGCGAGGCTGCGGAACTCGGAGGCCATCGCCACCCAATCGTCGGTCTCGGCAAGCACGGCCGGCTTGCAGGCGATGCCGTCGCGCAGGACCGCGAAGCCGTCTCGGGTGCCCATGGCCAAGGTGTAGAAGCCGTCGAGGTCTTTGAGCCCGGCCTCCATCGCTTGCGTGAGGCTCGCGCCCTCGGCGAGCCGATAGGCGAAGTAACGGGCCGCGACCTCGCTGTCGTTGTCGGTCTCGAAGGCGAGGCCCTGGCGCTCGAGCCAGCGGCGCAGCCGGTTGTAGTTGCTGAGCGAGCCGTTGTGCACCAGGCACATGTCGGCGGCGGCGGTGAAGGGGTGCGAGTGCTCGGTCGTCACCGCGCTCTCGGTCGCCATCCGGGTGTGCCCGATCGCGTGGCTGCCGGCCATGGTGGCGATCCCGTACTTGGCGGCGACCTCGCGGGGCAGTCCCTTGTCCTTGTAGACCTCCATCGCCTGGCCCCAGCCCATGATGCGGACCTCGGGGTGATGACGCGCGACCCAGGCCCGCGCCGGCGCGTCCGCCGCCTCGATGCGGAGCACGGCGTGGTTGGCCTTGTGGACGACCTCGACCTCGGCGTCGAGGGCCTCGGACAGCCGGCCGCCCATCTCGCGCCAAGGGTAGCTCTCGTCGGGGTGGAAAAGGGTGAGCTTGCACGCGCCCGACCCCGCCGGGTCGTGGTAGATCGCAAAGCCGGCCGAATCGGGGCCGCGTTCGGACATGCCGATCAGCATGGTCTCGAACCGGCGGCCGAGGCTCGGTCGAAGGGCCGGGTTCTTCAGGAAAAGCCCAACGATTCCACACATGCTTGCTGATCTCCGGGTCGGCGCGCCGCGTCTCTTCGCGCGTCCGTTAAGAGCCAGGGCGTCTCACGTTTTGCCGGGCTGGCGCGATTCCACTTAGGTGGAGAAGACTCTAGGGCAGTCCGCGCGAATATGCAATACGCAGAATAAAAATTTCATATCATGAAAATCCCGATACAGGGCGACGCCTGCGCCGGGGCGAAGGGCGGCGATTATTCGCTCTGTAAAATCAGCGGGTTGGAACGATCCGCTTCGGGTTCGGCCGGCGCTGGTCTGCTCCGAGGAAAAAACCGGCTATCGCTCGCCGCCCTGGGGGTAGACGATGATGGAAAGGAAGTTGATCGGCAGCGAATCGAGGGTCTCGGGGCCGTGGGGCACGTCGGCGTCGAAGAACAGCGAATCCCCGGGCGCCATGTGGTAGACCCGGTCGCCGTGGCGGTAGCCCATGCGGCCGTCGAGCATGTACAGGAACTCGATCCCCGAATGCTGGAAGTAGGGGAAAATCTCCGATTCCTGGGTCAGGGTGATGAGATAGGGCTCGACCGCGATCGCCTTGTCGTGGGAGTGGCCGAGCAGCCGGTACTGGTGGCCCGACCGGGTGCCCCGGCGCTCGATCCGGAGCCCTTCGCCGTTGCGCACGAAGGTCGCCTCGCGCTGCTCCTCGAACTTCTCGAACAGCG
>CAZHDF010000190.1:0-6481 GCA_964531525.1 uncultured Alphaproteobacteria bacterium | reverse complement strand
TCGTCCGCCAGCGTCTCGCCGATCGGCGCGCCGGTGATTTGGGCGAGCGCCCAGGCGGCGAACCAGCGCACGTCGGCGGAGCGGTCGCCGAGCGCCCGGCGAAGCGGCGCGATCGCCGCCGCGTCGCCCAGTCGGCCGAGCGCCCAGGCGGCTTGGCGGCGCAGCTCGTCGTCGTCCCCGCCATCGTCGAGCACCGCGACCAGCGGCCCGACCGCGGCCGCGTCGCCGAGTTCGCCGAGGGCGCGCGCCGCCGCGCTTCGCAGCGCGGCGTCGTCGGCGTCGAGCGCGACGATCAGCGCGCGCGGCCCATGGGCCGCGCCGACCACCTGGAGAATGCGCGGCAGGAACGAGGCGTAGAGCGCGAAGGCGCGCGCGAACGGCGCGTTCTCGGGGCGCTCGTAGCCGAGGTTGACGGCGAGATCGAGGGGCGGCGAAACCCGGCCGGCGAACGGCGTCCGCCAGGGCGCGAAGCCCGCCACGCGATAGACGATCTCGCCCGCGAGCGCCGCGCCGACGTAAAGATCGGCTCCCTTCATTTCGGCGTAGCGGCGCGCGAACGCCTGGCCCCGGGCGTGGATTTCGAGGGTCGCGGCGACTTCGCCGCCCCCCTCGCCCGAAACTACGGCCAGTCCGGCGGCGCGGAGAAGATCGCCGGCGACGCGCGCGAACGGTAGGCGCAGCCCCGCGAGAGAGCGCGTCTCGCGGGAGCCGAGCAGGGTGTAGCCGTAAGCCTGATCGACCGTCACGCGAACGCGCGCGCGGGGCTCGGCGCGGGGAAGCTGCGCGAGCCGGGCGCGCAAACCCTCGTCCGGAGTCGCCGCGACGCCCGCGCCATCCGTCGCGAGCAGCCCCGCCACGAGCACGACAGCCGCGACGATCGCGCGCGAACGCGCCATCGGTGTTTCCTCCTCGCCCTGGCCTCTTCCCCCGGCCTTGCCCGCGAGGCTAGCGCATTTTCCGCCCCCGGGAAATCGACCCGCCCCCGCCTTCGCCCGGTGCTTGCGCGGGCGCGCCGATTGGCCGATCCTGGGTCGGCGCGACGGCGGCGACGAGGCGACCATGGCGGGCCATACCTTCTTCTGCATCGACGCCCATACCTGCGGCAATCCGGTCCGGGTGGTCGCGGGCGGCGCGCCGGCGCTGTCGGGCGCGACCGCGAGCGAACGCCGCCAGGACTTCATCGCCCGCTACGACTGGATACGCACGAGCCTGATGTTCGAGCCGCGCGGCCACGCCATGATGTCGGGCAGCATCCTCTACCCGCCGACCCGCGACGACTGCGACCTCGGCCTCGTCTATATCGAGACCTCGGGGTCGCTGCCGATGTGCGGGCACGGAACCATCGGCACGGTCACCGTGGCGATCGAGCGCGGCCTAGCCGTCCCCCGCGAGCCCGGCGTCCTGCGGCTCGACACGCCCGCGGGCGTGGTGACGGCGCATTACGTCGAGCGCGGCGAGCATGTCGAGGCGGTGCGCATCACCAACGTGCCCTCGTTCCTCTACCGCGCGGGGATTACGATCGAGATCGAGGGCCTCGGGCCGCTGACGGTCGACGTCGCCTACGGCGGAAACTTCTACGCGATCATCGAGGAGCAGGAGAACTACCCCGGCCTCGACCGCATCGCGCTGGCCGACATCCTGCGCCTGAGCCCCGAGGTCCGCCGCCGGGTCAACGAAACCGGCGATTTCGTCCATCCCGAGGACCCATCGATCAACCGCGTCACCCATATCATGTGGACCGGCGCGGCGCGCGATGCGGAGGCCGACGCCCGCAACGCGGTGTTCTACGGCGACCATGCCATCGACCGCTCGCCCTGCGGCACGGGAACCTCGGCGCGCATGGCGCAGCTCGTCGCCCGGGGCGCGCTCGAGGTCGGCCAGGACTTCGTCCACGAGAGCATCATCGGCAGCCTGTTCCGCGGCCGGGTCGAGGGCCGCGCCCGGGTCGGCGATCTCGATGCCATTGTCCCAAGCATCGAGGGCTGGGCGCGGATCACCGGGCTGAACACGATCTTCGTCGACGACCGCGACCCCTACGCCCACGGCTTCCAGGTGGGCTGAGCCTGTCTTTATTCGAAGTGAATCGGCACCGGCCCACGCCCCCCCGTCGCGTCCGAACAAGAAAACCCGGCGGAAAACGGAAACTCGATCTATCCCTTGGGTCGGTAGTCGCGAACCAGGCGTTCGCCGGCCACGCGCGACTCGGGCGTCATGTATTCGAGGAGCCGGGCGCGATTCTCGGCCGCCGCGGCGTCGCCCGCGCGCGCCGCGAGCGTGAGCCAGAGATACGCCTCGGCGTCGTCGCGCGCGACTTCCTTGCCGACCGCCAGGAGATAGCCGAGCGTCGATTGCGCGCCCACGTGCCCGCGCTCGGCGGCGAGACGGTAGAAACGCAGCGCGCCGTCCATGTCGACCGGACCGCCGCGCCCGGCGCGGAGCATCTCGGCGAGCCGGAAGGCGGCGCGCGCCTCGCCTTGGCGCGCGGCCTTGCGGTACCACGCGCGCGCCGCCGCCGGATCGGGCGCGCCGCGCAGGCCGGTCTCGTACATGTAGCCCAAAAGATACTGGGCGCGCGGATAGCCGCGCCGGGCCTGGGTCTCGTACCAGCCCATGGCCTCGCCGTAGGTCTGGCGCGGCGGTTTTTCGGCATCTTGCGCGGCGGACGCCCCTTGCGCCGACTGGGCGGCGGCGGGATCGATTCCCGGCAAGCAAAGCAAAAGCGCCGCGCCTAAAAGTATTCGACCGATCACGCCTCGACTCCACGCGGCACCCGGCTCCTTCCGGAGCCCCCGAGAATCCCCCAAGGGATCATGCCCGTACAGTAGCGGACATGCGCCGGCGCCGCCAGCCTTGGACGTCGGCCTTACGCGGCGATTCCAGGAACGATTTCGATGACCGGGCGCGATCGCCCGCCGAAACCACCCCACGGGGCGAACCTTTCACGGAACGGCCCATTACCGTCGAAAGTGGCGCTTTTTTCTATCCCGCGCGCGGATCGCGAGGCGCCGTGTTCAGATGTAGTTAGCCAATTCTTAACCCCTCTTTGAAAGGCTGGAACAGGACCGGCGATCACACCCGGATCGCGCGGCGACGCCGGTGCCCGCGGGACCCGGTCCGGGGAAACATGGCCGGGAACAATCGGTCATTGCGGAGGTGGGGCGAGCATGGCCCAGAAGTCGGCGCTGAAGCTTCGGGACCACGGAGGCCCCGATCTCGACTCGCTGATCGACCTCGCCCGGCAGAAGTCGAAGGCGGGTCGGCGGGCGTTGTTCGCGACCGTGCGCGACCTGTTTCTCGATGCCGGCGAGACGCTCAACGACCGCGAGCGCGTGCTGATGGGCGAGATTCTGCGCAAGTTGGTCGCCGACGTCGAGCGTTCGGTGCGCAAGGAGCTCGCCGAGCGCATGGCCCAGCGCGCCGACGCGCCGCGCGATCTCGTGGTCGCGTTGGCCAACGACGAAATCGAGGTCGCCCATCCCATTCTGGTCGACTGCAAGATCCTCGAGGACATCGACCTGATCGAGGTCATTCAGCACCGTACCCAGGCCCATCAGCTCGCCATCGCGCGGCGCCGGGACATCTCCGAGGACGTCTCCCAGGCCCTGGTCGATACCGGCGATACCGACGTAATCACCACGCTTCTGCGCAACGGCGACGCCGCGATCTCGCGGAGCCTGATGGAATACCTGGTCGCCGAATCGAAGCGCGTGGACACCTTCCAGAACCCGCTGCTGCATCGCGAGGACCTGCCCGCCGATCTCGCCCGCAAGATGTACTGGTGGGTATCGGCGGCGCTGCGCCAGCATATCGTGCAGACCTACAACCTCGACCCGACCGAGATCGACGACATGGTCGAGGGCGCGGTGCAGAACGTCATGGAGAAGGACGAGGCCGAGGCCAAGGCCAGGGGCATCAAGGGCGACGAGGCGACGGCCTTCGCCCGGAAGATGAGCGAACGCGGCGAGCTGACCGAGGAATTCCTAATCGAGACCCTGCGCGGCGGCGAGATCCACCTGTTCGAGGCCTGCTTCGCCCAGGCCGTGAAGCTGGCGCCGACGTTGACCCGCCGGCTGCTCTACGAGCCGGGCGGCGAGGGACTCGCGGTCGCCTGCCGCGCCGCCGGGTTCGAACGCGCGACCTATGCCACGATCTTCCAGCTCACGCGCGACGCCTCGGGCAAGGGCGGCGGATTCGACCCCCGCGATCTCGCGCGCGTGACCGAATTCTTCGATCGCGTCGAACGCGGCCAAGCAAACGCCGTAGCCAACCGGTGGCGTCGTGATGCAGACTACCAGGATGCGCTGAGACAGATCGAGGAGGCATAGGGCGAGGATGGGCATGCGCAAGGCCGGACCGGGACCGGCCGGCAATCGCGTCGTCCAGGAGCTTCGCACCGGATCGCCCGCTTTCGCGGCCGTCGCCGAAAACCGCGTCGAGACGGGCTCGCCCGCCGGGTTCGAGCACGCGCTCCTGAGCCAGTCGGCGCCGACCTACCTGACCGGGCTGGCGGGTGAGCTGCTCTACGCGAACGACGCCTACCGCGAGCTCGCCGACGCGATCGAGCGAACCGGCGACGACGGGGAAACGCCCGCCGGCGGGATCATCTCGGCGCGGGCGATCGACCGGGTGATCGGCGAGCGCGACGTGGTCGAGCTCGACGAGACCGTCACGATCGCGGGCAAGGCGCGGCACCTGCGCTCGCGCCATTTTCCGATCTTCGACGACGACGGCGCCCTCGCCGCGATTGGCGGGATCTATTTCGACGTCACCCGCGAGCACCTGATCGCCGAGCGCGCCGAACAGATTCGCGACCGCTTCGACGACATCACGCGGCTGGTCTCGGACTGGGTCTGGGAAGTCGACGCCACCTTCAACTTCACCTATGTCTCGGCCCGGGTGATGGAGGTCTTCGGCCTCCACCCGCGGCTTCTGCTCGGCACCAACCTGTTCGACCTCGGCGCCTTCACCGGCGAGGGCGCGCGCATCGACAACGCCACCCGCACCCCGTTCCGCGACGCGATGTTCCACGTCACCGCCTCCGACGGCGGCCGCCGCCTGTGCCGCATGAGCGGCATGCCGATCTTCGACGCGAACACGGGCACCTTCCGCGGCTATCGCGGCACGGGCAGCGACATCACCGCCCAGATCGAGGCCGAGGAACGCGCCACCAGCGCCCAGACCCGGCTCGCCCATGCGATCGAGAGCAGCTCCGAGGCCTTCGCCCTGTTCGACCGCCACGACCGGCTGGTGATCTGCAACAGCCGGTTCCGCGAGTACCATCCGGCGATCGCCGATCTGATGGAGCCCGGGGTTCCCTTCGAGACCCTGATCCGCGCCGGGGCCGAGCGCGGCGAGTTCGTCGACGCCGAGGGCCGGGTCGAAAGCTGGATCGCCGCCGAGATCGAGCGCCACAAGGAGCCGGGCGCGCCCTACGAGCTGCGGCTCAAGGACGGGCGCTGGCTCAAGGTCAGCGACCGACGCACCGACGACGGCTCGACCGTCTGCCTGCGCACCGACATCACCGCGCTCAAGGAGCGCGAGGAGGCCCTGCGCCGCGCCGAGGAGACCTCGCGCGAGGCCCGCGAGGCGGCCGAGGTCGCGAACCGGGCGAAATCCGAGTTCCTCGCCAATATCAGCCACGAACTGCGCACGCCGCTCAACGCGATCATCGGCTTCTCGGAGATCATCCGCGACGAGATGTTCGGCCCCATCGGCTCGGAGCAGTACAAGGACTACATCAAGGACATCCACGACAGCGGCGAGCATCTCTACAGCCTGATCAACGACGTGCTCGACGTCTCCAAGGCCGAGGCCGGCAAGCTCAGCCTCGCCGAGGGCGAGGTCGACGTCGCCGACACGATCGAGCGCTGCCTCCGGCTCGTGAAGGAACGCGCCGAGCGCGGCGGCGTGACCCTGGTGGTCGAGGTCGCCGACCGCCTGCCGAGGCTTCGCGCCGACGAGCGCAAGGTCAAGCAGATCCTGATCAACCTGCTGTCGAACGCGGTCAAGTTCACGCCCGAGGGCGGCTCGGTCACGACCACCGCGCGGATCGAGCGCGACGGCCGCCTGGCGATCTGCGTCGCCGATACCGGCATCGGCATCGCCCAGGAGGACATGGCGGCGGTGATGGCGCCCTTCGGCCAGGTCGACAGCACGCTCGCGCGGCGCTACGAGGGCACCGGGCTCGGCCTGCCGCTGACCAAGTCGCTGGTCGACCTCCACGACGGCGAGCTCGACCTGTCGAGCGAGGTCGGCCACGGCACCACCGTCACCGTCCGCTTCCCCGCCGCCCGGGTCATCGCCGAGGGCTGAGCGCGATCGACCAAATCGGCGCGGATCGCGCGTCGGCCTCAGAGCCCGATGTCTTTTGATGGAATCGGCGCTTCTCGTATCCCCGGACCGCGCTCCCGTCCCCACCCCCACCCACCCCCATCGAGGAGACCTCTGCGAAAGGGGGTTGGTGGGGATAGTAATCGGTGAT
>CAZHDF010000189.1:0-6504 GCA_964531525.1 uncultured Alphaproteobacteria bacterium | reverse complement strand
GCCAGCGCCTGATGGCCGCCATGATCAACGCCGATGCGGACGAGATCGTCATCGGCCCGTCGACGACCATGAACGTCTACGTGCTTTCGCACGCGATCCGGCCCTGGCTCCAGCCCGGCGACGAGGTGGTCGTGACCAACCTCGATCACGAGGCCAACAACGGCGCCTGGCGGCGGCTCGAGGAGATCGGCGTCGTGATCCGCGAGTGGCAAATCGACCCCGAGACCGCCGAGCTCGAGCCGGACGCGCTCGCGCGCCTGTTGAACGCGCGCACGCGGCTGGTCTGCTTCACCCATTGCTCGAACATCACGGGCGGGATTCACGACGTGGCCGCGCTCGTGCGCATGATCCACGACGCGGGCGCGCTCGCCTGCGTCGATGCGGTCGCCTATGCGCCCCACCGGGCGCTCGACGTGCGCGCGCTCGACGTCGATTTCTACCTATGCAGCTTGTACAAGCTCTACGGCCCGCATGTGGCGATGCTCTACGGCAAGCGCGAGCACCTCCTGCGCGCCCAGCCCCAGAACCATTACTTCATCGGCGACGAGAACCTGCCGCTCAAGCTCAACCCGGGCGGGCCGAACCACGAGTTCTGGGCCTCGCTGTCGGGGATCGCGGCCTATTTCGACGACCTCCACGCCCATCACTTCCCGGGCTCGAACACCGATCTGCACGGGCGCTTCGCCGCATGCTTCGGCCTCGTCGCCGCGCATGAGGGCCGGCTCGCGGCGCGCTTCATGGACTTCCTCGCCGCGCGCGCCGACATTCGCGTGATCGGGCGCGCCACGGGCGATCCCGCGCGCCGGGTGCCGACCTTCTCCTTCGTCGTCGAGGGCCGCGACGCGGGCGAGATCGCGGCCGAGGCGGGCAAGCGCGGCGTCGGCATCGGCGCCGGCGACTTCTACGCCGCCCGCGTCATCGACGCGCTCGGCCTGCGCGAGCGCGGCGGCGTCGTCCGCGTTTCGATGGTGCATTACAACACCGAGGCCGAGGTCGACCGCGTGATCCGGGTGCTCGACGAGATCCTATGAAGTCCGGGGAAAGCGCCCACGAGTCTGGGGAAAGCGCCGCGATCGACCGGGCCGCGATCACGCGCACGGCCGCGCTGATCGCCCCTTATGTCCGTCGCACGCCGGTGGCGACGCTGAGTGGCGCCGACTTCGGTCTGGCCCCCTTTGCGCTCACTCTCAAGCTCGAACAGCTTCAGCACACGGGCGCGTTCAAGGTGCGCGGCGCCTTCGCCAACCTGCTCGCCCGCGAAGCCCCGGAAAGCGGCGTCGTCGCCGCGTCCGGCGGCAACCACGGCGCGGCGGTGGCCTATGCGGCCATGCGGCTCGGCGTGGCGGCGCATATTTTCGTGCCCACCGTTTCCTCGCCCGCCAAGATCGCCCGCATCCGCGCCTACGGCGCCGAGCTGGCGGTCGGCGGCGCGCGCTACGCCGACGCGCTCGCCGCCAGCGAGGCCCGGGCCGCCGAAACCGGGGCGCTCACCGTCCATGCCTACGACCAGCGCGAGACCCTGCTCGGCCAGGGCACCCTCGCCCGCGAGCTCGCGGCGCAGGCGCCCGAGCTCGACAGCCTGCTGGTCGCGGTCGGCGGCGGCGGGCTGATCGGCGGTGTCGCCGCCTGGTACGAGACCCGCGCGCGGGTGATCGCGGTCGAGCCCCAAGGCGCGCCCACGCTTCACAAGGCGCTCGAAGCGGGCCGCCCGGTCGAGGCCGAGGCCGGCAGCATCGCCGCCGATTCGCTTGCGCCCCGGCAGGTGGGCGCGCTGATGTTCCCGATCGCCCAACGCTTCGTCGCCCGCTCGATCCTGGTGAGCGACGCGGCGATCCGCGACGCCCAGGAGGCGCTGTGGAAAACCCTGCGCATCGTCGCCGAGCCCGGCGGCGCGACCGCGCTCGCCGCGCTTCTGTCGGGCCGCTACGTTCCCGACGCCGACGAGCGGGTGGGCGTTGTGATCAGCGGCGGCAACACCGTCGCGGTCGATTTCGACCGATAGAGCCTTTCAGGTTTTGACGGCGGCGGCGCGCTCGCGCGGAATCGCTCGGCCCGCCGAACCGGCGAACGCGCCTCGCGGCGTCAATCCAGCATCAGCTTGCCGGGGACGCGGCCGGGGAGCGGCTCGGCGCCGGCGATCTTGCAGACCCGGTCTCCGGCGCGGGCGAACTTCATGATCTCGCGGCCGAACAGGATGCCCGAGGCGCGGCTCGTCAGCGGAATGCGCGCCCGGGTCGGATCGGCGGCGGCGGGATCGACGAGCTCGGCCACCACCTCGCCGGCGGCGACCCGATCGCCCGGCTCCTTGCGGTACGCCACCACGCCCGCGCGCGGGACCGCGACGTGATCGACGCCGGTCAGCGGGGTGGCCGCGCATTTCGCCTCGGGCAGCGGCCCGGGATCGCCCGCCACCAGCCCGCGCCGCTGGAGGAAGCGGAAGATGTTTTGGGCGTCCGCAGCGGCGAAGCGGTCGGCGACGTCGGCGGTCCCGCGCAATTCCACCGTCGCCGAGAGACAGGCGGCGGGGACGGGGAAGCGGTCGCCGTAATGCTCGGCGAGCGCCCACCAGGGCCGACTACACGCCTCGTCGAACGGGTCGCCGCCCGAATCGACCGAAAGAATCGTCGCCTCCGAGCCGAGCTGGGCCGAGAGGTCCGCCGCGTCGGGCCACAGGTGATCGCCCAGGAACAGGTGCAGCACCGCCTCGAGATCGCAATGGAGGTCGAGCACGATGTCGGCGTCGACCGCGTTGCGCATCAGGAACAGGCGCTGGGCCTGGATCTCGGTCTCGGGCTTCATCTCGCCGAGGAGCGCCAGCAGGGCCGCGCGGATGGCGGCGACGTTGGCCTCGGCGTCGCCGCCCAGCTTGCCTTCGACGCACGCGATCACGGCGGCGTCGAGATTGGGGAAGCCACGATTGAAGTTCCGGTGGCTGTCGAACTCGTAGCGTCCGAGCAGCGCGCTCGAGAAGCGCTGAGAAAGCCCGATCGGGTTGGCGTAGGGCGCGATCACGATCTCGCCCCGGATCGCGCCCGCGCGGTCGGCCTCGATCAGCAAACGGAGAAGGTGGTGAAGAACCAGCAGGCCGGGGATTTCATCGGCGTGCAGCGCCGCCTGGAGATAGGCCTTGGGCCGCGCGCCCGCCTCGCCGAAGCGGTGCAGCATGTGGCGTCGCGCGTTGCCCGGCGCGACCGCCATGAGCGACGATTCCTCGATCCTGTGGCTCATCCTCCTCCCTCCGGCGATTGATTGGTTCCTGGCGCCGCGCGCGCGGCGGACGGTCAGGCGGCCCCCGTGCCGCCGATTTCGAGAAACTTCTCGCGCCGGCGGGTGCGCAGTTCGCCCCCGGGCAGCTTGGTGAGCTCGTCGAGCGTCGCCTCGATCGCGTCGCCCATCGCGTCGATCGCCATCGCCGGGTCGCGATGCGCGCCGCCCATGGGCTCGGACACGATCCGGTCGATGACGCCGAACTTGAGGAGATCCTCGGCGGTGAGCTTGAGCGCGCCCGCCGCGTCCTCGGCGCGCTCCGCGCTGCGCCACAGGATCGAGGCGCAGCCCTCGGGCGAGATCACCGAGTAGATCGCGTGCTCGAGCATCAGCACGCTGTTGGCGGCGGCGAGCGCGATGGCGCCGCCCGAGCCGCCCTCGCCGATGATCGCGCTGACCAGGGCGACGCGGAGATCGAGGCAGGTTTCGGTCGAGCGCGCGATGGCCTCGGCCTGGCCGCGCTCCTCGGCGCCGATGCCGGGATAGGCGCCCGGCGTGTCGACCAGCGTGATCACGGGGATCTGGAAGCGGTCGGCGAGCCGCATCAGCCGCGCCGCCTTGCGGTAGCCCTCGGGCCGGGCCATGCCGAAGTTATGCGCGATGCGCTCGTCGGTGTCGGCGCCCTTCTCGTGGCCCATGATCATCACCGAGCGGCCGCGAAACCGCCCCAGCCCGCCGATGATCGCCGGGTCCTCGGCGAAGCCGCGGTCGCCCGCGAGCGGCGTGAAGTCGTCGACCAGGCGGGCGACGTAATCGGTGAAATGGGGCCGGTCGGGGTGGCGCGCGACCTGGGTCTTCTGCCACGGCGTGAGCTTGCCGTAGGTCTGGCGCAGAAGACGGTCGACCTTGGCCTGAAGCCGGGTGATCTCGTCGACGATGTTGACGCCGCCGCCGGCCGAGAGGTGCCGGAGCTCCTTGATCTTGCCTTCGAGCTCGGCGATCGGCTTTTCGAAGTCGAGATAGGTGTTCATGCGCCGTTCAAAGCGGTCCCTCGATCAACCGCCGACCTGACGGTCCGGGCGGCGGACCCTAGTTACCACAGGGGTCGCGCGCGCGCATCGGCAAAAGGGGAACGCGGCGGCAGGCCGCGTCCCCCGAACGCCGATCGTCGGTCATGCGCTATCGCGTGGCGATCTGCTCGGCCTTCTTGACCAGCACCTCGGCCTGGCGGATCGAGGCGATATCGATCAACCGCCCGTCGAGCGAGACCGCGCCCTTGCCTTCCTTGGCCGCCTGCTCCATGGCCTCGAGAATGCGCCGGGCCTTGGTCACCTCCTCCTCGGAGGGACTGAACACCTCGTTGGCGAGCGCGATCTGCGAGGGATGGATCGCCCACTTGCCTTCGCAGCCGAGCGCGGCCGCGCGGCGCGCCGCGGCCCGATAGCCGTCGGGGTCTTTGAAGTCGCCGAACGGGCCGTCGATCGGGCGCAGCCCTGCGGCGCGCGCCGCGACCACCATGCGCGCGATCGCGTAATGCCACATGTCGCCCCAATGGACGGCGCGCGCGCCGTTCTCGTCGGGGTCGGTGAGCACCGCGTAGTCGGGATTGACGCCGCCGATGTTGGTGGTCCGCGCCTTGGTCGAGGCGGCGTAGTCGGCGACCCCGAAGTGCAGCGCCTCGTTGCGCGGGCTCGCCTTGGCGATCTCCTCGACGTTGGCCATGCCGAGCGCGGTCTCGATCAGAAGCGAGAAGCCGACCCGCTTCTTGTAGCCCATCGCGTCCTCGATCTGGGTGACCAGCATGTCGACCGCGTAGACGTCGGCCGCGGTGCCCACCTTGGGGATCATGATCATGTCGAGCCTGTCGCCGCCCTGCTCCATCACGTCGACCACGTCGCGGTACATGTAATGGGTGTCGAGGCCGTTGATCCGCACGGTCACGGTCTTGGCCCCCCAGTCGACGTCGTTGAGCGCCGCGATCACGTTCTTGCGCGCCTGGACCTTGTCGTCGGGCGCGACCGCATCCTCGAGGTCGAGGAACACGACGTCGGCCTCCGAGGCCGCGGCCTTCTCGAACAGCTTGACCTGGCTGCCGGGCACGGCGAGCTCGCTGCGGTGAAGGCGGGGCGTCGCCTGTTCGACGATGTGAAAGCTCATCTCAACTCTCCGGGCTTGCTTGGATGGGTCTTGCTTGGGCGGGGCGCGCGTTCCCCGAATGGAAGACGCCTTAATTGTGCGCCCGCCCGGGCGATGTCAAGCCGGATCGGCGCGCCGCGCCGCCGGTGGCGAGGGGATGGCGCTCGTTGACCAGCGCCTTGAGGCGCGCGTCCAGCACATGGGTGTAGATCTCGGTGGTCGCGATGTCGGCGTGGCCGAGCATCTTCTGGAGCGCGCGCAAATCGGCGCCGTGGTCGAGAAGATGGGTCGCGAAGGCGTGACGCAGCACATGCGGCGAGACCCGCTCGGGCGCGACCTCGGCGCGCGCGGCGATCTCCTTGAGCATCTGGGCGAGGCGGCGCCGGGTGAGATGCCCGCCCGAGGCGCGCGAGGGAAACAGCCAGGGCGAGCGCGCGCCCTCGGGCATGAAGCGCGGGCGAACGGGCAGATAGGCTTCGAGCGCGCGGGCCGCCGCCTCGCCGAGCGGCACCAATCGCTCCTTGTCGCCCTTGCCGCGCACCACCAGGAAGCGCGCCCCCGGGCGCGCCGCGGCGAGCGGCAGCGACACCAGCTCCGAGACCCGAAGCCCGGTCGCGTAGAGAACCTCGATCAGCGCCGCGCGGCGCAGGCCGTCGGCGCCCGGCCAGGAGCGCGCCTTATCGAGAAGTCGTTCGACCTCGGCCTCGCTCAGCACCTTGGGCAAGGGCCGCGCGCGGCGCGGGCTCTCGATCGTCGCGGTGGGATCGTCGGCGCAGACCCCCTCGCCGTAGAGGAAGCGGTAGAACTGACGCAGGCAGGACAGCCGCCGCGCCGTGGTCGCCGGCGCCAGCCGGTCGGCGAGACCGGCGAGATAGGCGCGGATGTCCTCGCGCCCGGCCTCCCCGGGCACACACCCGCGCCGGGCGAGAAAGGCCGTGAAATCGGCGAGATCGCGCGCGTAGGCTTCGATCGTCAGCCGCGCCGCGCCGCGTTCGGCGACCAGCATTTCGAGAAACGCCTCGACGTGGCGGTCGTCGTCCCGCGCCCCGGCCGGTCGCCTCGGGTCGGTCCTAGAGCGTTTCATGTTTTGACGGCACCGGCCCGCGCCCCCGCCCGGCCACCCACAGCGTACGATCCCGTTGGGTGGCCGGGCGGGGGAGC
>CAZHDF010000188.1:0-6516 GCA_964531525.1 uncultured Alphaproteobacteria bacterium | reverse complement strand
ACTCCCAGGCCTCGGGGTTGATCGGCTCGCCCACGGTGCCGAGCAGCTTGATCGATTGGCGCGAGGTGCGCTTGACGGGCGCGTCGCCCTCGCGCATCAGGGCGCGGATCGCGGTCGGCGCGGTGTAGAAGATGTTGACCTCGTGCTTGTCGCAGATCTCCCAGAACCGCGACACGCTCGGATAGTTGGGCACGCCCTCGAACATCAGCGAGATCGCGCCGTTGGCGAGCGGCCCATAGACGATGTAGCTGTGGCCGGTGATCCAACCGATATCGGCGGTGCACCAGTAGACGTCGCCGTCGTGGTAGTCGAACACGTATTGGTGGGTGAGCGCGGCGTAGACCAGATAGCCGCCGGTGGTGTGCAGCACGCCCTTGGGCTTGCCGGTCGAGCCCGAGGTGTAGAGGATGAACAGCGGGTCCTCGGCGTCCATGGGCTCGGCCGGGCAGTCGGGCGCGGCCTTTTCCATCAGCTCGTGGTACCAGACGTCGCGCCCCTCGACCCAGCCGATGTCGCCGCCGGTGCGCTTGACGACCACCACGTTGGTGACCGCCGGGCAGCTTTCGAGCGCCTTGTCGGTATTGGCCTTGAGGGGCACCGGCCGGCCGCCGCGCAAGCCCTCGTCCGAGGTGATGACGAGCGTCGAATCGCAGTCCAGGATGCGCCCGGCGAGCGAATCGGGCGAGAAGCCGCCGAACACCACCGAATGCACCGCGCCGATCCGCGCGCAGGCGAGCATCACCACCGGAAGCTCGGGGATCATCGGCAGATAGATCGTGATCCGGTCGCCCTTCTTCACGCCCAGCGACTTGAGCGCGTTGGCGAAGCGGCAGACGCGCCCGTGCAGGTCGCGGTAGGTGATGCGTTCGCTCGTGTTCGGGTCGTCGCCCTCCCAGATGAGCGCCGTCTGATCGCCGCGCGTCTCCAGGTGACGGTCGATGCAGTTGGCGCTCACGTTGAGCTTGCCGCCGTCGAACCAGCGAACATGCACGTCGCCCGTGAACGAGGTGTCCTTGACCGTCTTCCATCGCTCGATCCAGTCGAGCCGCTCGGCCTGCTCGGCCCAAAAGCCCTCGGGGTCCTCGACCGAGCGCTTGTACATGGCGAGATACTTCTCGTTATCGCACCAGGCGTTCTTCGCCCAATCCTCGGGAACCGGGTAGACGGTCTCGGACATGATCGATGGCCTCCTCTGTTCTCGTCTGCGCGCGCGCCGAACTCCCACCCGGCGCGCGGCGTGGTTCGCGGCGCGGCGACACGAAGCCGTAATTATTGGCGGATTCGTCTATCGCGGCAAGCCGCCGTTGTCGTCGCCGATCAGGACGATGTCGTCGCCCCTCACGGCGACCGGGACGGGGGTGAGCGATTTGCCCGCGCAGGGTCCGCGCAGGCAGTAGCCGTCGTCGATGCGAAACAGCGCCCCGTGGGTCGCGCAGAGGATCGTCTTGCCGTCTCGGGTGAGGAAGCGGTCGGGCGTCCAGTCGAGCGGCCCGCCGGTATGCGGGCAAGCGTTGGCGTAGGCGCGCAGGCCGTTCGCGTCGCGAACGACGAAGATCTCGCGCGTCGTCTCGCCCCGGCCGAGGGTGAAGCCCTTCGAGCCGGGAACCGGAATCGCGTCGAGCGAGCAGAGAACCGTGGCGCCCGCGCCGCCGCCGTCGCTCACGGCTCGACGCCGCCCATGGCGCAAATCAGCGTCCAATGCTCGGGCGCGATCGGCATGACCGAAAGCCGCGACTGGCGCACCAGGGCGATCTCGGACAATCGCGGCTCGGCCTTGATCTGCGCGAGCGTCACGGGACGCGCGAAGGGCTTGACCGGGGCGATGTCGACCATGCCGAAGCGTCCGCTCTCGTCGGTCGGGTCGGGGTAGTATTCCTTGACCACCTCGACGATGCCGACGATCTCGCGCGGCCCGACCGAATGATAGAAGAACGCGCGATCGCCGATCCGCATCTTCTTCATGTTGCCGGCGGCCTGGTGGTTGCGCACCCCGTCCCAGTAGTCGCGGCCCTCGGCGACCAGGTCGTCCCAGGAATAGGCCTCGGGCTCCGACTTGAACAGCCAGTACGCCATTCACGCGCCCTCCGGCTTGCCGATCGTCCATTTCCAGGGGCGGATCGCGACGCTTTCGAACAGGCCCGCGCGGGCGTAGGGGTCGGCCTCGGCGAAGGCGCGCGCCTCGGCGGCGTCGGCGGCCTCGATCACCAGGAGGCTGCCGGTCATGCGCTCGCCGTCGTCGTCAAGGTACGGCCCCGCGAGCTTGATCCGCGCGGCGTTCGCCTCGAGAAAGTCGAGATGCGTCGGCCGGGTCTCGGCGCGGACCGCGCCGTGGTCGGGCTTGTCGATGCAGGAAATGGCGAACAGCATGGCGCTCCTCCGAGGGGTTCGGCCGCGGACTCTAGAACAAATTCCACTTGCGTGGAATCGCGCCGGCCGGCGTTAGACGGTGCCGATTCGTTTCCGATGATCTAGGCTGCGACCGACAAACGGCAAGAGCGGGAGGGAGAGCCATGCGGCTTCATCTATCGACATGGCGCGAAGTCGAGCGCTATCGCGCGGGCTCGGCGGGGGTCGTCGTGCCCATCGGCTCGACCGAGCAGCACGGCCCCACCGGGGTTCTCGGCACCGACGCGATCTGCGCCGAGACCGTCGCGCTCAGGGCGGGCGAGATCGCGGGCGCGCTGGTCGCGCCGACGATCTCCGTCGGCATGGCCGAGCATCACATGGCCTTTCCCGGCACCATCACCTACCGGCCCTCGACATTGATATGCGTGGTCGTCGATTACGTGGTCTCGCTGGCGCGTCACGGCTTTACGCGGGTTCTGTTCGTGAACGGCCACGGCGGCAACATTCCCACCGTGCAGGCCGCCTTTTACGAGGCCTACGGCGTCGCGCGCGCCGAACCGGGGATCGACGCGGCGGCGCTGCGCTGCCGGCTGACGAACTGGTGGGCGAACGAGGAGGTCGCCGCCATCGCCGCCGAGCTTTACGGCGACCACGACGGCAGCCACGCCACGGCGGCCGAGATCTCGGTCACGCGCCACGCCTACGCCGAGGCCGAGAAGGACGCGCCGCTCGAACCCGCGCGCGCGCCGAGCGGGCCGATCTTCGGCCCGGAGGATTTCCGCCGCCGCTTTCCCGACGGGCGGATCGGCTCGGATCCCTCGCTCGCCTCGGCCGATCACGGCGCGCGCCTCGCCGAGGCCGCCGCCGAGGCGGTCGCCGCCCATTACCGCGCCTTTCTCGACGAGGACTGAGCCCGGTCCGCGCTACGCCTCCGGCCCGTAGTCGCGCAGCACCCGGGCGACGCGGATGCGGAAGTCGGCGAAGATTTCGTCACGTCCGCGCGCCTGCGCCGCGCCGTGCCCGGCGTGCGACCGCCAGGCGGCGACCGCCTCCTCGTCGCGCCAGAACGAGACCGAGAGGTACTTGCCGGGGGTGGCGAGCGATTCGAACCGCTCGACCGAGATGAAGCCGTCGATTTTTTCGAGCTCGGGACGCAGCGCGGCGGCGAGGTCGAAATAGGCGTCGGCCTTTCCGGGCTTCATGGTCACTTCGAAGATCACGACGATCATGGCCCACTCCTTGATATGGACGCTCACGCCTTGACGCCCGCGCCGAGGGCCGGGGCGGCGTCGGGGTCGAGCGGCCAGCGCGCCCGGGGCGCGGTCTCGAGCCCGTCCACGAGGCCGAGACGCAGCCGCTCGATTCCCGCCCAGGCGATCATCGCGCCGTTGTCGGTGCAGAGCGCGGGCGGCGGCGCGACGAGCGCGAACCCACCCTCGGCCGCGACTTGGGCGAGGCGCGCGCGCAACGCCGCGTTGGCCGCGACGCCGCCGGCGATCACCAGGGTTCGGGCCTTCGGGCAACGGTCGCGGAAGATGTCGATCGCGCGCGCCGTGCGTTCGGCGAGCACGTCGGCGACCGCCGCCTGGAACGAGGCGCAGAGATCGGCGCGAGTCCGTTCGTCGGGCGTTCCGCCCAGCCCCTCGACCGCGTGACGCAGCGCGGTCTTGAGCCCCGAGAACGAGAAATCGCAGCCCGGCCGGCCGAGCAGCGGGCGCGGCAGCGCGAACCGCCGGGGATCGCCGGCCCGCGCAGCCCGCTCCACCGCCGGGCCACCGGGGAAGCCCAGGCCGAGCAGCTTGGCGGTCTTGTCGAAGGCCTCGCCGACGGCATCGTCGATGGTGGTGCCGAGGCGGCTATAGCGGCCCACGCCCTCGACGATCAAAAGCTGGCAATGGCCGCCCGAGACCAGCAAGAGGAGATAGGGAAAGGCGACGTCGTCGGTCAGCCGCGCCGTCAGCGCGTGGCCTTCGAGGTGATTGACCGCGACCAGCGGCAGCTTGCGCACCGCGGCGATCGCCTTGGCGGTGGTCAGCCCGACCATGACGCCGCCGATCAGCCCCGGCCCGGCGGTCGCCGCCACCCCGTCGAGCGCGCCCATGTCGAGGGTCGCCTCGTCGAGCGCCCGGGCGATCAGTCGGTCGAGACACTCGACATGGGCGCGCGCGGCGATCTCGGGCACCACGCCGCCGAAGGGCGCGTGCGCCTCCGCTTGCCCCCGGGCGACGTTCGCGAGAATCTCGCGGTCGTCGCGCACCAGCGCCGCGCAGGTGTCGTCGCAACTCGTTTCGATGCCGAGAACGATCATGTCGGTCGAACGGATCATGCCCTTGCCGTGTCTCACGGGGCAATAAACGCTTTTCACGCCGCGCGCCATGGATTACTCACTCCGCCATGACCAGTTCGCCCGCCTTGCGCATCGGAACCCGGGGTAGTCCGCTCGCCCGCTTTCAGGCCGAGGCGGTGCGCGACGCCCTAATCGCCGCCCATCCCGATCTCGCCGAGCCGGGGGCGGTCGAGATCAGGATCATCCGCACCACCGGCGACAAGGTGCGCGATCGGGCGCTCGCCGATATCGGCGGCAAGGGCCTGTTCACCAAGGAGATCGAAAGCGCGCTCGCGGCGCGGACCATCGACCTCGCCGTCCATTCCATGAAGGACGTGCCGACTTGGTTGCCCGACGCCATGGTGATCGCCTGCATGCTGCCGCGCGAGGACCCGCGCGACGCGCTGCTCGCGCGCGCGGGCTCCACGATCGCGACGCTGCCCGAGGGCGCGGTCGTCGGCTCGGCGAGCGTGCGGCGCCAGGCGCAGATCCTGCGCCGCCGCGACGATCTGCGGGTAGTGCTGTTTCGCGGCAACGTCCATACCCGGCTGCGCAAGCTGAACGCGGGCGAGGTCGACGCGACGCTCTTGGCCCATGCCGGGCTGCGCCGTCTGGGGCTCGCCGAGCGGGTCGGCGCGGTGCCGCTCGAGATCGACGAGATGCTGCCCGCCGCCGGGCAGGGGGCGATCGGGGTCGAATGCCGCGCCGACGACGAGCGCACCCGCGCGGTTCTCGCCGCGATCGACCACGCGCCCACCAGCCGGGCGGTCGGCTGCGAGCGGGCGCTGCTCGACACCCTCGACGGCTCTTGTCGAACGCCGATCGCGGCGCTCGCCGAGACCGACGGCGCGGGCGGGCTGACGCTCCGCGCGCTGGTCGCTCGGCCCGACGGAACCGCGTTGTTCGAGACCCGACGCGCGGGCCGCGCCGGGGACGGCGAGGCGATGGGCCGCGACGCGGGCGCCGAGTTGCTCGCCGCCGCCGGCCCGGGTTTCATCGAGAGGGACTAGGGCGGTGGGCGATAGGCCGCCGCGCGTCCTCGTCACCCGCCCGCGCGAAGACGCCCGCGCGCTGGCCGAGGCGCTCGCCGCGCGGGGGGTCGAGACCGTGGTCGAGCCGATGCTCGACATCAATTTCCTGCCGTCGCCCGAGCTCGACCTCGCGGGGGTCCGGGCGCTTCTGTTCACCAGCGCCAACGGCGCGCGCGCCTTCGCCCGAGCGAGCGCGCGGCGCGATCTACCGGTCCTCGCCGTCGGCCCGGCGACCGCGCGCGCCGCGCGCGACGCGGGCTTCGCCGAGGTCGAGGTCGCCGGCGGCGACGTCGAGGCGCTCGCCGCGCTCGCCGCCGAACGCTGCCGGGCGGCGGACGGGGCGCTCCTGCACGTCTCGGGCAGCGCGGTCGCGGGCGATCTCGCGGGACGGCTCGGCGCGCAAGGCTTCGACGTCCGCCGCGCGGTGCTCTACGAGGCGCGCGCCGCCGAGGCGCTGTCCCCCGCGACGGCGAAGGATCTGGCGCGCGGCGCGATCGACGGGGTGATGCTTTTTTCCCCCCGCACCGCGAGGACCTTTGTTACGCTTGTCGCGCGCGCCGGGCTTGCCGACGCGCTCGCGGCGACGGAGGCGCTGTGCCTTAGCGAAGCCGTCGCCGACGCCGCGCGGGCCTTGCCCTGGCGCGCGGTCCGGATCGCCGAGCGCCCCGATCAGGCGGCGCTCGTTGCCTTGGTGGCGCCCGCTGCGGCGCGAACGGCCGATGGGGCCGAACGGAACGGGCGGAGATGACCAAACCCGACGAAAGCGACGCGCCGCGCAAGCCCGTGGCCCCGGAAGACGCCGAGACGACGGAC
>CAZHDF010000187.1:0-6552 GCA_964531525.1 uncultured Alphaproteobacteria bacterium | reverse complement strand
CCGGCCCGCTCCCCCGCCCGGCCACCCCTATCCTACGATCCCGTGGGTGGCCGGGTGGGGGAGCGGGCCGGTGCCGTTTTGATGGATCATGCTTTAGCGCGCTTCGACCACGGTTTGCAATCGCCGCGATTTGAGATTAAGACGCCGACGGCGCCCCGATACGGGGCGTTCGCGCCGCGCCCCTGGACAAGGCGGCGATTTGGTGAGAAAAACGGCGCGCGATTGGCGGCATGACGTGAAGAGGTATGACCATGGCTGAGACAGCGCCGGCGGGCGGTCCCGGCGGCACCGACGGCGGGACCGAGACACGGCGGGATTTTCTGTATCTGGCGACTGGCGCCGTTGCGGTCGTGGGCGCGGCGGCGGCCGTCTGGCCGCTGATCGACAGCATGAACCCCTCGGCCGATGTTCTGGCGCTGTCGTCGACCGAGGTCGACATCGCGCCGGTCGCGGTCGGGCAGAGCATCACCGTCGTGTGGCGCGGCAAGCCGATCTTCATTCGGCATCGCACCGAAAAGGAGATCGAGGAGGCGCGCGCCGTCGACGTATCCACCCTGCGCGACCCGCAGACCGACGCCGAGCGCGTGCAAAAGCCCGAATGGCTGGTGGCGATCGGCATCTGCACGCATCTCGGCTGCATTCCGCTGGGCCAGAAGCCGGGCGATCCGCGCGGCGATTACGACGGTTGGTTCTGCCCCTGCCACGGGTCGCACTACGACTCGGCGGCGCGCATTCGCAAGGGGCCGGCGCCAAAGAATCTTTATTTGCCGCCGTACGCCTTCGTCAAAGACGACGTCATAAAAATCGGCTGAGAGGCGGGACGCAATGAGCCAGATTCCACAGAACCGGATCGTGCAGTGGATCGAATACCGCCTGCCGATCTTCAGCTTCATGGATCACCACCTGATCGACTACCCGACGCCGCGCAACCTGAACTATTGGTGGAATTTCGGGTCGCTCGCGGGCATCGCCCTGGTGATCCAGATCGTGACCGGCATCGTGCTCGCCATGCAGTACGTGCCCAATTCGGAGCTCGCCTTCGACAGCGTCGAGCGGATCATGCGCGACGTGAACTTCGGCTGGCTGTTGCGGTATCTCCACCTCAACGGCTCGTCGATGTTCTTCGCCGTGGTCTACATCCATATCTTCCGCGGCCTCTACTACGGTTCCTACAAGTCGCCGCGCGAGATCCTGTGGTGGCTCGGGCTGGTGATCCTGCTGCTCATGATGGCGACCGCCTTCATGGGCTACGTGCTGCCCTGGGGACAAATGAGCTACTGGGCGGCGACCGTGATCACCAATCTGTTCACGGCCATTCCGGCGGTCGGCGAGTCGGTGACGCGCTGGCTCTGGGGCGGATTCGTGGTCGGCAACGCGACGCTCAACCGCTTCTTCAGCCTGCATTATCTGCTGCCCTTCGTGATCGTCGGCGCGGTGGTGGTGCATCTCTGGGCGCTACATGTGCACAAGTCGAACAACCCGCTCGGCATCGACCTGAAGGGGCCCAGGGACACGTTGCCCTTCCATCCCTACTACACGGCCAAGGACCTGTTCGGGCTCGGGGCCTTCCTGCTGATTCTGGCGTTGTTCGTGTTCTTCGCGCCCGACGAACTGGCGAGCACCGACAACTACATTCCCGCCAACCCGATGGTGACGCCGACCCATATCGTGCCCGAATGGTACTTCCTGCCGTTCTACGCGATCCTGCGCGCGATCCCCGACAAGCTCGGCGGGGTGGTGGCGATGTTCGGTTCGATCCTGATCCTGTTCGTGCTGCCCTGGCTCGACACCTCGAAGGTCCGCTCGGCCCGGTTCCGGCCGATCTACAAGCAGATCTTCTGGTTGCTGGTGGTCGATACCATCATTCTCGGCTGGGTCGGCGCGAACCCGCCCGAGGGCAACATGATCCTCATCGGCCGCCTGGCGACGGCGTACTACTTCCTGCATTTCCTGGTGATCATGCCGCTGGTCGGAAAGCTTGAACGACCGCGCCCGCTTCCCGAGAGCATCGCGACCTCGGTGCTGGGCGGTGGCGGCGCGGCGGCCGAGGCGGCCGCCAACAAGATGGAGAAGGCGTGATGCGCGGGGTGATTATCGCGGCGATGGCCGCGCTCTGGGCGCTGGCCCCGTTGGGCGCGGTGGCCGCCGAACACGAACTCCCGAGCAGGGACTGGTCGTTCGAGGGCGTTTTCGGACGCTATGACAAGGCGGCGCTTCAGCGCGGCTTCCAGGTCTATCGCGAGGTCTGCGCCGCCTGCCACGGCATGCGCTATCTCGCGTTCCGCAACCTGACCGACATCGGGATCAGCGCCGCCGACATAAAGGCGATCGCCGCCGAGTACGAGGTCGAGGACGGTCCCAACGACGAGGGCGACATGTACACCCGCCCGGCGCGTCCCTCGGACCTCTTTCCCCAGCCCTATCCCAACGCGCCCGCCGCGCGGGTCGCCAACAACGGCGCCCTGCCACCCGATCTCAACCTGATCGTCAAGGCGCGCGAGGGGGGAGCCGACTACGTCTACGGGATTCTCACCGGATTCACGGACCCGCCCGAGACCTTCGACCTCGGCGACGGCATGAACTACAACACGGTCTTCCCCGGCAACCAGATCGCGATGCCGCCGCCGCTGTTCGACGAGGCGGTCGAGTACTCGGACGGCACCAAGGCAAGCGTGCCGCAGATGGCGGCCGACGTGACCGAGTTCCTGGCCTGGGCGGCCGAGCCCAAGATGGACGAGCGCAAGCAGCTCGGCATCAAGGTCATCCTGTTCCTGATCGTGCTGACCATCCTGCTCTACGCGGTCAAACGCAAGATCTGGGCCAAGGCCCATTAGGGAGCCCCCGTTGGGGATCTCGTCGGGGATCGACCATGACTGAACGGCCGGCGCCGCTGCTCGCCGTGATCGGCGGCAGCGGCGTCTACGAGATCGAGGGGCTGACCGATACCCAATGGGTCGAGGTCTCCTCGCCCTTCGGCTCGGCTTCGGACGCGCTCCTGTTCGGGCGCCTCGACGGCCGGCCGCTGGTCTTCCTGCCGCGCCACGGGCGCGGCCATCCGCTGCCCCCGGGAGCGGTCAACTACCGGGCCAACATCGACGTGCTCAAGCGGGTGGGCGCGCGCCGAATCCTCTCGGTCTCGGCGGTCGGCTCGCTGCGCGAGGACCTGGCGCCCGGGGCCTTCGTGATCGTCGATCAGTTCGTCGACCGCACCCAGGGCCGCGCCAACAGCTTCTTCGGCCCCGGGCTGGTCGCCCATGTGTCGATGGCGCATCCGGTCTGCGCGCGGCTCGGCGACGCGGTCGTCGAGGCCGCGGTCGCGGCCGATATCGACACCGTGCGCGGCGGCACCTATCTCGTCATCGAGGGGCCGCAGTTCTCGACGCTCGCCGAGTCCGAGCTCTACCGCGCCTGGGGCTGCGACGTGATCGGCATGACCAACATGCCCGAGGCGCGACTCGCCCGCGAGGCCGAAATCTGCTACGCGACGGTCGCCATGGTCACCGACTACGACTGCTGGCACCCCGACCACGACAACGTCACGGTCGAAAGCGTGATCCGCGTGCTGCGCGACAACGCGGGCCGCGCCGGCCGGCTGATCGCGCATCTCGCCCCCCGGCTGGACGCAGGCGCGGGGCCTTGCCCTTGCGGCTGCGAGACCGTGCTCGACGTCGCCGTGATCACCGCGCCCGAGGCGCGCGATCCGGCGCTCGCGGCGCGGCTGGACGCGGTCGCGGGGCGCGTGCTCAAGCGCTGAACGGAGGCGCCGCCGTGCCGATCAAGTCGCGCATCCGGACCATTCCGCACTACCCGCGCGAGGGCGTGCAGTTCCGCGACATCACGACCCTGCTCAAGGACGCCAAGGGTCTGCGCGCGACCGTCAACATGCTGGTCGACCGCTACACCGCCGAGCCGATCGACAAGGTGGCGGGGATCGAGGCGCGCGGCTTCATCCTCGGCGCGGTGATCGCCTATGCGCTCGGCGTCGGCTTCGTGCCGATCCGCAAGAAGGGCAAGCTGCCCGGCGAGGTGATCGTCGAGGATTACGAGCTCGAATACGGCATCGACCGGGTCGAGGTCCATTCCGACGCCATCGGGGCGGGCGAAAGCGTCCTTCTGGTCGACGACCTGATCGCCACCGGCGGCACCGCGCGGGCCGCCATCCGGCTGGTCGAGAAGTCGGGCGGGCGGATCTTCGAATGCGGATTCATCGTCGATCTGCCCGACCTCGGCGGGCGCGCGCGGCTGGAGGCGGCGGGCTACGACGTGTTCGCGCTCTGCGCCTTCGAAGGCAAGTGAGCGGCCCCGTGCGCGGCGCGGTCCCATCCCCATGAAGATCGACGGCCGCCGCTGGCGCAGCATCCGGCTCGCGGACGACGGCCGCGCGGTCGAGATCATCGACCAGACCCTGCTCCCCCATGAATTCGCCATCCGCCGGATCGAGACCGTCGAGCAGGCGGCCGAGGCGATCCGAGTCATGCGCGTGCGCGGCGCGCCGCTGATCGGCGCGATGGCGGCCTACGGCTTGGCGCTGGCGCTGGCCGCCGACCCATCGGACGCGATGCTCGATACGGCGGTCGCGCGGCTTTCGGAAACCCGCCCCACGGCGGTCAACCTGCGCTGGGCGCTGGAGCGGGTGCGTGGCGCCGTCTCGGCGCTGCCGCCGCGCCTGCGCGCCGAGGCGGCTTACGCGCGCGCCGGCGTGATCTGCGACGACGACGTCGCGGTCTCGCGCGCCATCGGCGAGCACGGCGCCGATCTGATCGAGGACATCTGGGCGCGCGCGGGCCGCGACCGTCCGGTCAACCTGCTCACCCATTGCAACGCCGGCTGGCTCGCGACCATCGACTGGGGCACGGCGCTCGCCGCGGTCTATGTCGCCGAGGAGCGCGGCATTCCGGTCCATGTTTGGGTCGACGAGACCCGGCCCCGCAACCAGGGCGCGGGGCTCACCGCCTGGGAGCTCGGCCGACACGGCATCGCGCACACCGTGATCGTCGACAACGCGGGCGGACATCTGATGCAGCGCGGCCGGGTCGATCTCTGCATCACCGGCACCGACCGGACCACCGCGCGCGGCGACGTGTGCAACAAGATCGGCACCTATCTCAAGGCGCTCGCCGCGCGCGACAACGGCGTGCCGTTCTATGTCGCGTTGCCGCACACCACCATCGACTGGACCATCGACGACGGGATCGCCGAGATCCCGATCGAGGAGCGCGCCGGCGACGAGGTGGCGTTCGTCTCCGGGATCGGCGCGGACGGCGCGCCCGGCGCGGTCCGCGTGGTGCCCGAGGGCAGCCCGGTCGCCAACCCGGCCTTCGACGTGACGCCCGCCCGCCTCGTCACCGGGCTGATCACCGAGCGCGGCGTCTGCCCGGCCTCGCGCGAGGGGCTGCTTTCGCTCTACCCCGAGCGCGCGGGCGCGGCGAGGGGGGAGGCGGGCGCATGACCGACGGCGCGCCGGTTCCGGGCCTCGACCATGTCTTGATCGGCGTGCGCGACCTCGAGGGCGCGCGCCGCGCGTACCAGTCGCTCGGCTTCGTCTGCACGCCGCGCGGGCGGCATATCGGCTGGGGCACGGCGAACTACTGCATCATGTTCGCGCGCGACTACATCGAGCTTCTCGGGATCGTGGACGCGAGCCAGTTCACCAACAACCTCGACGTCTTTCTCGGCGTGCGCGAGGGGCTGATGGGCGTCGCCTTCGCGAGCGCGGACGCCGAGGCGAGCCGCGCGGCCTTCCTCGCCCGGGGCGTCGCCGCCGAGCCGCCGCGCGCGCTCGCCCGCGACCTCGAGCTGCCCGAGGGCACGGTCCAGCCGTGCTTTCGGCTCGTGCATATGGACGCGGAGGCGACGCCGGCGCTGCCCGCCTTCGTCTGCGAGCATCTGACGCCCGCGCTCATGCGGCGACCCGAATGGCTCGATCATCCCAACGGGGCGCGGGGCATTCGCGCCGTGACCACGGTGGTCGAGGACCCGCCCGCGCTCGCTCCGGCCTACGCGCGGACCTTCGGCGAGGGCGCGGTCACGCTCACCGACGCGGTGCTGACCCTGCATCTCGGCGGCGTCGCGTTCACCTTCGCCAACGCGGACGATTTCGATCTTCTGTTCAACGGCGTCGGCGCCGACGGGACGAGCGCGCCGCCCTATATCGCCGCGCTCACGGTGACGGTCGACGAGATCGCGCGCGCGCGCGACCTACTCGACCGCGCCGGGATCGCCGCCGAGGACGCGGGCGGCCAGTCGCTGATC
The DNA here is from genome assembly GCA_964531525.1 of uncultured Alphaproteobacteria bacterium. GTDB lineage: Bacteria > Pseudomonadota > Alphaproteobacteria > JAAXGF01 > JAAXGF01 > CAYYWV01. Next base: position 300 of record CAZHDF010000187.1, on the reverse strand, counting down.
GTCGCGCCCGCGCACGCGGCGGGCGTGGTGCTGGAGTTCCGCGCCGAAAGGCTCAACCGGCCTTAAAGCCTGATTCATTCAGTCGGGATTTCTCCCTCCCCCTAACCCCCTCCCACCAAGAGAGGGGGAATACCGGCGCGGCCCCGGCCCAAAAGCCCTCCCCCTCGGCGGGGGAGGGTTGGGTGGGGGTGAGGGCGCCGACCGGGGATGCGAGAGATGCCGATTTAATTTAAGGAAATCACGCCCTAAGGCGGATACTCCCGCCGCGTTCGATGGCGGCCTCGGCGCCGTCGGGCAGCG
>CAZHDF010000186.1:0-6552 GCA_964531525.1 uncultured Alphaproteobacteria bacterium | reverse complement strand
AGACCCGCCGCTTCTTCGAGAAGACCCGCGACGGAAAGCTGATCCTGCGCAAGGTCATGCAGCGCTACATTCCTGAAACGGTGACGCGTCGCGAGAAGCAGGGCTTCTCGGCACCCGACGCGAGCTGGTTCCGCGGCGAGAGCATCGACTACGTCCGTGACACGCTCTATGGACCGCGCGTGCGCATCTTCGACTTCCTCGACCGCAAGGCGACGCTCGACTTGGTCGACGAGCACCTCCAGGGACGGCAGAACCGGCGACTTCTCATCTGGTCACTGCTCAATCTCGAAGCGTGGTGCGCGCTGTTTCTCGACGGGGAGGCGGCCACCCTTGCACCGCCCGCTCGAGGAAGGGGCGAGACAGGCGTACAACCGGCAGGCGGACGTTGATGGCGCTCATCGTCGAAGACGTCGGCATCGGCGAAGGGATCGATGAATATCTCGAACCGCACGACGATGCTCTTTTCTATTACGGCGATCGCTATCGGCGCTTTCTCGTCGCTTTGCTCGGCTGCAGGCCGCACACGTTGGTCGCCCGCCGGGACGGGCGGATCGTCGGCCTACTGCCAGTGATGGAGGCAGACGGCCCCTTGGGCCGGGTCGTCAACGCCCTGCCCTACTACGGAAGCCACGGAGGCCCGATCGCTGACGACGCGCAAGCTCGCGCCGCCCTAGTGGGTGCGTTCAGCGAGCTGGCAGCTGCAAAAGGGGTCGCCGCGGCGACCTTGATCGAGCATCCCTTGCATCCTTTGAGCATGCCCAGTCGCGACGACTTCACCGATTCGCGCGTCGGCCAGATTACGCTCCTGCCCCGGGTGGACGAGCGCGCGGCGGCGAGCGCAGCCATTCTGGCGACGATCGACGGATCGGCACGCCGCAACTTCCGCAAGGCAGAGGCGAGCGGCGTCAGCGTTCGCGTCGATTGCTCGCGCTGCGCCTTCCTGGAGACGGTTCATCGCGAGACCATGGCGACGATCGGAGGCAACGCCAAGACGCCGGACTTTTTCGCCACCTTTCCCCAATGTTTCCGGGCCGGGCGCGATTGGCGCCTATGGGTCGCCGAGGTCGATGGCGAACCGGTCGCAGCGCTGCTCACCTTTTACTATGCGCGAACGGTCGAGTACTTCACCCCCGTGACTAGGCAAGCAGCGCGCCCACTGCAACCGATGGCCGCCATTCTGCACGAGGCCATGGTCGATGCGGCGCTGCGCGGCCATATCCGGTGGAACTGGGGCGGCACCTGGCCGAGCCAGGACGGGGTCTACCGTTTCAAACAGAAGTGGGGCGCAAAGGACCACGTGTACCGGTATCATGTGCGCGTAAATCGACTGGAGATTCTGCATCGATCCCCCGGGGAACTGGCGGCCGCCTATCCTGGGTTCTATACGGTTCCATTTTCGGCCCTCGCAAACGGATGCCCGCCATGAAGAGACGCGCTATCATCTTCGGCACGACCAGCTTTGCCGAGGTCGTAGATTTCTACCTCGGCCACGACAGCGATTACGAGGTCGTTGGATTTACGGCAAGCGGCGCACATATCACCGGGGACCGCTTCTGCGGACGTCCCCTGGTTCCCTTTGAAACGGTCGCAGAGCGGTTTCCGCCGGACGGGCACGACATGTTCGTCGCTGTCGGTTATCGCCAGATGAACCGGCTGCGCCAGATGTTCTGCGAGCAGGCCCGCGAGAAGGGATATCGTCTGCTCAGCTACATATGCTCGAAAGCGACCCATTGGGGAGATACGCAGATCAGTGACAACGTGTTCATCTTTGAGGACAACACGATCCAGCCTTTCGTTTCGATCGGCGCGGGCAGCGTCCTATGGAGCGGCAATCACATCGGCCATCACACGATCGTCGGCGATTATTGCTTCATCACCAGTCATGTGGTGGTGTCAGGCAACTGCCTCGTGGGCGACCGCGTATTCCTCGGCGTCAACGCGACCGTGGCCGACGGCGTTCGGGTGGCGGCGGGAACACTCGTCGGGCCAGGGGCGCTCATCAAGAAAGATACCGAAGAGAAAAGTGTGTATGTCGCGGACAAGACAACCAAGTTTCCACGCGACAGCACGCGCTTCTTCCGATAGGTGGGCGATGGATCCGTGCTGTCCCGACGTCACCATCGTCACCTTCGATGTCGACTGGGCGCCCGACTGGTGCACCGCCCTGTGTATGGATATCTGCCGCAAGGCCCGCGTCCCAGCAACCTTTTTCCTGACCCACCCGTCTCCGATCGTCGACGATTTGAAAAAGGATCCCCTCTTCGAGGTCGGCGCCCATCCCAACTTTCTGCCGGGCTCGACCCAGGGCGACAGCGTCGAAGACGTGATCACCTTTTGCCGACGACTCGTGCCGGAAGCCATCAGCATACGGACTCATGGGCTGGTGCAGTCTTCGCCGCTTTTTGCCGCCCTGGGCGAGCTGTGGCCGGAGATTCGTGCAGACGTGTCCCTTTTGCTCTTCGGGCATCCGGGATTACGTCCAACTTGGGCGTTCTATGACGGCCGCGGAAGAGGGCTGGTCAGGTTGCCGTTCTTCTGGGAAGACGACGATGCGGCGATCTGGCCGACCTGGCACTGGAGTCGTGAGCCGTATTCGTCAGCGGGGCTGCGAATTTATGACTTTCATCCTATTCACGTTGCTCTGAACACGGCGACGATGGACCAGTACGCCGAGCTGCGAAAAGCGACTGCCGATGTCCCATTTTCTTCGTTGGCCTATGCCGACGTCAAGCCGTTCATAAACCCGGAAGCAGGAACCAGAACGTTCTTAGACGCAGTCGTTGGCCGTGCCTCTCAAGAGCGGTTCTCCACCGTCGCCCGCGTCGCAACGGCATATTTTGAGGAGCGAGAGCGATGCGCGTAGCGATCCTGGGCCGAACCCGATCCCTCTATCAAACCGCTTTGGAAGTCGTCCGGCGCGGCCATACGCTTGGTCTTGTCGGAACCTGCCGTGCAGAAGAGTACTACGACTTTCGCGAGGAGCACTTTGCGGCTCTGGCCAAGGAGCACGACGTGCCCTTTTTCTGCGATCGCAGGATCAATCGTCCCGATATCGTCGCGAAGTTGGTGGCTGCGCGCTGTGAGGTGGCTCTGTCGGTGAATTGGCTCACGATTATTGGTGCCGCCGCACTCGATGCCTTTCCTTTCGGGATCCTGAATGCCCATGCGGGCGACCTCCCGCGCTATCGCGGCAACGCCTGTCCGAACTGGGCGATTCTGAACGGCGAACCCCATGTCGGGTTGTGCGTCCACAAGATGCTGGCGGACCTACTGGACCAAGGCCCGATTCTTGCGCGCGCTTTTTTCGCCCTCGACCCCGCGCGCGATATCGGCGACGTTTATGTCTGGCTCGGCCAGGTGGTCCCAAAACTGATGGCGGACGCGGTCGACATTCTGGCGACGGGACGGCGTGATTTTCCCGACAGCAGGAACGACCCGCGCCCGTCGCTTCGCTGCTATCCCCGCCGGCCCGATGATTCGCGGATCGACTGGTCGGAGTCCGTGGAACGGATTCACCGGCTCGTCCGGGCTTCGACACGCCCCTTCGCCGGTGCCTTTGCGTATCTGGACGATGAACGCTGCGTCCGCATCTGGAAAGCTGCGCCAGCGACGATGGACGAGGAATGGATCGCCGTTCCCGGACAGATTCTCGGCGCCGTCGAGGGCGACCCGCTCGTGGCCTGCGGCGACGGGGCGCTTCGTCTTTACGAGATCACGGTAGACGGCTGTGAGACGCCCGAGGAGGCCGCCCGTCACGTTCTGAAAAGTTTGCGCAACCGACTTCACTAGAGGCCCGAATGTCCCGGACAGACGACCGAGACGGCGGGATGCTCGACATCATCTCCGAGCATTACCAAAACAGCCTTCTCCGGCATGGCCTGCAGTCAAAAGGCGTGGGGTGGACGACCGCCGAGAGCCATCGCCTGCGCTTCGATATGGTTGCACAGGTGATAGAGGACGACGGGCGCCCCTTCACGGTCAACGATCTTGGTTGCGGCTACGGGGCGTTCCTGACCTATCTCCGCGACACGCGTGGGTTGCCCGTCAGCCGCTTTCGTGGCTACGACATCAACGAGGACATGATCGCAGCGGCGCGGCTGCGTGAGCCCGAGGGTGAGTTTTTCGTCGGCGACCGGCTCGATCGCAGCGCCGATTACGCATTCGCCTGCGGCATCTTCAACGTCCGCCTCAACCTCCTGGAGGAGAGCTGGAGCCGCCACGTCGAACAGACGCTCGACAACTTGGCCGCACACGCACGACGCGGCTTCGCCTTCAACATGCTAAGCACCTATGTGGACTACCGCGACGACGACCTCTATTACGGCGATCCTCTGCATTATTTCGATCTCTGCAAACGTCGTTACTCGCGCAAGGTGAGTCTCCTTCATGACTATCCGCTGTGGGAATGGACGATCATCGTAAGGCTCTAGCTAGTATGGCTGCAGAACGCTGGGAAAAGCTCGGGCTGATCTTCCGCCCCAACGGCGCGAAGCCGTGGATGCGCTCGCACGCGGCGCTTCCGGTCCCACTCCAGATCGACGGTTCACGCTATCGGGTCTTTTTCGCCTCGCGTGATGCGCGCAACCGCTCCCACGTAGGGTGGTTCGAGATCGACCTCGACCGCCCGACAGAGGTTCTCGCCGTTGCCGACGAACCCGTTCTCGCTCCCGGGCCGCTTGGCTTCTTTGACGATCATGGTGTCTACGCGGCCTCGGCCGTGTGGACGGAGGGGCGGGTTTTTCTGTATACCATCGGCTGGAACCCGGGAGCTCGGCCGCCATTGTTCTACGCTTCCATTGGCCTCGCGGTCAGCGAGGATGGCGGGCTAAGCTTCCGTAAATACGGCCTGAGCCCGATTATGACGCGCTCAGATCACGACCCCTGTCTGGTAACCTCACCCTTCGTGCTGCGCGAGAATAAATGCTGGCGCATGTGGTACGTCTCTGGTACTGGCTGGACCGAGACCGAAGGCCAGCCCCCGAAATCCGAGTACCACATCAAATACGCCGAATCTGACGACGGCATCGTTTGGCGGCGCGACGGACGGGTGTGCATCGACCGCACCGACCCGGCGGAAACCAACATCGCCCGCGCCTGTGTGCTCAAGGACAAGGGTGTCTGGCGCGCTTGGTTTTCGAGCAACCGCGGCGAGGGCTATCGGATCGGCGCGGCGGAAAGTCCCGACGGCCTGAATTGGGTCCGCTGCGAGGCGGGGATCGAACTATCCGCCGCGGGTTGGGACAGCGAGGCCATGGCGTACCCTTACGTGTTGCGCCACGGCAACCGACTGTTCATGTTCTACAATGGCAACGGGTTCGGCCGCGAGGGCATCGGCCTCGCGATCGCCGAAGACTGACCCCGTGACCCCGCACGAGCCGAACCCATGGTGGCGGGCAGGGCGAACCGCCGTACAGGTCGTCGCCGCGCCGCTATGGGTCGCGATGCTAGGGGCCCTATGGCCGGTTCTGCATCTCGATTCGCTCAGGCGGCGAACCGCCGGTCAGCTCCCCCGGGTCGTCTGGGGCCCTTGCGCGTCGGTCATTCATGTGGAGTACGCGGCGAGCATCCGCCCGCTGGGCTATCGCGCCGATGTCGTCGCCTATGATCTCGATACCATCATCGATCGCGGGCGCATCGATCGCTTGTTCTCGGCGAAGCGCTTACCGCGCCTCTTGCGCCCGCTTTTGCCCTATCTGGTTTTCGTCTTCGTCCTCCTGAAGTACGACCTGTTCAACTTTTTCTTCAATGCCGAGGGATTCCTGCGCGACACTCCTTTCCGCTATTTCGAGCTGCCGCTTCTGAAGGTCTTCGGCAAGCGCGTCGTCTGCCAAGCTTATGGCTCTGACGTGCAGCGCCGCCACCTCGCGCCGGCTTGGTACAAGCCCTATCTTCCTGATGGTGTGGCCGACGCGCTCATCGCGCGCAACGTCGCCCACTGCGAGCGGTGGAGCGACTTTCGCATCGCGGGCGGTGATCTCTACGCTTATGTGGATCGCACTGATCTCTGTACACTTTTGCTTGCGTTCGACGTCGAATCCGTCGCGCCGTGCTATCCTCCACGCGAGGGCGGCGCCCCGGTCCGCGTGGTCCACGGCACTCATCACCCCCAGCTCAAGGGAACCGCGTATATCGAGCAGGCGTGCGCGGCCTTAAAGGCCGAGGGGTTGCCAGTAGAGTATGTCTTCGTGCACGGCCTGCGCAATGACGAGGCGCGACGCCTGTATGCCCGGGCCGATATTATCGTCGACCAGCTTCTACTCGGAACCCACGGCATGTTTGCGGTGGAAGGCATGGGCCTTGGCAAACCTGTTGTCGGCCATATCAGCGCCGAGGTTCGCGCGGCCAATCCGATCCTCGCCCACTGCCCGATTGTCGAGGCAGACACGAAAACCGTCGCGCACCGGCTGCGCGAACTGGTCGGCAACCCCGAGCGCCGGCATCGGCTGGGGCGGGAATCGCGCCGTTATGTCGAGCGGTTCCACAGCTACGCCTATATCGGCGCGTTGTGGGACGCCATTTTCCGTCACGTTTGGCTCGGCGCGCCGCGCCCCC
>CAZHDF010000185.1:0-6612 GCA_964531525.1 uncultured Alphaproteobacteria bacterium | reverse complement strand
GGGTGGCCGGGCGGGGGAGTGGGCCGGTGCCGACTTAAACTCATCATGCTCTAGGGTGAGGCTCTCATCTCCGGGGGGCCTCATGGTGAGCCAGTCGAACCATGAGGACCGGGACGGCCGGGTCATTCCGAAAACAATGCGGGTTCAGCGCAGTTTCTCGGGCTCGAACAGGCGGGGCGGGGCGGCGAGCGCGTCGGCGGCGGCGATCAGCGCGAGGTCGCGGCTTCCGTCCCGCGCCGAGGCGGCGATCACCGCGTGAACCGACGAGACCGCGCGGGCCAACGCCGCCACCGTTTCCCGCCCGAGCAGCAAATGGCCGAGCATCAGCGCCGCCATCAGGTCGCCCGCCCCGTTCGCCGGCGCGTCCAGCCGGGGGGTGACGATCCGCCAGACGCCGTCGTCGGTCGCCGCCAGGGTCGCGAGGCCGCCGTCGGGCGCGGCGAGCGAGGTGCAGATCACGGTTTTCGGCCCCCGCGCGCGCAGCGCCTCGGCGGCCTCGATCGCATCCTCGAGCGTCTCGATCGTCGGCCGTCCCGTCAGCAGACCGAGCTCGAAGCCGTTGGGGGTGACGATGTCGGCGCGGGGCGCCAGCCGGTCGCGGAACAGGGCGGGCAGATCCTCGGCGACGTAAAGCCCGCGCGCCGCGTTTCCCATCACCGGATCGCAGAGATGGATCGCTCCGGGCCGCGCCGCCGCGATGCGCGCGCGCAGATCCTCGACCAGCGCGGCCATCGCCGCCGTGCCGAGATAGCCCGTGAGCAGCGCGTCGCAATCGCCGAGCGCGCCGAGATCGGCGAGCCCCTCGGCGAGCGCGGCAAGGGTCTCGGCCGCGACCGAACGGCCGCGCCAGCCGGGATGCCCGGTATGGTTCGACAAGCGCACGGTGTCGAGCGGCCAGACCTCGACCCCCAGCCGGTTGAGCGCCGGCACCGCGGCCGCGTTGCCGACATGGCCGTAGACGACCGACGACTGGATCGACAGAACGTTCGGGATGCGTGGGCGCGACATGTCCGAAGCCGTTTGCGCGGGCGAAAGCGCGATTGTACTTTACCCGCCGGCGAACATGCCAGGACCAAGCCGTAGCCAGAGCAAGGGGGACCGCCGATGTCGCGCCGCATTCGTCCGCGCCGCAGCGTTTTGTACATGCCGGGCTCGAACGCCCGCGCGCTCGAGAAGGGGCGCACGCTCGCCGCCGACGGGCTGATCCTCGACCTCGAGGACGCGGTCGCGCCCGACGCCAAGTCACTCGCCCGCGACCAGATCCTGGCGGCGATCGCCGCCGGCGGCTACGGCAGGCGCGAGCTGATCCTCAGGGTCAACGGGCTCGCCACGCCCTGGGGCTACGATGACCTGGTCGCCGCCGCGACCAGCGGGGCCGACGCGGTGCTGCTGCCCAAGGTCGGCAGCGCCGACGCCATCGAGCAGGCGGTCAACCTGCTCGAATCGGCGGGCGCGCCGGCGGAGCTCGACGTCTGGTGCATGATGGAGACGCCGATCGGCATGCTGCATGCCGAGGAGATCGCGGGTGCGCATCCGCGCGTCGCCTGCCTGGTGATGGGCACCTCGGACCTCGCCAAGGACCTGCACGCGCGCCACACCCGCGAGCGCCTGCCGATGCTGACCAGCCTCGGGCTCTGCCTGCTGGCGGCGCGCGCCCATGGACTCGCGATTCTCGACGGGGTGCATCTCGACCTCGCCGACGACGAGGGCTTCGCGCATTCCTGCCGCCAAGGCGTCGAGCTCGGCTTCGACGGCAAGACGCTGATCCACCCCAAGACCATCGCCGCCGCCAACGAGATCTTCGCCCCCTCGGCCGAGGAGGTCGAATGGTCGCGCAAGATCATCGCCGCCCACGCCGAGGCGGCGGCCGAGGGCAAGGGCGTGGTGGTGGTCGACGGCCGGCTGGTCGAGAACCTCCATGTCGAGAACGCGCATCGCGTCGTCGCGCTCGCCGAGGCGATCGCCGCCCTCGACGCCGACAACGCGGCGCGCGCGCCATGACCAAGACCGCGCGCGGCAACTTCTTCGAGGATTTCGCCGTCGGGCGACGGATCGTCCACGCGACCCCGCGCACGATCACCAAGGGCGACGTCGCGCTTTACATCGCGCTGACGGGATCGCGCTTCGCGCTCCACTCATCGGACGCGTTCGCCCGCGCGCTCGGGCTGCCGCGCGCGCCGGTCGACGACCTGCTCGTGTTCCATATCGTGTTCGGGCGCACGGTCGCCGACGTCTCGCTCAACGCGGTCGCCAATCTGGGCTACGCCGAATGCCGCTTTCTCGCGCCGGTCTATCCCGGCGACACGCTGGCCGCGGAAAGCGAGGTCATCGGCGTCAAGGAGAACTCGAACGGCAAGACCGGCACGGTCTACGTGCGCTCGACCGGCGTCAACCAGCGCGGCGAGCCGGTGCTCGACTACATCCGCTGGGTGATGGTGCGCAAGCGCGACCCGGCCGCGCCCGCGCCCGAGGCTCGGGTGCCCGAACTCGCCGAGGCGGTCGCCGCCGCCGACCTCGCCGTGCCCGCCGATCTCGACCTCGCCGATTACGACCCGGCGCTCGCCGGCGAACCCCATTTCTGGGAGGACTACGTCCCCGGCGAGCGGATCGACCATGTCGACGGCCTCACGGTCGAGGAGGCCGAGCACATGATGGCGACCCGGCTCTATCAGAACACCGCGCGGGTTCATTTCGACGCGCTGGCGGCGCGCGCCGGACGCTTCGGGCGGCGGTTGATCTATGGCGGTCACGTCATCAGCCTGGCGCGCGCGCTGTCGTTCAACGGGCTCGCCAACGCCCTGCGGATCGTCGCGATCAACGGCGGCCGCCATGTCGCGCCCCTGTTCGCGGGCGATACGGTCTATGCCTGGAGCGAGGTGCGCGAGCGCCTGGCTCTGCCCGGCCGCGACGACCTCGGCGCGCTGCGCCTGCGCACGGTCGCGGTCAAGGACCGGCCGGCGGACGGCTTCCCCCTGTTCGGCGAGGACGGGCGCTACGATGCGGCCGTGGTGCTCGATCTCGACTACACGGTATTGGTGCCCAGGCGGGGATGAGCCTGCGCGCGGGCGTTGCGCGGCCACCCCGTTGACTCGCCAAACCTAAGGGTCTAAACCAAGCCCGGTCCGAGGGTTATGGGGTGTTTCCCCGGACGCGCCCGGTCGGTTTCCTCGAGAGGCTTCGAACATCATGGCCACGATACGCGAGCGTCCGCTGTCGCCGCATCTGCAGGTTTACCGTCTCATCTTCACGATGGTGCTATCGGGCCTGCACCGGATCACGGGGCTCGTTCTCGGGCTGGGGTCGCTGCTTCTCGCCTATTGGCTGATCGCGCTGGCGAGCGGGCCCGACGCCTTCGCGACCGCGCAATGGCTGTTCGGCTCGTGGCTTGGGCGGCTGGTCGTTCTCGGCTTTACCTTCTCGCTCTTCTATCACCTGTGCAACGGCGTCCGACACCTGTGGTGGGACACGGGGCGCGGCCTCGAAATCGACGAAGCGCGCCGCAGCGGCATCGCCGTCGTCGTGGTTTCGGTCGCCCTCACCCTCGCCGCCTGGATCGTCGGCTACATGATGAGAGGTGGCGCATGAGCCTCAGGTCCCCCCTCGCCCGCGCGCGCGGGCATGGCGCGGCCAAGGACGGGGTCGGCCATTGGTGGCATCAGCGCGTGACCTCGGTCGCGCTGGTTCCGCTCGCGTTGTGGCTCGCCTTTTCGATCGCCGCGCTCGCCGGCGCGAGCTATGAGGAGGCGCGCGCCTGGCTGGCGTCGCCGGTGTCGGCGGTGCTCGCCATTCTCACGCTGGCGGTCACCTTCTACCACTTCAAGCTGGGGCTCGACGTGGTCATCGAGGACTATGTCTACGGCAAGGGAGCCAAGACCGCCTCGCTGATGATCGCCGGCTTCGTCTGCACGCTTCTCGGCGCGGCGACCATCTTCGCCGTGCTCAAGGTTTCGCTGGGCGGTTAGGGTCATGACACAGGCGTACGAGATCGTCGATCACACCTATGACGTGGTGGTCGTGGGGGCCGGCGGCGCCGGCTTGCGCGCGACCATGGGCATGGCGGTCCAGGGGCTCAAGACCGCCTGCATCACCAAGGTCTTTCCGACCCGCAGCCACACCGTCGCCGCCCAAGGGGGCATCGCCGCCAGCCTCGGCAACATGGACGAGGACAACTGGCGCTGGCACATGTACGACACCGTCAAGGGCTCGGACTGGCTGGGCGACCAGGACGCCATCGAGTACATGTGCCGCGAGGCGGTGCCCGCGGTGATCGAGCTCGAGCATTTCGGCCTGCCGTTCTCGCGCACCGAGGACGGGCGCATCTACCAGCGGCCCTTCGGTGGCCATATGAGCGATTTCGGCAAGGCGCCGGTGCCGCGCGCCTGCGCCGCCGCCGACCGCACGGGGCACGCGATGCTCCACGTGCTCTACCAGCAGTCGCTCAAGAACCGGGCCGAGTTCTTCGTCGAGTATTTCGCGATCGACCTGATCATGGATGACGAGGGCGTCTGCCGTGGCGTCATGGCCTGGAACCTCGACGACGGCATCCTGCATCGCTTCCGCGCGCATCTCGTGGTGCTCGCCACCGGCGGATACGGGCGGACCTATTTCTCCTGCACCTCGGCGCATACCTGCACCGGCGACGGCAACGGCATGGTGCTGCGCGCCGGGCTGCCGCTCCAGGACATGGAGTTCGTGCAGTTCCATCCGACCGGGATCTACGGCGTCGGCTGTCTGATCACCGAGGGCGCGCGCGGCGAGGGCGGCTATCTCGTCAATTCCGAGGGCGAGCGCTTCATGGAGCGCTACGCGCCGACCGCCAAGGATCTCGCCTCGCGCGACGTGGTCAGCCGCGCCATGACGATCGAGATTCGCGAGGGCCGGGGCGTCGGGCCGAAGAAGGACCATATGTACCTTCACCTCGAGCATCTCGGCGCCGAGCTCCTGCACGAGCGCCTGCCCGGCATCTCCGAGACCTCGCGGATCTTCGCCGGGGTCGACGTGACCAAGGAGCCGATCCCCGTGATTCCGACCGCGCATTACTGCATGGGCGGGATTCCGACCAATTATCACGGCGAGGTGCTGCGCCCGACCATCGAGAACCCCGACGCCACCTGCCCGGGGCTGATGGCGATCGGCGAGACCGCGAGCGTCTCGGTTCACGGCGCCAACCGGCTGGGCTGCAACTCGTTGCTCGATATCGTCGTGTTCGGTCGCGCCGCCGCGCTTCGCGCGGGCGAGCTGGTCAAGCCCGGCGCGCCCCACAAGCCGCTGTCCAAGGATGCCGGCGACGAGGCGATCGCGCTGCTCGACCGCATGCGCCACGCCAAGGGCTCGACGCCCACGGCCGAGATCCGACTCGCCATGCAGCATACGATGCAGTCGTTCTGCACCGTATTCCGCACTGGCGAGATCCTCGGCGAGGGGATCGAGAAGCTGACCGAGGTCTGGAAATCCCTCGAGGACGTGCACGTCTCGGATCGCTCGATGATCTGGAACTCGGACTTGGTCGAGACCCTCGAGCTCGACAACCTGCTGCGCCAGGCGCTGGTCACCATCCATTCGGCGCAGGCCCGGACCGAGAGCCGGGGCGCGCATGCGCGCGAGGACTACCCCGACCGCGACGACAAGGACTGGCTCAAGCACACGCTGTCCTGGCTCGACAGGACGGGCGCGCCGCGCCTCGACTACCGGCCGGTGCATCTCAAGCCGCTTTCCGACGACATCGAGACCATTCCGCCGAAGGCGCGGGTTTACTAGGGCTGCGAGGAGACCATGGTCGAGTTCACGCTCCCCCCCAATTCGCGGGTCCGTCCCGGCAAGACCCATTCCGCGCCCGCGGGCGCCGCCAAGCCGCGCCGTTTCAAGGTCTACCGCTGGGAGCCCGACGGCGACGAGAACCCGCGCGTCGATACCTACGAAATCGACGTCGCCGATTGCGGGCCGATGATTCTCGACGCGCTCATCAAGATCAAGGGCGAGATCGATTCCTCGCTCACCTTCCGGCGCTCCTGCCGCGAGGGGGTCTGCGGCTCCTGCGCCATGAACATCGACGGCACCAACACGCTCGCCTGCACCAAGCGCATCGACGAGGTGAAGGGCGAGGTCAAGATCTATCCGCTGCCCCATCTCAAGGTGGTCAAGGATCTGGTGCCCGACCTCAACCATCTTTACGCCCAGCTCGAATCGGTCGAGCCTTGGCTCAAGGCCGATTCGCCGGCGCCGCCCGACCGCGAGCGGCTCCAGTCGAAGGAGGACCGCGAGAAGCTCGACGGCCTCTACGAGTGCATCCTTTGCGCCTGCTGCTCGAGCTCGTGTCCGAGTTACTGGTGGAACCCCGAACGCTATCTCGGCCCGGCCGTCCTGTTGCAGGCCTACCGCTGGATCGCCGACAGTCGCGACGAGGCCGAGGGCGAACGGCTGGACGCGCTCGAAGACCCGTTCCGCGTCTTCCGCTGTCACACGATCTACAACTGCACCCAGGCCTGCCCCAAGGGGCTCAACCCGGCCAAGGTGATCGCCGAGATCAAGAAGAAGCTGCTCGAACGCCACGTCTAGGGCATGATGAGTTTAAGTCGGCACCGGCCCACTCCCCCGCCCGGCCACCCATATCCT
>CAZHDF010000184.1:0-6758 GCA_964531525.1 uncultured Alphaproteobacteria bacterium | reverse complement strand
CGGGCGAGGTTGGGATAGGGCGCCGTGCGGTGGGGGATCGCCATCGCCTCGACGAAATGCTCCTGAAAGCGGGGCTCGACGGCGGTCTCGACCTTCTCGACGCGGCGCACCACGTCCTCGATCTCGGCCCGCGCCCGGCGGTTGACCAGCGCCATCCGCGCCCCCGTCCCCGCCGCGTTGCCGGCGGCGGCGACATGGGCGAGATCGCAGTCGGGGATCATGCCCAAAATCATGGCGTGGCGGACGTCGATATGGCTGCCGAAGGCGCCGGTGAGCACGATGCGATCGAGGGTCTCTATGCCCGCGCGGTCCATCAGAAGCCGCGCCCCGGCGTAAAGCGCCGCCTTGGCGAGCTGGATCGCGCGCACGTCGTTCTGGGTGACGCGAACCGCCGGCGGGCCGTCGAACAGGCGGAAGGAGAAGGTTCGCTCGTCGTTCTCGATGCGCGGCGAGCGGGCGGCGAGCGTCCCGTCGATCACCCCGTCGGCGGTGACGATCCCGGCCAGGAACATCTCGGCCACCGCCTCGATGATGCCCGAGCCGCAGATGCCGGTGACCTCGGCGTCGAAGCCGGGCTCATTCGACCAGGCCTCGCAGCCGATCACGCGGACCCGGGGCTCGAGGGTCTCGGGGTCGATGCGCACCCGCTCGATGGCGCCGGGCGCGGCGCGCTGGCCCGAGCTGATCTGCGCCCCCTCGAAGGCGGGGCCCGTGGGGCTGGAGGCGGCGAGCAGGCGCGCGCGGTTGCCGAGCACGATCTCGGCGTTGGTGCCGACGTCGACCAGCAGCATGATCTCGTCGCCGAGATGGGGCCCCTCGGCGAGGATCACGCCGGCGGTGTCGGCCCCCACATGTCCGGCGATGCAGGGCAGCACGAAGGCGCGCGCGCCCGGGTGCAGGGAAAGATCGAGCTCGCTCGCCCAGACCGTGGTCGGCCGGTCGGTGGCGAGCGCGAAGGGCGCGCCGCCGAGCTCGACCGGGTTAATGCCCAAGAGCAGGTGATGCATGATCGGGTTGCCGACGAACACCGCTTCGAGAATGTCGTCCGTGCCCACCCCCGCCTCGGCGGCGACCTCGGCCGCGAGCCGGTCGATCGCCTCGCGCACGACGCGGGTCATCTCGACCTCGCCGCCCGGGTTCATCATGACATAGGAGACCCGGCTCATCAGGTCCTCGCCGAAGCGGATCTGCGGGTTCATCGCGCCCGAGGCGGCGACCACCTCGCCGGTCGAAAGATCGGTCAGATGAGCGGCGATGGTGGTCGAGCCGACATCGACCGCGAGTCCCAGCGCCCGGTCGCGGAACCCCGGCCAGACGGCGACGATCTCGCGTTCGTCGCGAACCGCGACCGTGACCTTCCAGTCCTCGGCCCGGAGCACGGGTTGTATCTCCTGAACCACGCGCAGATCGGTCGAAAGCTCGGCGAGGTCCCACTGCTCGGCGAGCGCGGCCTCGAGGCGACGCAGATCGCTCGCCGGGTCGTGCATGTCGGGCGGCGCGACCTCGACGTAATGGAGCCGGATCACCGGATCGACCTCGATCCGGCGGGCGTCGGCGCGCTTGCGGACGAGCTGGCGATGGACCTGGCTTTCCGCCGGCACGTCGATGACCACGTCGCCCATGACGCGCGCCTGGCAGCTCAGCCGCCGGTCGGCGGCGAGCTTGCGCTTCTCGGCGTAGCGCGCCTCGGCCGCGCCCGCCGGGCTCAGGTGGTCGGCCGCCGAGGTCACGCCGAGCTTGGCGAAGTCGCCCAGGCTGACTTGCACCTGACAGCGGCCGCAGATGGCGCGCCCGCCGCAGACCGAATCGATATCGACCCCGAGCGCGCGCGCGGCGTCGAGTAGCGGCGTGCCGATCGCGAAGCGGCCGCGTCGTCCCGACGGCGTGAAAACGACCAGCGCGTCGTCGGCCATGCTCCGGTCCCGGCTCAGCCGCGCCGACGCCGACGCCCCTCGCGGCGGCGACCGCCGGCGCCCTCGGCCCCCTCGGCGGGGGCTTGTCGGAAACGGCGGATCCAGCGCGCGCAGTCGGGATCGTGCCCCATCATCACGTCGGCGCCCATGGTCGCGGTCACGACCTCCTCGTGCAGCGGGTTGGTGATCGCCGAGGTCATGCCGGCGCCGATCGCCATCGAAAGGAAGGCCGCGTTGAGACCGTTGCGGTTGGGCAGGCCGAAGCTGACGTTCGACGCCCCGCAGGTGGTGTTGACCTTGAGCTCCTCGCGCAGCCGGCGGATCAGGCGAAGCGCGGCGATGCCCGCGTCGTTGAGCGCGCCGACCGGCATGATCAGCGGATCGACCACCACGTCGCAGCGGGGAATGCCGTAGTCCTCGGCGCGCTCGACGATCTTGCGCGCGACCTCGAAGCGCACGTCCGGGTCCTCGGAGATGCCGGTTTCGTCGTTGGAAATGGCGACCACGGCGGCGCCGTACTTTTTGATCAGGGGCAGGACGGCCTCGAGCCGCTCCTCTTCGCCGGTGACCGAGTTGACCAGCGCCTTGCCTCGATAGGCGTCGAGCCCGGCTTCGAGCGCCGCGACGATCGAGGAATCGATCGACAGCGGCACGTCGGTGATCGATTGGACGAGACGGATCGCCTCGGCCAGGATGCGCGGCTCGTCGGCGAGCGGGATGCCCGCGTTCACGTCGAGCATATGGGCGCCCGCCTGGACCTGGGCGAGCGCGTCCGCTTCGACCCGGCTATAGTCGCCGGCCGCCATCTCGGCCGCCAGAAGCTTGCGGCCGGTGGGGTTGATCCGCTCGCCGATGATGACGAAGGGACGGTCGAACCCGATGACGACCTCGCGGGTCGCCGACGAGAGCACGGTTTCTGTCATGACGCTGTTCCTGTTTTCGCTGCTTTTTGCCGCCGCGTTCCGCGGTGGGCCGGATGCTGCGGCCGACGACCGGCGAGAACGCCCGATTCGGTGATGATTTCGGAGACCAGTTCCTCCTGGCGGTATGCCATGACATGGACGCCCGCGACACCCTCTATTTCACGGATTCGCTGAATCAGGTCGATGCAGAGCTTCTTGCCCTCGAGTTTGGGCTTCTCGGCGCGCTCGAGGCGGTCGATCACGTCGTCGGGGATATGGATGCCGGGGACGTTGGCGCGAATCCAGCGCGCCGCCCGCGGCGAGGCGAGCGGGCCGACGCCGACCAGAATGAAGCAGCGCTCGTGCAAGCCCTTGTCGCGTACCCGCTCCATGAAGCGTTCGAGCAGCGCGACGTCGTAGCAGTACTGGGTCTGCACGAACTGAGCGCCGGCGGCGATCTTCTTCTCGAGCCGGATGGGGCGGAAGTCGTAGGGCGGCACGAAGGGGTTCGACGCCGCGCCGAGAAAGACCCTGGGCGGAACCGTGAGCTTGCGCCCCGAAAGGAACGTTCCCTCGTCGCGCATGGTGCGGATGGTCCGCAGCAGCGAAATGCTGTCCAGGTCGAACACCGGCTTGGCGCCCGGCTGATCGCCCACCTGCACCCCGTCGCCGGTCAGGCAGAGGATCGAGCAGACCCCCATCGCCGCCGCGCCCAGCACGTCGCCCTGAATCGCGATCCGGTTGCGGTCGCGGCACGAGATCTGCATCACCGGCGCATAGCCCGCCTGGATCAGAAGCGCGCAGATACCGACGCTCGACATATGGGTATTGGCGCCCGAGGCGTCGGTCGCGTTGATCCCGTCGCAGACCTCGGAGAGCACCAGCGCGCGCTCGAACACCTCGCGGGGGTCGGCCGAATCGGGTGGGTTGAGCTCGGCGGTCACGGCGAACCGGCCGGCGCGCAGAACACGCTCGAGCCGCCCGGCCGAGCTGTGGTCCGGCGGAATCTCGTCGGGGCCGAGGCGGCGGGGCTCGGCGGGGGTCATTTCACGACCTTGGCGGCGGGTTCGGCGGCGGTCCCGGCGGCCGCGGCGGCGGCGGCCCGCTCGGCGGCCTGCTCGCGCACCACCCGAAGCCAGGACGAGGTTCCCGCGAGACGATGGTCGATCGGGGCCTGGATCTCGGCGATCGCGCCGCCCGCGCGCATCCTGGTCGAACCCTTGTACGCCTCGACCCAAACGCAGCGCATCGAAGGCTCGACCTCGCAGAAGCCGCTGGCCCGGACGCCGCCGCACGGGCCGTTGCGCAAGGATTTCGGACAGTTCATGGGGCACGACATGCCGGTCGAGCTGAGCACGCAGCGCCCGCACATGCGGCAGTCGAACATGAAGCCCTTGATGCGTCGCTCGATCGCCTCGACGGGCTTTTCCATGCGCTCGTAGCCGACCCGCTCGAACAAGGGATGCAGCCGCAGAAGCAGGTTCGAGAACAGGCTCCACAGCCGTTCGAGTCGCCCGGCGTTGCGCACCGACCACAGTCGCACAGCGTACATCGCGCCTTGCCTTATACCAAGCTGCGGTGATGAAGACCCGAGCTCTCGATGACCTGGGCGATCGCCGCCTCCTGGCGGGGCGCCATCAGATGCGCGCCGGCGACGCCCTCGATCTCCCGCATTTCCTCGAGCATCTCGCGACAAATCCGAACCCCCTCGGCGCGCGGATCGGCGGCGCCCTCGAGGCGCGCGATCAGCGTCTCGGGGACATGGACGCCGAACAGGTTCTCGTTCATCCAGCGCGCCGAGCGCGCCGAGGCGAGCGGACCGATGCCGATCAGGAAGAACGCGCGCTCGGTGATCCCGTGATCGACCAGCCGCGCCATGTAGCGGCGCAACACCCCCATGTCGAAGCAATACTGGGTCTGGAAGAAGTCGGCGCCGGCCTCGATCTTGGCGATCAGGCCGTCCGCGCGCCAGTCGGCGTCCGGCTCGCGCGGGGCGTCGGCGGCGCCGATGAACAGGCGCGGCGCGGGCTCGACCGCGCGACCGCCGGGAAACCGGCCTTCGCGCAAGCCCGCCGCGGTGCGCAGAATACCCCGGCTGTCGAGGTCGTAGACCGGCTTGGCGTCGGGCTGATCGCCGGTCTTGGGGTCGTCGCCGTGCAGGCAGAGGACATTGGGAATGGCGAGCGCGGCGGCGCCGATGATGTCGCCCTGAAGCGCGAGCCGGTTGCGGTCGCGCGCGGTGAGCTGAAGCACGGGCTCGATTCCCTCGCGGGCGAGGATCGCGGCGCAGGCGAGCGCCGACATATGCGCCCGCGCGCCGGCCCCGTCGGTCACGTTGACCGCGTCGGCGAGGCCGCCGAGCGGCGCAACGCGGGCGACCACCCGGGCGGGATCGGCCGCGTCGGGGGGCGTGGTCTCGGCGGTCAGCGCGAAGCCGCCGCCGCGCAGGACCGCTTCGAGCCGCCCGTCGGAGCGGAACATCCCGGCCCCGCCGCCGTCCATCTAGGCGGGCTCCCGGCCACCGGCGGCGATCAGCGCGCGCAGCTTTTCGTCGTCGTAGTCGCGCTCGAGCCGGGCGACGAGCGCCTCGGCCTCGGCCTCGAGGTCGTCGCCGCAGGGCGCGGGATCGCCCCGCCGCCATTCGGCGAGATAGGCATCGGTGTCGCGCGCGCCGCTGCGCATGGCGGCGCGGTCGATCGCCTTCTCGAACCGCTCGTCGAGCACCCGCTTCGCCGTCTTGCGGCCCGCCTTGGCGATCACCTGGGCGGGGATGTCACGCCAGTAGACGATCGTGATTCGCGCCATGCGTCTCCTCCTCCGCCCGGCCGAGCGCGGCGACGAACCGCCCAAGCTCGCCGAAGCCGGTCTGGCGATGCTCGAAGACGAGCCCGAGGCGATCGGCCGCCGCCTTCGCGCGCGCGACCAGATCGGCGTCCTCGCATTGGGCGAGATAGACCAGCTTGCGATAGTTGCCGAAATAATCCGAAAGCAGCTCGGGGTGCCGGTCGAGACCGAGACCCGCGATGATCAGCCGGTCGAAATGCCGGACCAGATAGTCGGTCAGGAAGAACGAGCCGGGCTCGGCCTCCATCAGGGCGTCGAAATCGGCCGCCCCGGCATAGAAGGAATAGCAATGGGGCCCGGGGATGCGCTCGACCCCCTCCTCGGCGAGCACCCGGTCGAGCTCGCCGCCCGTGCCGCAGTCGGCGAACAGCACCACGATGCGCTCGAACCGGCCGCGCGCGGCGCGGATCTTGGCGCGCACCGCGGGCGCAATCCGCTCGGGCGTGTTGTGGTAGTGCGCCGGAACGCAAGTCAGCGTGATGTGCGACCAGCCGTTCGCGCGCACGAGCTGGGCGATTTCACGCGCCAGCGCGCCGCATCCGATCAGCAGCGTCGACGGCGGGCGCGCCATGGAGCGTCACACTCCGCCGGTCGCCATCTGCGACTGGACCGAACCCTGGCGATGGGCCATCAGCGACTTGGCGGTCTCGACCGCCACCGCCGCGTCGCGGCAGTAGGCGTCGGCCCCGATGCTATCGGCGAACGCCTCGTTGAGCGGCGCGCCGCCGACCAGCACGATGAAATCGTTGCGGATACCCTTTTCCTTCAGGGTATCGATGACGACCTTCATGTAGGGCATGGTCGTGGTGAGCAGCGCCGACATGCCGATGATGTCGGGCTGATGCTCGTCGATCGCGGCGAGGAAGTTCTCGACCGGGTTGTTGATACCGATGTTGATGACCTCGAACCCGGCGCCCTCCATCATCATCGCGACCAGGTTCTTGCCGATGTCGTGGATATCGCCCTTGACCGTGCCGATGACCATCTTGCCCATCTTGGGCGCGCCGGTCTCGGCGAGCAGCGGCCGGAGGATCGTCATCCCCGCCTTCATGGCGTTGGCGGCGAGCAGCACCTCGGGCACGAACAGGATGCCGTCGCG
>CAZHDF010000183.1:0-6772 GCA_964531525.1 uncultured Alphaproteobacteria bacterium | reverse complement strand
CGTCGGCGGCGCTCATGCGTCGTTTCCTTCGGGCCGCGCATCGAAGCCCGCCGCCTCCTCGATCGCGCGGGCCGCGCGGAGCACGGTCTCCTCGTCGAAGGGCCGGCCGATCACGTGAAGGCCGAGCGGCAGGCCGTCGTCCGAAAGCCCGGCCGGAACCGAGATCGCCGGCAGGCCCGCGAGGCTCGCCGGCACCGTGAACACGTCGTTGAGGTACATCGCGATCGGGTCGTCGGCCTTCTCGCCCACCGCGAAAGCGGGCGACGGCGCGGTCGGGGTGAGCACCACGTCGACGTCCTCGAAAGCGGCGCGGAAGTCGTTCGCGATCAGCGTGCGCAGCTTCTGCGCCTTGAGGTAATAAGCGTCGTAGTAGCCCGCCGACAGCACATAGGTGCCGATGAAGATGCGGCGCTTGACCTCGGCCCCGAAGCCCGCGGCGCGGGTCTTCTCGTACATCTCGATGAGATCGTCGGCCTCGACGCGCAGCCCGTAGCGCACGCCGTCGTAGCGCGCGAGGTTCGAGGACGCCTCGGCCGGCGCGACGATGTAATAGGTCGGCAGCGCGTAACGCGTGTGCGGAAGCGAGATCTCGACGATCTCGGCCCCGCGCTCGCGGAACCACGCGGCGCCTTCGCGCCACAGGCGGTCGATGGTTTCGGGCATGCCGTCGACGCGGTACTCGGCCGGAATGCCGACCCGCAGCCCCTTGATGTCGCGTTCGAGCGCCGCTTCGTAGTCGGGCACCGGACGGTCTACGGAAGTCGAATCGCGGGGGTCATGGCCCGCCATCGCGCCCAGCATGATCGCCGCGTCGCGCACCGTGCGCGTGAGCGGCCCGGCCTGGTCGAGCGAGGACGCGAAGGCGACGATCCCCCAACGCGAGCAGCGCCCGTAGGTCGGCTTGAGGCCGACGATCCCGCAGAACGCCGCCGGCTGGCGGATCGAGCCGCCGGTGTCGGTCCCGGTGGCGGCGAGCGCGATGCGCGCCGCGACCGCGGCCGCCGAGCCGCCCGACGAGCCCCCGGGCACCAGCGGGCGCGTATCGCCGGCGCGCCGCCAGGGGTTGATCGCGGGACCGAAGTAGCTCGTGGTGTTGGACGAGCCCATGGCGAACTCGTCGAGGTTGGCCTTGCCCAGCATCACCGCGCCGGCGGCCCAGAGCTTTTCGGTGACGGTGGATTCGTAGGGCGGCACGAAGCCTTCGAGGATACGGCTGCCCGCGGTCGTGGCCACGCCTCGGGTGCAGAACAAGTCCTTGACCGCGATCGGCAGGCCGTTGAGCGCCCCGCCCTCGCCGCGCGCGCGGCGCGCATCGGCCGCCTCCGCCATCTCGAGCGCGCGCTCGGGCGTCTCGAGGATGAAGGCGTTGAGCGCGCGCGCGGCCTCCATCGCCGCGAGATGGGCTTCCGTCAGCTCGCGGGCCGAGAAGTCGCCGGCCGCCAGGCCGTCGCGCGCCTCGGCGAGCGTAAGGTCGGTGAGCGCCGCCACTACTCGACCACCTTGGGCACGACGAAGTAGCCGTCCTCGCGACGCGGCGCGTTGGCCAGGATCTCGTCCGCCCGGTCGCCGTCGGTCACCTCGTCGGCGCGGCGCGGAAGCGCGACGTCGACCACGCTGGTCATCGGCTCGACCCCGTCGGTGTCGACCTCGGCGAGCTGCTCGACCCAGGTGAGGATGTTGTTGAGCTCGCCGGCGACCGCCTCGCGGTCGGCCTCGGGAAGGTCGATCCGGGCGAGCCGGGCGATATGCGCCACGGTGGCTTTATCGATCGACATGTGACATTGTCTGCCCCCGGAATGCGGCACCGAAAGCCCGGGGGACCGAGGCTTTCGGCGCAAAGATCGCCGGCAAGTTATCACCCGCCATGACCCCTCGCAAGCCCGTGGACAGCCTCCGCGACCTCGCCGCCGCCCTGCGACCGGGAGAGCGCATCCTGGGCCTCGACGTGGGCGCCAAGACCATCGGGCTCGCGCTCTCCGACGTGAGCCGGACCATCGCCTCGCCGCACGCCACCATCCGCCGGCGGCGCTTTCGCGACGATCTCGTCGCGCTGAAGCGCGTGATCGCCGCGCAAAACGTGGGCGGACTCGTGGTCGGCCTGCCCGTCAACATGAACGGCAGCGAAGGCCCGCGGTGCCAGTCGGTGCGCCAATTCGCGGCCAACCTGCTCGCTGAGATCGACCGGCCGCTCGCCTTCTGGGACGAGCGCCTCTCTACGCTCGCGGTCGAGCGCGCGATGCTGGACGCCGACCTTTCGCGCCGCCGCCGCGGCCAGATCGTCGACAAGCTCGCCGCCGCTTACATCCTTCAGGGCGCGCTCGATTCGCTCCCCCGGGACCGGGCGCGGTGAGCGCGATCTTCGCCGCCTTGGTTCCGGTCGGCGCGGTGCTCGCGCTGGGGGCGGTCCTGCGGCGGGCGGGCCTGCCGGGCGACGGCTTCTGGGCGCCGGCCGAACGGCTGACCTATTACCTCTTTCTGCCGGCGCTGATCGCGGGCAGCCTGGGCGCGGCGCGGTTCGACGCGCTGGGCGCGGGCTATGCGCCGGCGGCGGTCGCCGCGGCGGTGCTCGTCGGCGCGGCCTGCGGCTGGAGCCTTAGGCGCGTCACCAAGCTGGATGCGCCGGCGTTCACCTCGCTGTTTCAGGGCTCGATCCGGCTTAACGGCTATATCGGCTTCGCGGTCGCGCTCAGCCTTTACGGCCGCGACGGACTCGCGCTCGCGGCGCTCACGGTCGCCACCTACGTGCCGATCGTCAACGTGCTGTGCGTGACCGTGCTCGGCCGCTACGGCGGCGGGCGGGCCGCCGAGTGGCGCGCGGTCGGGCGCATGCTCGCCCGCAACCCGCTGATCCTCGCCTGCCTCGCGGGTCTCGCCCTCAACCTCACCGGGCTCGGGCGGATCGCCGCAATCGGCGGCGCGCTCGACGTGCTGGGGCGCGCGGCGCTCGCCATCGGTTTGATGTGCGTGGGCGCGGGGCTTTCCTTCGCGGGGTTGCGCCGGGCCGGCGTCGACGTGGCGCTGGTCTGCGCGATCAAGCTGATCGTCATGCCGGCGGTCACGCTTATCGTCGGCGCAGCCCTCGGGGTTAGCGGGCCGGCGCTCACCATCGCGGTGCTGTTCACCGGGCTGCCGACCGCGACCAGCGCCTTCATCCTCGCCCGCCAGATGGGGGGCGATGCGGCCCTGATGGCGCAGATCGTCGCCGTAACTCACGTGGCCGCGGCCGCGACCCTGCCGGTCGCGCTTGCGCTTGCGCCGTGACGGCGGGGCCGGCGCAGGCGCGTGTTGCGGGGTCCGCGAAGCGCGGCTAGATTACCCCTTTAATGGTCGACATCCCGCCGCCCAATTTCGAGTACCCGCACCGCCATCTCCTTGGCATCGAGGGGCTTTCGCGCGACGCCATCGATGCGCTTCTCAAGCTCGCCGACGGCTATGTGGCGCTCAACCGCCGGGCCGACAAGAAAACCAACCTCCTGCGCGGGCGGACCCAGATCAACCTGTTCTTCGAAAGCTCGACCCGCACGCGGACCTCGTTCGAGCTTGCGGGCAAACGGCTCGGCGCCGATGTGATCAACATGTCGGCCTCGACCTCGTCGATCAAGAAGGGCGAGACCTTGATCGACACGGCGATGACGCTGAACGCCATGCACCCCGACGTCCTCGTCGTCCGCCACCCCGACAGCGGCGCGGCCAAGCTTCTGTCCGAGAAGGTCAACTGCGCGGTCATCAACGCCGGCGACGGCAGCCACGAGCACCCGACCCAGGCGCTTCTCGACGCGCTGACCATCCGCCGCCGCCGCGGCCGGATCGAAGGGCTCACGGTCGCGATCTGCGGCGACATCATGCACAGCCGGGTCGCCCGCTCGAACATCCACCTTCTCAACGCCATGGGGGCGCGGGTCCGCCTGGTCGCGCCGCCGACGCTCGTGCCGGTGGCGATCGAGCGCCTCGGCGTCGAGGTCTTCACCGACATGCGCGAAGGCCTCAAAGGCTGCGATATCGTGATGATGCTGCGCCTTCAGACCGAGCGCATGCAGGGGAGCTTCGTGCCCTCGGTGCGCGAGTACTTCCACTTCTACGGGCTCGATCGCGACAAGCTCGCCGCCGCCAAGCCCGACGCGCTGATCATGCACCCGGGGCCGATGAACCGCGGCGTCGAGATCGACAGCCTGCTCGCCGACGACATCACCCGCACCGTGATCCTCGATCAGGTCGAGATGGGCGTCGCCGTCCGCCAGGCCTGCCTGGACGTGTTGAGCCGGCGGTTTCCGCGCCTCGACGCAGGCGCGGCGTGAGCATGGCCAGGGAATACATCGCCGAGCCCGCGCCCAAGGCCCCGCCGCCGGGGCGGGTCGCCTATGTGAACGCGCGCCTGCTCGACCCCGCCTCGGGGCTCGACGCCCCGGGCGCGCTCTTGACCGAGGGGCGTCGGATCGTCGATCTCGGCCCGCGTCTGTTCGCCGACAACGGCCCGCCCGAGGACGCCGAGGTCGTCGACTGCGGCGGCCATTGCCTCGCCCCCGGGCTCGTCGACATGCACGTCCATCTCCGCGAGCCCGGGCACGAGCACAAGGAGACGCTGGCCTCGGGCAGCCGGGCGGCGGCCGCGGGCGGGGTCACGACGATGGCCTGCATGCCCAACACCGATCCGGTGATCGACGATATCGCGCTCGTCCAGTTCATCGAGCGTCGCGCCCGCGAGACGGCGATCGTGCGCATCCATCCGATCGCGGCGATCACCAAGGGGCTCGGCGGGCGCGAGCTGACCGAGATGGGCATGCTTTCGGAGGCCGGCGCGGTCGCTTTTTCCGACGACGGCCTGCCGGTTTACGACAGCATGGTCATGCGCCGCGCGCTTTCGTACGCCACCGCCTTCGGCGCGCTGATCATCCAGCACGCCGAAGACCCGAGCCTTTCGGGTTGCGGCTGCATGAACGAAGGCGAGATCGCGACCCGGCTCGGGCTTCCCGGCATTCCCAACGCAAGCGAGGCGATCGTCGTCGAACGCGACATCCGGCTCGTCGAGATCACGGGCGGGCGATATCACGTCGCCCATATCTCGACCCGCGAGGCGGTCGATGCGGTCCGCGCGGCCAAGGCGCGCGGCCTTCCGGTGACCGCCGAGGCCGCGCCGCACCACTTCGCGCTCAACGAGACCGCGGTCGGCGACTATCGCACCTTCGCCAAGATGGCCCCGCCGCTGCGCGATGAAGAAAGCCGTATGGCGATCGTCGAGGGCCTCTCCGACGGCGCCATCGACGCCATCGCCACCGATCACGCGCCTCACGACCAGGACAGCAAGCGCCTGCCCTTCGCCCACGCCGCCAACGGGATCGTCGGGCTCGAAACCCTGTTGCCGCTCGCGCTCGAGCTCTACCACAATGGGTCGATGGCGTTGCTCGATCTTCTCGCCGCGATGACCGTGCGCCCGGCCCGGCTGCTCGGGCTCGACGTCGGCCGGCTGGCGCCGGGCGCGCCGGCGGACTTGGTGCTGTTCGATCTCGACCGGCCGTGGCGGATCGACGTCGACGCGCTGCACTCGAAGTCCCGGAACTCGCCGTTCGACGGCCGGCCGGTGCAGGGCCGCGTGCTGCGCACCGTGGTCGGCGGGCGCTGCGTCTATCGGCGCGACGACTGATGCCCGATCCGCTCGGCGGTTTCGCCTACACTTGGCCGCTGTTCGCCGGCGGCGCGATCGCCTACCTTCTGGGCTCGATCCCCTTCGGGCTCGTGCTGAGCCGGCTCGCCGGGCTCGGCGATATCCGCCGCATCGGCTCGGGCAACATCGGGGCGACCAACGTGCTGCGCACGGGCAGGCGCGGGCTTGCGGCGGCGACGCTCGCGCTCGATGCGGCCAAGGGCGCGGTCGCGGTGCTGATCGCCCAGCGCTTCGGCCCCGACATGGCGGTGGTCGCCGCCGCGGCCGCCGTGATCGGGCATATGTTCCCGGTCTGGCTGCGGTTTCGCGGCGGCAAGGGGGTGGCGACCGGGCTCGGCGTGCTGCTCGCGCTCGCCTGGCCGGTGGGCGCGCTCGCCTGCCTGGTCTGGCTCGCGGTGGCGGCGCTGTTCCGCTACTCGTCGCTCGCGGCGCTCGTCGCCTTCCTGGCCTCGCCGGCGCTCGCCTGGTTTCTCGCCGATCCCCAGCGCGCCGAGCTCGCGCTGTTCATCGCCGCGCTGGTGTTCATCCGCCATCACGCCAACATCCGCCGCTTGATCCGCGGCGAGGAATCGAAAATCCGCCTCGGCCGCTCGGGTTGACCACAAGGCGCGGCGCGCACTACCGTGCCGCGATGGCCCGCAAGACCCGCCCCCTTTCCGAGACCGAACGCCTCGAGCGCCTCCGCCTGATCCGCAGCGAGAACGTCGGCCCGGTCACCTTCTTTCAACTTCTTCGCCGTTACGGAAGCGCGCGCGCGGCGCTCGCCGCGTTGCCCGAGCTCGCGCGCCGCGGCGGGCGGCGAAAGCCGCTTCGGGTCTGCCCGCAGGAGACGGCCGAAGCCGAACGCGACGCCTTGGCGGCGATCGGCGGCCGCTTCGTCGCTTGGGGCGAGCCCGACTATCCGGCGGCGCTCGCCGCGATCGCCGACCCGCCGCCGGTGATCGCGAGCCTCGGCCACGGCCATCTTCTCTCTCGGAACATGATCGCCGTCGTCGGCGCGCGCAACGCCTCGGCCAACGGGCGGCGATTCGCCCGCAGGCTCGCCGCCGACCTCGCAGAGGCGGGGCTGGTCGTGGTCTCGGGGCTCGCTCGCGGGATCGACGCGAGCGCGCA
>CAZHDF010000182.1:0-6799 GCA_964531525.1 uncultured Alphaproteobacteria bacterium | reverse complement strand
CAGATACTGGCCGTCGACGTCCTTGAGCTTGCGCAGGTCGCGCAGCGCAAGCCGGTTGGCGAGCCAGACCGCATTGGCGCTATAGGTTTCCTTGAGCGCGTGCTGGAGGTCGATCACCCCGTCGGCGGTGACCGCGCCGGCGCCGCCCGAGTTGACCTGCTCGATCTGGCCCCAGGCGGTTCCCGCCGGATAGGTCAGAAAGCCGCGCGGCTGGCCGACGCCCGAGCCGCCGACGAAGGCCGCCGCCTCCATGCGGGCGAACTTCTCGGCCACCTTGCCGGCGAGCCAGGTCTCGATGTCGATGCTGGCGTCGTCGATCAGCTTCTGGGTGGCGCGCGGCTCGGCGTAGATCTCGTGGACCGGGATCACGATCTTGGCGAGATCGGGCGAGGCGGTCTCGGCGCGGGCCTCGGTCTCGGCGACCCAGCCGGCCCCGGCCTCGTCTTTGTCGACCAGCATCTCGAGGCTGTCGGTGGAAATGCTTTCGACCGCGGCGACGCGGCGGATGGGGCTCGATTCGAAGACCGTCGCGACGATCCGCTCGGCCATCTCGCCGGTCACCAGATAGCCGCCCTCGGGGTCGCTCTCGACCGAAAGCGCCTTGTGCGCGATGCGCGCGAGCCCGCTCTCGTCGCCCTTGCGCAAGTACGCGCGCAAGGCCGCGCGGTGCTCGGCGCTCTCAAGGCCGGGCTCGGTCCCGGCGGCGGGTCGGGCGAGGCTCGCCCGGGCGCGGTCGAGATCGTCGCGCAAGCGGTCGATCTCGTCGTTGAGGCGGCCGATCTTGGCCTCGGTCAGCGCGTCGACCGCGCCTTTGTCGGCCTTCTGGCGCAGCGCCTCGTCGTTGGCGCGCTTGAACTCCTCGAAGGCCGCGGCGAGCGCGTCGACCGCCGCCTTCACTTCTCTCGTCTGCATGGGTCATCCCTCCTTGCGGTTGCTGAGGATCGCGGCGGCGCGAAGCAAGCGCGCCACCATTTCGGCCGTCTCGTCGTCAACGTCCCGCTGCGCGAGGGCGTGAAAACCGCCGGCGGCGAGCGCCTTGGCGGCGTTGCGCGAGAAGCCGCCTGCCTCCCGCAGGAAGCGCTCGAACGCGCGAATGGTGAGCGGCGGGCGGACCGCGTCGCCTTTGACCGCATCGACGGTCGCCCCTGGGCAAGCCTGGAAGGTGACCAGGCTGATCTCCCAAAGCTCGATCTCGGTCAGCCGGCGCAGGCCCGAGCGCGGCTCGATCTCGGCCTCGACGGCGGTGTAGCCGATCGAAAGCCCGTCGATCGCGCCCGCCTTGAGAAGCGCATGGGCCTCGGCGGCGCGGCGCACGTCGAGCAAGAGCCGGCCGCGGACCCAAAGCCCGCGCGCGTCCTCGCGCATCGCCTCGAAAGCGCCGATGGGCTCGCGCGCGTCGTGCTGCCACAGGAGCTTGACGTCGCGCCCGCCGCGCTTGGCCGCAAGCGTGCGCGCAAAGGCCCCGGGCGCGACCACGTCGTTGAAGCCGTCGACGACGCCGAACACGCTGGCGTAGCCTTCGAACACGCCGCGCTCGTCGAGCGCCTTGAGCGCGAAGGGCCGGTCGAGTGTCTGTCTTTCCATGGGCTCTCCGTTCACGAGTTCTGGCCTGCGCCGCGTCAGACCCGCGGCAGACGGGCGAAGGCGCCGCCGCGCTGCGCCGAGGCCGCGATCTCGGCGACGAGCGCGCGCTTGATGCGGTCGGCCTCGCGGCGCAGGGCGGCGACCGCGGCGAGGTCGGCGCCGCGGAAGTCGAAGTTCTGGACCACGTTGATCCGCGCTCCGCTCGCCGCCGAAAGCCGCTCGTTGGGAACGATCTCGCCGGCGGCGGGCGGCACGAACAGCTCGGGCCCCGCCTCGCCGACGAGGAACGCGCGCCCCGGCGCGACCCGTCCGCCGCGAGCGAGCCCGCCGAAGGGCGAGATCGGCGCGCCCGTAAGCGCCGGCAGCGCGATGCGGGCGAGCGAGGCCCCGAGGGCGGCGAAGCCCTGTCCCCGCGCCGACGGCTGAGAGAGCCCCGGGATCGCCCGCGCGAGCGCCTCGGCGAGCGTCGCGCGAAGGGTCTCGAGGAGCCCGCGCAGGAGCGACTGCGCGAAGCCGCGGAACTGCGCGCGGAGCTGCCGGCCGAGACCGTCGATGCGCGCGCCGCCGGTCGGGATCGCGGCGACCAGACCGCCCGCGACCGCCGCGAGCAGCCGGTCGATCGCCGCTTCGAGCCGGGCGCGACCCGCGCTGCCGAAGAACGGAAGACCGCCCCCCGCGCCCGTCGCGCCGAGCCCGGCGAGCGCGCGTTCGAGAGCCCGAGCCTCTCGGCCCGGAAGGAAGAAAGCGCCGGTGGTCATGATCTCTCGTCGTTAAAAGCTCAATCGGGAAACCGCGCCATAAGCCGAGCGAGCTCGCTGCGGGCCGGCGCGCCAGAGGCGGCGTCTTCGCCCCGCGCCGCCCGCGCGCCGTCGAGCGCGGCCGCGAACTCGGCCGGCGTCATCGCCCAGAAGGCGGCCGGGGCGAGTCCGAGCCCGCCGAGGCCGATCGCCATCAGCCGCCCCCAGGGGATGGCGGAGCGGACGGCGGGGGCGTCGTCTTCGCTTTTTTTTTCGGTGCGGGCTCGGAGGCCGCGCCGTCCTCGCCGCCGATCACGCCGGCGAGAAAGGCGGCCACCGGGCCGGCGAGGCTCTGGAAGCCCTGCTCGGCGACCAAGCGGCCGACGGCCTCGAAGTCGGGCGCGTCGTCGTCGGCCGCGCGGATTCCCGCCCACAGCACGGTCGCGAGCTCGCGAACGCCGAACCGTCCGTCCCAGAAGCGCCGGGCGAGTTCGACCAGGCCGAGGCCGGTCCGGTCCTCGATCTCGCACAGCGCCGCGAAGGTCGGGCGCATCGCATAGCGCCGTCCGCCGAGCGTGACCTCGACCTCGCCGCGATGCCGGTTGGCCATCACGTCCCCTCCTTCGCGGCCGCGCCGGCGGGCGCGGGCTGCGCCGGGGCGAGCCGGTCGCCGTCCGGAATCGCGCCGTAGCCCGCGGCGGCGCGCTTCTCGTTGATGGTCAGGAAATCGGCCTTGGCGAGCCCGCTCCACAGCCGCTCGCGGCGCAGGGTCAGGGCGGGCGCCGAATCGAGGTCGGGCGCGAGCTCGAGCTCGCCGTCGAAGCGCGGCGCGAGCCAGCCGTTGAGCGCGGCCGCGAGCTGGCGCACGAGCGGGATGATCGTCTCCTCCCACAGGGCGAGCCGGGCCTCGCGCATGTTGGCGTAAGTGTTGTCGCCGGGAATGCCGAGAAGCTGGGGCGGCACCCCGAAGGCGAGCGCGATGTCGCGCGCCGCCGTGTGCTTGGCGTTGATGAAGTCCATATCCTTGGGGCTGAGGCTCATGTCCTGCCAAGTGAGCCCGCCTTCGAGAAGCATCGGCCGGCCGGCGTTGCGCGGCCCCGCATAGAGCGCGTCGATCTCGCTCTTGAGCCGTTCGTACTGCTCGTCGCTGAGGCCCGCGCCCTCGGGGGAAGCCACCATCAGCGCGCCCGAAGGCCGCGCCCCGTTCTGAAGCAGGGCCTGGTTCCAGGCTCCGGCCTCGTTGTGCTGGTCGATGGCGTAGGCCGCGGCCTCGGCCGGGCTCATGCCGTACCAGTCGTCGAGGGGATGGAACGCTCTGAGATGCAGGATCGCCGAGCGTCCGCTCACCGGATCGACAGGGAAATCGCGGCTGCGCCCGGCGACCGCATAGCGGTAGGCCGCGGGCACGCCGCCCGGCCCCGGGATCACCCGCATCCGGTCGGGGCGGAGCGCGTAGAGCTCGACCGGCGGGCGGCCTTCGGGCGCGACCGCTTCGATAAAGGCGTTGCCCGCGATCAGCCGGTAGGCGTAGACCGCTTCGAAGAGCTCCGGCCCGCCCTGCAAGGGATTGGGCCGGGCGAGCAGGTCGGCGAGCGGATGGGTCTCGACGGCGAGCCGGCGGCCGCGGCCGCGCCGGAACAAGCGCCAGGGCACGCTCGCCGCGCCTTGCGCGACCTCGGAGACCGCGCGGAAAGCGATCACGTTCTTGCGGAAGCCTTCGTCGGCGAAGGCGTCGAAGCGCCGCCGCGACCAGACCGGCCCGGCGGGCGCGCCGAGCGCGATCAGGCTGCGCGCGGCCGACGCCTTGCGCGCCCGGGCGCGCGCCGCGGCCCAGATCTTCGGCCAGCGCATCACAGGCTCCTCGCCTTGGGCGCAGGACGAGCGCGCGCGCTCGCCCAGCGCAGGAACTGGCTGGTCATGTCGACCTGATCGTCGTGAGCGGCGTTGGGAAACTGCATCATCTCCGTCTCGTAGTCGTGGAGCCAGGGGGCGCGCTCGGGCAGGAACACGCGCCCGGCCTCGATAGTGGGGCTCACCGTGCTCATCCGCGTGAGCTTGTCCGCTTCGGGACGGATCGCGAGCACCGGCAGCCGGGCGGACCCGCGCAGGTCTTGGATCAGCGACTGCCCGCTCGCCTTGTCCTCGATGAGAATCGCGTCCGGCCGCCAAGTCGCGGCGAGGCTTTCGGCGGCCCGCCTGAGCTCGGGGTAGGCGAGCCGCGCCCGCATCACGTCGAGCAGGTAGAAGCCGTCCTCGGTCTCGGCCCAGGTGCCGCAGACGCTGGGATCGTTGAGCGCGGCGGCCTTGTGCGCGGTGTCCCAGGACTGGACGATGCGCAACGGCCGGGCGGGCGGCGTGCGGTAGCGCCGGAACCAGGCGCGCTTGACGATGCCGCCGCCCACGGGCGCGGGCCGCTGCTGGTACTGGGCGGCGAAGCCGTAAGCGCCGAGGTCGCGCCGGGCGCGGGCGATTTCGTCCGGGCCTTCGCGCGCCGGATGCAGAAGATCGCCCGGACGGCGCAAAATCCGGCCGCCGCCTACGGTCACGATCGTGCGGCGCTCGGCCACCGCGGGCAGGCGCAGATGCTCCCAGCCCCCCTTGGCGAGCAGATGGCCGGTAAGGTCATTCTCGTGCAGGCGCTGCATGACCACGACGATCACGCCGCGGCGCTTGTCGTCGAGCCGGGTCGAAAAGGTCTGGTCGAACCAGTCGAGCGCGCGCCGGCGTAAAGCATCGCTCATCGCTTGGCGCGGGTTGTGGGGGTCGTCGACGATCAACACGTCGGCGCCCTCGCCGGTCGCGGTGCCGCCGACCGAGGTCGCGATCCGGTGGCCGCGCGCGGTGGTCTGAATCTTGTGCTTCTCGTTCTGGTCCGCCGCCAGCGCGACGCCCGGGAAGATTCGCCGGTACCAGGACGCGCCGAGGATCAGCCGGCAGTCGAGCGCGTGCTTGATCGCGAGCGCGCGGCTGTAGCTCGCGGCCATGATCCGCGTTCCCGGATCGTGGCCCAAAAGCCAGGCCGGCCAGGCGACCGAGACGCAGATCGATTTCAGATGCCGGGGCGGCATGTTGATGATGAGCCGCGTGATCTCGCCGCGCGCGCAGGCGTCCAGGCGCTCGGCGATCAGCGCGATGTGCCAGTTGTCGAGGTAGCGCGCGCCGGGCGAGACGGTTTGAAAGGCCTTGGCGACGAAGCTCGCGAAGTCCTGGCGCAGCACGGCCTCGAACAGACGGCGCTCGTCGATGGCGGCGGCGGGCTTGATGCGGCCGCGGCGCGGCGCTCTTTCGAACCGCGCGGGCGCGGGCGAGGACGTCGCCGCCGCACGAGCCGCCGCCAGCGCAGGATGCGGAACCCGAGCGCCTTCGACGAGGACCGCGGCCTGGGCGCGGCGCTCCGCCGGCGCGGCCGCCTTGCG
The DNA here is from genome assembly GCA_964531525.1 of uncultured Alphaproteobacteria bacterium. Lineage (GTDB taxonomy): Bacteria > Pseudomonadota > Alphaproteobacteria > JAAXGF01 > JAAXGF01 > CAYYWV01. The sequence goes on along the minus strand of CAZHDF010000182.1, from coordinate 1,062 downwards.
CCGGGTGGTCTTCCCTGTGGTCACGAGCGTCTCCGTGAAATCGTTGTGGGGTTGGCCCCGCGGACTGCTCAATCGACGCCGTAGCGGCGCTTGAAGCGGTCGAGGATCGCGCGGTCGTCGGCGCTGAGGTCGGCGGGCGCGCTCACCCGATCGCCCGCGAGCCGGCGTTCGATGGCGACGATCTTCTCGTTGATCTGACAGAGCTTGAGCAGAAGCGAGGCCGGGGACTCGCGCGCCCCGAGGACGAAATCGTTGGCTTCGCCGGCCTCGATCATCGCCTCGAGCGCCTCGCGCAGCCGAGAGGCCAAGGCCCTGAGCGGCGCGAGCTCGCCTCCGGGTTCTGCGGCCGACGCGCCGCCGGGATCGACGCCGGGAGCGCCGTTCCGGCGGTCGGCGCTCCGCGCCCGCCTTTCGCCGCTCGCTCGCGCGCAAAGGGCATCGCCGTCGCGGCCGGGCGGCGGGGGCGGCGAACGCCGCCACCCTTCCCGCTTGGCTCGACGGTGAATGGTGCTGCGGGCGACGCCGTAGCGCCGGGCGAGCGCCGCGACCGACGCGCCCGCCCGATAGGCGGCCGCGATCGCAGGCCAGTCCGGTCCGGGCGAAGGGCGATCCGATCTTGGCGTTTGCTCCGACACGCTCCCCGCAGCGCGCGGGCGCGACGATGCGCGGGACGACCGTCCGGCGCGCCCCGCGGCGCCGCTGCTGGCTCCTCGTTTGGGTTGCGAACGACGACGAAAAACGAAAAGAGCCGGCCCGGAGGGCGGCTTGAAGGCGGCGGCCGCCGCTTCGTCGCCCGACCGGGTCGAACCAGCCGCCGCCTGCGTGGCGCTCATCCCCGATCGTAGGATTTATCCTACTATAATCCGTGCGGAATGGTCAATCCGATTTTCCGCCGAATCGAGGACCGCATTCCGCCGATCCGTATGCCCGGAATCGCACAGACGATCTATTTTATTCATTTATAAAGAGTTGTTTGATCCTGCGGGGCCATGTCGAGGCCCTCATTGAGCCGGGTGGCGATGTGGTGAAGCGCCGCGAGGTGCCAAGCGCGGCAGGTGTTGG
>CAZHDF010000181.1:0-6886 GCA_964531525.1 uncultured Alphaproteobacteria bacterium | reverse complement strand
CCCATCATGAGCACGGTCACGACCGCCGCCACGATCGTGACCGGCGAATGCCTGAAGCTGTAGAAAAGATCGCTGTCGAGGAACCGCGCGACCGGGCCGCGCGCCCCGCCGGCGCCCGCGCTTCGCTCAACCATGGCCGGCCGCCTGGTCGCGGTCGATCCTGAGGCGGGGATCGACCAGGTAATAGAGGAGATCGACGATCAGATTGATCACCACGAAGAACAACGCGATCATGACGAGATAGGCCGACATCACGGGGATATCGACCTCGTTGATCGCCTGAATGAACAAAAGTCCCATGCCCGGCCACTGGAACACGCTCTCGGTGATGATCGCGAAGGCGATGATCGAGCCGAGCTGAAGCCCGGTGATGGTGATGACCGGCACCAGCGTATTCTTGAGCGCATGGCCGAAGTTGACGGCCCGGTTCGAGAGCCCGCGCGCGCGCGCGAACTTGATGTAGTCGGTGCGCAACACCTCGAGCATCTCGGCGCGCACCAGCCGCATGATCAGCGTCATCTGGAACAGGGCGAGCGTCACCGAGGGCATGATGATCGCCTTGAGCCCGGAAATCGTGAGAAATCCCGTCGTCCACCAGCCGAGCGTGACGACTTCGCCGCGCCCGAAGGTCGGCAGCCAGCGGAGCACCACGCCGAAGAACAGGATCAGAAGAATGCCGATCAGGAAGGTGGGCAGCGACACGCCGATCAGCGACAGCGTCATGAACAGCTTGGACAGAAATCCCTCTCGTCGGAGCCCCGTGTAGACCCCCATCGGCACGCCGACCACCAGCGCGATCACCGCCGCGACGATCGAAAGCTCGAGGGTCGCCGGCATGCGCTCGGCGATCAACTCGGCGACCGGGCGGCGATGGCGGTACGAGATGCCGAACTCGCCCTTGAGCGCGTTGCCGACGAAGCGCGAGAACTGGACCACGAAGGGATCGTTGAGGCCGAGCCGCTCGCGAAGCTGCTCGCGCTCGATGGCCGAGGTGTCTTGGCCGACCATGTTGTTGATCGGGTCGCCCACGTAGCGAAACAGGCCGAACGCGATCAACGCCACGGTCAGCATGACCACGACCGACTGCAAAAGCCGACGAACGACGAAACTGATCATCGCAGCTTGATATTACCCGGAAGCCGCTCGCGCGAGCGGGGCCGCCCGGCCCGACGCCCCGCGATCGGAACGCCGGGCCGCGCGATGACGCGGTTACGGAAGAACGATGTTACGGAAATCGAGAACGTTGTCCGCCCGCTGGGCGACCGAAACGCCGTCGCGCACGCCCCAGGACAGCGGCTGCTGATGCAACGGAATATGGCCGACCTCGTTCTTGTGGATCGTGAAGGCCTCGTCGATCAGCGCCTGACGCTTGACGGGATCGGTCTCGGCCGCGACCAGCTTGGTCAGCTCGTCGACCCGCGGGTTGCAGTAGCCGCCGAGATTGAACAGACCCGCCCGGGTCTCCTTGTTGCGGCAGGACAGCAGGTTCTGCAGCACGTTGTGCGAATCGATCGAGCCCGGAGTCCAGCCGAGAAGGTAGAAGCTGGTGTCGTAGTCGTTCTGCGACAGGACCTTGGCGAAGTACTTCGACTTGGGCTGGGCGAGAACGTCGACCTTGACGCCGACCTTGGCAAGCATCGCCGCGACCGCCTGGCAAATCCGCTCGTCGTTGACGTAGCGGTTGTTGGGGCAGTCCATGGTCACCGAGAAGCCGTTGGGATAGCCGGCCTGGGCGAGCAGGTCCTTGGACTTCGCCGGATCATACGCATAGGGCGTGTTGAGCTTCGGATTGAAGCCGTTGATCTGCGGCGCGACCATCAGCCCCGCGGGCGTCGAGGCGCCACGCATGACCTTCTTCTTGATCGCTTCGAGATTGATCGCATGGGCGAAGGCCTGGCGCACGCGCAGGTCCTTGAACGGGTTCTTGCCCTTGATGTTGGAGTAAAGAAGCTCGTCGCGGGCTTGGTCCATGCCGAGGAAGATCGTCCGCGCCTCGGGGCCGGTCAGCGGCGAGACGCCGTCGGCCGAGCGAAGCCGCTCCCAATCCTGCACCGGAATCGGATAAGCGAGGTCGAGCTCGCCCGAGATCAGCGCGGCGACCCGCGTCGCGTCTTGCGAGATCGGCGTGAACACGACCTCGTCGACGTTCGACTTGATCTTCTTCCAATAGCCGGGCGCGCGCTTGAACACGGTCTTCACGTCGGGCTCGCGCGAGGCGATCATGAAGGGGCCGGTGCCGTTCTCGTTCAGGCTCGCGAACTTACCCGAGGTCTCGGCGCTCTTGGGGCTCTCGGCCTCGGTCGCGTTGTTGGCCTCGGCCCATTCCTTGTCGAGGATGTATAGCCAGACCAACTCGCGTACCAGGGTCGGCGTCGGAGACGGGGTCTCGACATCGATGGTGTAGTCGTCGAGCTTGACGATGTTCTTGATCAGCCCGCCGCGCACTTTCTGATCCGATCCCTCGGTCAGCGTCCGCTTCCACGAGAAGATCACGTCGTCGGCGGTAAAGGGGTTGCCGTTGTGGAACTTCACGCCCTTGCGGAGCTTGAAGCGCCATTTGGTGGGCGACAGCGTCTCCCAGGATTCGGCGAGCGCCGGAATGAGCTGAAGGTTGGCGTCATAGGCCGCCAGGCCCTCGTAGACGTTGCCCAGGAACCCCAGCGTGAAGGTTTCGTTCAGGCCATGTGGGTCGAGAGACTGCGCGTCGCCCTGAAAGGCGTAACGGAACGTCTTGGCCTCGGCCGGCGCGGGCGCCGACAGGTTTATCGCCAGCGCGGCGGCGGCGGCCAGAAATCCCAATCGCAAATGCATTTTTTCATCCTCCCGGTTTTGCAAACGCTGCGCGCCGCGCGGCCGACGGCCGGCACCGCGCCGAACACTGGATACGGTCTCGAAATCAGCGAATCAGCCTATTAGACCGCCCGGCGCGAAACAAGCACCTTGCCCCGCCGGAAGGACGGGATCGCGCGCAGGCTCGGCCTCGCGCCCTTCAAGTTCGCGTGAGCGGGAAAAGCGGCCGGACTCTCAATCGCCGCCGAACAGGCTCTTGAGCTTCTTGAGAGGGTTCGCGGGTGCCGCGCTTCCCTGCCCGCCGCCCTGGCCCGCTCCCGAGTCCGACGACCCGGAGGCATTGCCCGAAAGCTCGTTGAGCACCCCCTTGAGGCCGCCCTTGAGCCCCTTGCCGGCGTTCTTTCCCGCCTTGAGCAGCGCCTCGGGGTTCTTGGCGATGCCGCTCACCAGCCCCGAGAGATCGGGCCGGTAGCTCAGCTTTTCCCAGGGGCCGGTGACGATCACCGGGACCATGAGCCCGGCGACGTCGGCCTGGCCGCCCTGACCCTCGGCGGTGGCGGCGACCTTGGGCTCGATGCGATAATCGACCCGGCGCGCGGGCAGATCGACCGTGCCCGCGCCGGCCACGCGGATCAGCGGCGCGAGTAGGCGGAGATCGTCGTTGCGCAGGATGCCCTTGTCGATGCGGAAGGTGCCGGCGAGCTCGGCGAAGTCGGTCTTCTGGGTCTCCTGCGCGCCCCCGGTGAAGGCGGTTTTCACGTTGCGGATCATGGCCGCGAGGTTGATCCCCTTGATCGCCCCGTCGCGGAAGGTCACGGCGCCGTCGCCGGCGAGCGCCGAGACCATCTCGCGCTCGGTCCGGCCCCGGGTCTTGACCGCGATCCGTGCCTCGGCGGTGCCCGAAAGACGCTCGAAGCCCGCGGCGTCGCGCAGGAAGGGTTCGGCCTGGACGCCCGAAAGACGGAACGTCTTTTCGATCGCCGGCACATCACCCCTGGCATCGACCCGAAGACGCGCCGCGCCCGAGCCGCCATAGAGCGCCAACTCCTTCAGATCGACCACCAGATCGCCGCTCTTGAGCATGAGTGCGACGACGCTGCGGCCGATGGTGAGCTTGCGGAACAAAATCCCCTCGGCGCTGAAGGCGAGATCGGCGTCGAGCGCGCCAAGGCCCGACAGATCGATCGGCGCATCGCTCCAGTCGGCGGGCGGCCGGTCGGCGCCCCCGCCGGATTGCGCGGGCGCGGCGGCGGTGCTTGCTCCGCCATCCCGCGACGCATCCTCTTCGGGCGGCAGGTAGGGATTGAGATCGAGCATGCCGAGCGCGAGCTTGCCCGAGATACGTGGTCGCGGGCCGTCGAGCGCGACCGAGACCTCGCCGGTTCCCTTGATGGCGTCGAGCGCGAGCGTCGCGTCCGAGAACGCGATCCGCGCCGGATCGGCGGCCAGCGTTCCCTTGATCGCGAGCGGGCCGAGGCCGGTTCCCGGCATATCGAGCGGATTTCCCGCCCAGGCCGCGAGATCGCGGACCGACGGTACCGCGAGATCGACCGCCCCGTCGAGACGCGCCGCCCCCTGCACGACCGCCCCACCGTCGAAGGACAGGCGAAGCGGCTCGCCCGCGATCGAAAGGCGAAGGGTCGCGCGCTCGCCGGCGAGCAACCGCGCCGGGGTCTCGGCGGCGGCCTCGATCGTGAGCCGCTTGCCGTTGAAGGTCAGCGCGCCGGTGGCGTCGAGCGGGCTCGCGAGCGAGGCGAGCTTGAGCGCCATGTCGATCTTCTCGACCCTGTAGCTCGCGCCGCGCGCGTCGCGATAACCGAGGGTGCCGTTCTCGATCCGCACGTCGCCGAGCTTGAGATCGGCCAGCGCAACGCCGCCGCCGCCCTCGGCGTCGGGTGCGGATGGCGCAGACGACACAGCGGGCGCTTCGCCGCCCTCCCCGCTTCCCTGCGGCGCGAAAATCCAATTGGCCCGCCCGTCGGCGTCGACCTCGAGGTTGATCACCGGATCGACGAGCACGAATCGCGCGATCTCGACCGAACCGGTGAGAAGCGGTAGCAGGCGCAGCTTGACCCGCAGTCCACCGAGCCGAACCATGGACGCCGCCTCGCCTCCCGGGGCGTTGGCGAGCGTCATGCCGTCGATATCGATCTCGGCGTTGGGCAGAAACGAAAGATGGATATCGCCGTCGATCGAGAGGTCGCGGCCGGTCGCCGCCTTGACCTGGGCGGTGATCTGATCCTTGACGGTATCGAGCGGCACGAATTGCGGCGCCACGAGCGCCGCGCCGACGATGACGACGAGCACGACGGCAATCCCGATCAGGATCTTTTTCATGGTCTTCCTCCAAGGGGTGCGGCGGGCGCGTGTTCGCCGCCGGAAAAGCCGGATGCGCGCGGCGGCCACCGCCGCCGCGCGTGCCGGTCTTGTTAGGCGAGCCTACTTACCGAAAGTAACGATAACGACCCGATTGCGGCCCTCGGGCACGCCGTCGGGAGTCGCGACCGGCGTCTTGCGCTCGCCGAACGAGCGGACGTCCATCAGGGGTACGGGAACCCCCTTCTGTGCCAGCGCCATCTTGACGGCGAGAGCGCGCATCTCGGCCAAGCGATCGTTGTAGGCGACGTTGCCGGCGCGGTCGGCATGCGCCGCAAGCTCGATCTTCGCCGGTCCGTAGGCCTTTGCGGCGGCGGCGATGCGATCGACGATCGCCTGCGAGGTGTCGCCGATCTTGGCGCTATCGAAATCGAACGTCAACATGAAGGGTCCCGGTACCGGCTTGGGCGTCGGGGCCGGCTCGGCCGCGGCCACCGGCGCGGGTGCCGGCGCGGGTGCCGGAGCCGGCGCGGGCGCGGCGGCGACAGGCTTGGGCGTCAACGCCGTCTCGACCCGGATCATCGCGGTTTCGAACGCGCTGCGGCAGGCGGCGATATCCTCGGGTTGGAAGTTCTCCTCCTGCTCCTCCATCCAGCACTCGTACATGACCTGAGCGCGCGCCGCCTCGTCGGGCAACTTGCTACGCGCGCCCTTTTCGAGCGCAGCCATGAGCCGGGTGCGCGCGGCGGCGAGATCGTCGATCGAGCCCGTCGGCAGGGAGCGCGCCTCGACCGCCTCGGGCACGCCGGGCTTGCCGGCCGAGGCGTTCTCCGCGCGCAACGCGAAGATGTCCGAATCCATGTAGTCGCCCTCGTCGAACTCGGACGAGGAAAGGTTGATGTAGCCGCTGTTCAATGCCTGTTCGAACGCGTTTCCGCCGGGCTCGACGCCCCGCGCCTTCTCAAGCTCCATCCCGGCGCAACCGCCGAGGAACAGGAGCGCTCCGGCGGCGACCAGCGCCCCCCTTGCCTTGATTGCCACTGTTGGTGTCCTCCTCGTTATCTCGACGCCGGATCGCCAGCGCCGTTCCCTGTGCAACGAAATCCGCCTCTCCCGGCTCGCACGGCGAATTCGTTTCGCGGATGGCGAGAATTTCCGACGGTTATCATTACCCGCATGATAACCAGGAAATCCCTAGTTTTGAACTCTTATGAATTTTCCGGCGCCCAACGGAGCGGCGCCATAAAGGGGCCGCGGGCCGACGCGGCAACCCGCGCCGGGGGGATTAGCCGGCCGTTAACCGTTTTCCGTCAAGCTGACCAACCGTGACAAGCTGTGCCCGACCGCGCGATGGCGGCGGGCCCGATCCGGGGGCGGCGATGAAAAAAAACGGGACCAAAAGATCGAAGACATGGCTGGCCTGGGCTCTGGCCGGCCTTTGGGTGGTTTTCGCCGGCTGGCATCAGCTTTTCAGGCCCGAGCCGCCGGCGGTCTATTCGGGCTTTTCGCAATCGCTCGCGTTCGACGATCCCTGTCGCAGCGCGTCGAGCTTCTCGAAGCCGAGCTTTTCGCAGCGTTACGCCTGCGCCTCGAACCGCCGGCTCGGCGAGGACCGCGCGGCCTTCGTGTCGGGCCTGGAAAAGCTGCTGGTCATATTCGGCCCGCCGGCCGTCGTGTTCATCTACTTCCGGCGACGGAAGACGCGGGGCGGCGCCGGTTCATTGCGAAAATCCACGTCCTAGAGTCTTTTCCACTTCCGTGGAATCACACCGGCCCGCTC
>CAZHDF010000180.1:0-6890 GCA_964531525.1 uncultured Alphaproteobacteria bacterium | reverse complement strand
TCATCTCGCCGATTTCGTCGCTCGACGTCACCTCGAGCTCGACGTCGGTGTCGCCCTCGGCGATCCTGGTCATGGCGTCGTTGACGATCTTGATCGGGTTGACCAGCGACCGCGCGGTGAGGAAGGCGATGACGGCGGCGATCGCGAGGCCGGAGAACAGCAACACCCACTCGATCATCTCGAGCGACCAGATCTGGTCCTTCACGGTCCCGGCGTCGGCGGTGAGCAGCGCCTTCTGGTTATCGACCATGCCGCCCGCGCGCGCACCGTCTTGGCCCTTGGGACCCGCAAGGATGTCGAGAAGCTTCGCCGCGCGCGGCGCCGCCTCGGTCACCAGAAGATACTGCGCCATGTTCCACTTGTCGGAGGCGCGAATCGCGAACATCTTCTGGGGCAACGGCGCGAACGCCTCGCGGGCCTTGCGCAACTCATCGAACGCGGCGCGCTGATCCGAGGTGAACAGGTCCCGATTGGCGCTCAGATCGGCGAAGCGCTTCTCGTTCGTGGCCCAGAAGGCTTCGAACTTCTTCTTGAACTTGTCCTCGGCGGTCAGCAGGTAGGCGCGGATATTGGCGAGCGCCATGCCCATGCTACCGCGCACGTCCGCCATCATTCCGAGCAGCGCCTTGCGCTCGGGCGTCGCCGGAAGCGCGCTCTCGGCGTCGATCATCGCCGTGATGGACTTGATGATGATCGCCGCCCGGGGCGCCGCCTCGGTGGTCAGCATCTTGATCGCCGGCTGCTCGTCGGCCGTGTTGGCGACCGCCTCGACCTTCTTCTGGGCCACGGCGAACTCGTCAAGGATGGTCTTGTACTCGCCCCATTTCCTGACGTTGTCGGGATTGGTCCAGGTCGTCGACAGGCGGTCCATCTTGGCGCGGGCCTTCTCGATTTCCTTCCAGGCCGCGCCGCGCTCGGCCTTGAACGCGGGGTTGCCGGTCAGCATCCAGCCGCGCAGGGCGGCGAGCGAGGCGTTGACGTCATTGCCCATCCCGGTGCTCGCGAGCGCCGTCGGCACCCGCTGCTCGACCATCTGCTCGACCTCGGACTCGATCTTCGTGACCTCCCACAGGGTGGCCCCGATCGAGATCGCCAGCACGAGCACGACCATGGAGAAGCCGGCGACCAGCCGGCCGCGGACATTCAATTTCAAACCCGGAAAACCCTTTAATCCGTCACGCATGTTCCAACTCCTCGTCGTAGGCCGGGCGGCTCTCGCCGATCGGGAACCCCGGCGCAAAATCATGCCTCGTCACCGCGGATCGGCGGGCGACCTCGGGCATGGCCGGGGTCCGACGCCCGGCGTCTTGATCTTCGGGTTATCGAGGAGTTTTGTTGACCCGCCTGCCTCGAACCCACGGTAAATAGCGTTCCGCATTAATGTCCCACAGATCTAAACTGCGGAATCGTTTAGTTCATATGCCTAGTCTGCCCGGGCAAAAATTAACAAATAATAAAATTATGGTCTATTTATGTTAGTCCAATGATCCAATCTCCCCGTCGAGCGATTGGGCATTGAAATACAAGCGATCTTGCGCAAATCGGCTCTCCCGGAATTTGAGGATTCGGCCCGGACGCGGAGCCGGACCGGTCGAGCCGGCGCCGCGCACTCTCTCCCGACGCCGCGCCCGAGGCCGAGCATTGCGCCCGAGGCGTGCTGAGGGCATCATGGTAGGTCGCGCCGGAGCGATTTCGGATTTCGGGGTCCGGAGCTTCGGCCGACGTAACGAGGTTCGATCATAACGATCCAGGGAGGGAGGCGAGTCATGGTAAGGCCACCGACGTCCGCCCCGGCGGAACCGTACGTATTAGCCTCGGCCGCGACCGGCATTACCGAAATGATCGAGGCCAACGGCGGCGATATCGACCGAATATTCGGCAACGCCCACATCGACACCTCGATGCTGGACAGCCCCTATAACGAGCTCGGCCTCGGCCAGTATTGCCGGCTTTTCGAGGAGGCCGCCCATCAGACGCAGTGCGACAACTTCGGGCTGCGCTTCGGCAACGACTTCAAGCCACGCCAGCTCGGCGCGCTGGGCTATCTCGCGATCAATTCGCCGACCATGGCGGCCGCGGTCCGCAACCTGTCGGAATACTTCCCCGCGCATCAGCAGAACTCGACCCTGACCATTCGTCAGGAACGCGATCTCCTGTATCTCGACTACCAGATCACCGACGGCTGGATTACCCGGCGGCGGCAGGACGCCGAGCTGTCATTGGGCATGTTCTGCAACATCTTCCGCCATTGCCACGGCGACCGCTGGGCGCCGGCGGAAATCCATTTCGAGCATCCGAAGCCGTGGGACGCCAAGGAGCACGAAACCCTGTTCGACGCGCCGGTCTATTTTTCGCAGCCCACGAACTCGATCGTCTTCCGGCGCGGCGACCTCGATGCGGTCATGCCCGATCCCGACCCCTATCTCTTCTCGCTGATCGAGCCGTTCATGCGCGGGCGGCGCAAGGCGCGCGGGCGCATGGACGATCTCGTCGGGTCGGTTCGCCATCATATCGAGGCCGAGTTCCAACGCGGCAACCCCCAGCTCTCGACGGTGGCGTCGGCGCTCGGGATGACGCCCTGGACGTTGCAACGGCGCCTGCGGACGCTCGACGTGAGCTTCAACGACCTGGTGCGCGGCGCGCGGCGCGAGCTGGCCCTGCGCTATGTCGCCGAACCGCATATCCCGATCACCGAGATCACGTATCTGCTGGGGTATTCGGAGCTCAGCGCGTTCAGCCGAGCATTCCGCCAATGGACCGGAATGTCGCCGGCGCGCTACCGGCGTCAGCACGGCTGCCATTAGGGAGAGGAGCGCGGCGCGGCGACGGACGGCGGAGCCTTATGCGCTGCGCCCCTCGACCGCGTCCAGAACCTTCGCGATGTGGTCGCGGGCGCGGGTCACCTGGTCAACCTCGCCGCTGATGAACACCCGACCCGCCGCGCCGATCATCTGCACGTCGACGAGCGTCGCGTCGGGAGCCACGCGCTCGGCCTCGTTGGCGGCGACCGCGGCGAACAGGGCGGGGGTCATTTCGTAGACCAGCAGGCTTTCGCCCGGCAGGATCATCGAGGCTTGGCGCATCCGGTTGAGGATCACCGCGTGCTGGTCGGTGACGTTCTCGATGATGTCGGAATAAAGCGTGCGCGGCCTGAGCTGATCCTCGGCGCTCCGACCGATGCCCGCCAGCACCGCCTCGCCCGCGCGCTTGAGCTCGCCGAGATCGTAGGAATGGAGCTCCAGGACGCCGAACTGCCGCTCGACGAACAGAATACCCGGCTCCACCTCGGGCACCGATTTGATCGCGAGATCGATCACCCGCTCGATGGCGAGCGCCGGCGACACCTCGATGATGAGGGAGTTGCTGCCTTCGAGCGGTGGATAGCCGCGCGCGCGGCGCGGCGTCCCCATATAGGCGGCGAACTGACGCCTGAGGCCCTCGATCAGAAGATAGACCCGAAGCTCGGTCATGGGCTCGCTCGGCCCGGCATCGCGCGCGGAACCGAACGCCCGCCTCCGGAACGGGCGTCGAAAGCACGCACTTGCCGCGCCTACTTCCTGCCCGACGTCGCGCCGGCGGTGAAGTGCTTGGAGACATCGGCGTGCGGGCGCGGAATGACGTGAACCGAAACCAGCTCGCCCACCGTCGAGGCCGCCTCGGCCCCGGCCTCCGTGGCCGCCTTCACGGCGCCGACGTCGCCGTTGATGATGACCGCCACCAAGCCGTCGCCGACCTCCTCGCGACCGATGATGGTCACGTTCGCGGCCTTGACCATGGCGTCGGCGCCGGCCAGCGCGGCGACGTAGCCCTTGGTTTCGATCATCCCAATCGCATTCGACATAACGTTCTCCCTACCTCAAGGTCTGACAAATTCGTTTCCTCGCGCGCGGCCCTACCGCGCGGACGTCTCCTCGTCGATCGAGCCGATAATCAAGGCGTCCACCGGTATCCGCTTCTCGCCGCCGAACCACGCGGCGGCGACCGACCCTTGAACGATGAGCACCCGTTCGCCCTCGCAGCATCCCAGGGGATCGAAGGCGACCACGCGCGGCCCGTCGTCCAACGCGATTTCGAGCAGGCCGCCGCGGGGCAGCGCCTCGAGCCGCTTGGTGGACCAAATCGATCCGACCACCACACCTCTTTGCATCAGCGTTCCCTTTCGAGCTTGAGCCCCAGTTCGCGCGCCTTGTCCCGCGCGAGTGGCGTCACCGCGACCCGCTTGCCCAGCACGACGCGGTCGCGCGAGGCGGCGAGCGCGATCACCTTGGCCTCGGACAGAACGCCGGCGTCGATGCGCTCGGGCATCGGCGGGGGCGCGGGCGCGGGCCTTTCCGCAGCAGCCGCCGGCGCGCGACCTTCCAGGCGGAAGACATGGCGTCCGGCTTGAATGTCCTCGCGCATCGCCGGGTCCTCGAACAGGCGCAGCAGGCGTCGCACGAATGCGGCGAGCGCCGCGTCGTCGTCGATCGAAACCCGCTCGATTCGCGGCGGCGCGGGCGCGGCGACGCCGTCCGCCCCGGAGGGAACGAGATCGCGCAGAATCTCCCGGACCAGGGCGCGCAGCGTATCGAGATCGATCGAATTATCCATGACCGCTCAGTGGTGCAGGTTCTTGAGCGCGGCTTCGGCGGCCGACGCCGCGGTGCGCACGTCGGCTTCCAGCCCGCTCAAATAAAGACGCCCCGTCGCGCCCATCATCCGGTAGTCGACGATCTTGATATCGGCGGCCTTCTCCGCCTCGTTGGCGGCGAGGATCGCATAGGCCGCCGGCCGCACCTCGAGAACGAACAGCGACTCGCCGGCGAGGATCATCGACCCCGCCTTGTTGCGGTTGATCAGAAAGGCGTGCAGATGGTCGATCCGCGTCACCACCTTGGCGGCGAGAACCTCGGGCGGCATCGCCTGATCGGCGGTGCTTCCGAGCGCGTCGAGCACGCTTTCGGCCGCCGAGCGAACCGCCGCGATCGAGCGCGAGTGAAATTCGAGATAGCCGTACTGGCGCTCGACCACCAGGATTCCCGCCTGCACCTCGGAATGCTTCAGGGCCACGTCGGTCAAGGGTTCGATGTCGAGACCCGGCGCGACCTCGATGATCTGCGCGGCGACGTTGAGGCGCGGCAGAAACCCGCGGATGAAGGTGCCGAGATAGCACATCGTCCGCGGCTGAAGCTGGTCGATGAAGATGAACGAGCGCAACTCCGCCATGTCAGTCCGCCATGATGTTGCGCAGTTCTTCGAGGATGATGCGCCGGATCTCGTCGCGCACCCGGTCCTCGCCGACGGCCGTTGGAGCGGGCCGTATGGGCGTCGGTGCATCGGCATCCGCGTCTTGCCAGGGATCGACGGCGGAGAAATCGCCCATCGGCTCCGACTCCTCGGTGCTGTAGGCGATCCGGGTCCAGTTGACCAGGTGCTCGGGCCCGATGTTCTCGCCGACCGAGCTGCGCCCGAAAAATCCGGTGCCGATGGTGAACGACGGCGCGAGATGGGTGCCGAACCCCGCCGCGCCCTGGCTGCACGGGCTGTTGACCACCACGCGCAACGCCGGGACGCCGGCGGCGAACGCCATGATCGTGGCCTCGTCGCGGCTGTGAATCGCCGCCGAATGCCCGGCGCCGCCCATGCGCAGAAGCGCCCGGCTCGCGGCGATGCCCTGATCGCGTCCGGCGACCCGGAAGAACCCCAGAACCGGACACAGCTTTTCGCGCGAAAGCCGCTCCTCGGAGGCGATCCGGTCGATCGGCGTGACCAGAATGCGGGTCGTGCTCGGCACCCGAATGCCGACCGCGCCGGCGATCACGCTCGCCGATTTGCCGAGGGCCTCGATGTTGAAACCGGCGTCGGTGAAGAGATAGGCGCGCAGGCGCTCGCATTCGGCGTCCGTGCAGATATGCGCGCCGGCGCGCGCGAGCTCGCGCAGCAGCCGGTCCGCGATCGCGGCCTCGGCCACCACCACCGATTCGTTGGTGCAGAGAATGCTGTTGTCGAAGGACTTGGACTCGACGATGCGGCTCGCGGCCCGGGCGAGGTCGGCGCTCGCGTCGACGAAGGCCGGCGCGTTCCCGGGGCCGACGCCGATCGACGGGTTGCCGGAGCTGTAGGCCGCCCGGACCATGGGCGAGCCGCCGGTGGCCAGGATCACGTCCACGAGCGGCGAGGCCATGATGCAGCGGATCATGGGCAACTTGGGCTCGCGGACGGCTTGGATCACGCCGTCGGGCGCCCCGGCCTTGCGCGCGACGTCGGCGAGATGGTCCATGGCGTCGATCGAGCATTCGCGCGCCGCGGGGTGCGGGCTCAACACGATCGCGTTGCGCGTGAACAACGCGCACATCACCTTGAAATAGACGGTGGAGATCGGGTTCGTCGAAGGCGTTAGCGCGAACACGACGCCGGCGGGACGGGGAATCTCGACGATCTTGTCCTCGGGACGGATGCGTTTGCCGACGAAATCGCGGTCGTGGTAATGGCGGAAGAACCCGATCGAGGTGATCTCGTTCTTGATCGCCTTGTGCTCGACGACGCCAAAGCCGGTCTCGCGCACCGCCCATTCCGCATAGTGATGCGCCCGCGCCGCCGCCGCCTCGGCGACGGCCTCGGCCACCGCGAGGGTACGCGCCCGATCGAAGCGGGAGAAAGCGTCGGCCGCCCAGCGCGCCCGCTCCAACATGCACTCGGCGCGAGCTTCGAGGGGATCGTCGCTTTCGATGAGTTCGTGAGGCAGCATGAGCGATTGCCGTTCAACAATATCGCCCGTCCGCCGACGACCGGCCTGAGCGGCCATACGCGTCAACGCTCGACGGGCACGATGGCATCGTCCCACGGCGTCCGTCGGAGTGGCTTGACATGCCGCAACGAAAACTTGACAGGGTTCTTCGCGGTTGGAGCGG
>CAZHDF010000179.1:2720-6948 GCA_964531525.1 uncultured Alphaproteobacteria bacterium | reverse complement strand
AGGTGGTCGATCTTCTCGCGCCCTACGCCAAGGGCGGCAAGATCGGCCTGTTCGGTGGCGCCGGCGTCGGCAAGACCGTCATCATCATGGAGCTGATCAACAACATCGCCAAGGCGCACGGCGGCTATTCGGTGTTCGCCGGCGTCGGCGAGCGGACCCGCGAGGGCAACGACCTCTACCACGAGATGATCGAATCGGGGGTGATCGACCTCGAGGGCGGCAACTCCAAGGCGGCGCTGGTCTACGGCCAGATGAACGAGCCTCCGGGGGCGCGCGCTCGGGTCGGGCTTTCCGGCCTCACGCTCGCGGAATACTTCCGCGACGAGGAGGGCCAGGACGTGCTCCTGTTCATCGACAACATCTTCCGCTTCACCCAGGCGGGCTCCGAGGTCTCGGCGCTCTTGGGCCGCATCCCGAGCGCGGTGGGCTATCAGCCGACGCTCGCCACCGACATGGGCAACCTTCAGGAGCGGATCACCTCGACGACCAAGGGCTCGATCACCTCGGTCCAGGCGATCTACGTGCCGGCCGACGACCTGACCGACCCGGCGCCGGCGACCTCGTTCTCGCATCTCGACGCGACCACGGTGCTCAGCCGCCAGATCGCCGAGCTCGGCATCTACCCGGCGGTCGACCCGCTGGACTCGACCTCGCGCATGCTCGATCCGCGGATCGTCGGCGAGGAGCATTACGAGATCGCGCGCGAGGTGCAGCGCATCCTCCAGACCTACAAGTCGCTCCAGGACATCATCGCGATCCTGGGCATGGACGAGCTGTCGGAGGAGGACAAGCTGACGGTCGCGCGCGCGCGCAAGATCCAGCGCTTCCTGTCGCAGCCCTTCCACGTCGCCGAGGTGTTCACGGGCACGCCGGGCGTGTTCGTCAACCTCGCCGACACGATTTCCGCCTTCAAGGCGATCTGCGCCGGCGAATACGACGATCTTCCCGAGGCCGCCTTCTACATGGTCGGCACCATCGAGGAAGCGGTCGAAAAGGCCAAGCGCATGGCCGCCGAGGCCGCGTAGGGGACCGGATGATGGCCGACGGCAAGGTCGCCTTCGAGCTCGCCTCGCCCGAGGCGCTCGTCATCTCGGTCGACGCCGACATGGTGGTCGTGCCCGGGCGCGAGGGCGATTTCGGCGTGCTGCCGGGGCATGCGCCCTTCATCTCGACCGTGCGGCCGGGGGTGATCAACGTCTATCAGGGCGGCAGCATCGATCGCCGCCTGTTCGTCGCCGGCGGCTTCGCCGAGGTCAACGAGGAAGGCTGCACCGTGCTCTCGCACGAAGCCCTGCCGGTCGAGGAAATCGACCGCGCCCGGGTCGAGGCGCGGCTCAAGGCCGCCCGCGAGGATCTCGCCGACGCCGACAACGACGACGAGCGCCGCCGGGCCGAGGACGAGATCGCCGTCTGCGAGGCGATGCTGGCAGCGGCCGCCTGAGCCGCTTTCCGCCGTCCAGCTTGATTCGTTCACCTCGGGCGCTTTATTCCTGAATAGGGGGAACGGCGGCAAGCGGAGGACGCGCATGGCGCGCTGGACACTCGACGATATCCCCTGGGACCGGTTCGCGGCGGACAAGGCCGATCCCGAGATCGTCAAGATCGTCAAGGCCGCCGCCATGGTCGAGTACAACTCGGCCGAATACGCGGACTACCTCTGCAACGTGTTCGCCGACGATCCGGCCTTCCGGGCGGCCGCCCGCGACTGGGCCGAGGAGGAGATCCAGCATGGCCTCGCGCTGCGCCGCTGGGCCGAGATCGCCGATCCGGGCTTCGACTTCGACGCCGCCTTCAAGCGCTTCACCGAGGGCTACCAGCAGGTGCCGCTCGATGTGAGCGAATCGGTGCGCGGCTCGCGGACCGGCGAATTGATCGCCCGTTGCGTGGTCGAGGTCGGCACCTCGTCGTACTACAGCGCGCTCCGCGACGCGGCCCGCGAGCCGGTGCTCCGCGAAATCTGCCACCGCATCGCGGGCGACGAGTTTCGCCACTACAAGCTGTTCCTGACCCATCTGCGGCGCTATCAGAAGCGCGAGGGCGTGGCGCTGCTCGCGCGGCTCAAGGTGGCGCTCGGTCGGCTCGCCGAGAGCGAGGACGACGAGCTCGCCTTCGCCTATTATTGCGGCGCGGGCGAGACCCGGCCTTACGAGCGGGCGCGCTTCACCCGCGAATACGAGCGCCGCGCGCTGCCGCTTTATCGTTACGACCATGTCCGGCGCGGCATCGGCATGGTGCTCAAGGCGGTGGGCCTGCGCCCCCAAGGCGGGCTTGCCCGCGCGGTGGTCGGCATGGGCTGGTGGCTGATGCGACGCCGGCTGCGCCGCCTCGAAGCCGCGCCGGCCTGAGCGCGTCGACGCCGATTTAACGCATCATCTCTATTTCAGGAAGCGGCGGAACTCGTCGATCACGGCGGCGTAGAGCGCGCGCTTGAACGGCACGATCGCGTCGAGCAGGTCGGCGACGGCCATCCAGCGCCAGGCGTCGAACTCGGGGTGCGCGGTATCGAGGACGATGTCCGCGTCCGCGCCCGTGAAGCGCATGGCGAACCATTTTTGGCGTTGGCCGCGAAACCGCCCGCCCCAGACCTTGGCGGCGAGTTCGGGCGGCAGGTCGTAGGCGAGCCAGTCGCGGCTTTCGGCCAGGATCTCGGCGCGGTCGGTGCCGATCTCCTCGGCGAGCTCGCGCAGCGCGGCGGCGCGCGGGCTTTCCCCCGGGTCGATACCGCCTTGGGGCATCTGCCAGGCGTCGGGGTTGTCCAGGCGGCGCCCGGCGAACACCCGCCCCGCATCGTCGATCAGCATGATTCCGACCCCGGGGCGGTAGGGGCGCGATGCGGTCTTGTCGCTCACTTCGCGTTCCGCCGGGCGATCACCTCGCCGAGGGGGACGAGACGCAGCCCCTTCTCCTCGAGCGTCGGCAGCCAGGCGGCGATGCGGTCGAGCGTGACCGGGAAGGGATGGCCGACCGCGACCGCGAAGCCGCGCCGGCGCGCGATGCGCTCGATCTCGGCGAGGCGGCCCTCGATCGCCTCGCGCGAAGCCTGGGCGTCGAGAAAGCGGTCGTTGGCCGCGACGCGGAGCCCCATGCTTGATGCGAGCTTGACGCCCTGGCTACGGCTCGACGTGCGGCTGTCGAGGAAGTAGAGCCCCCGCGCCTTGATCGCGGCGAGCACCGGGCGCAGCGCGTCGCGCGAGGCGGTGAAGCGCGAGCCCATGTCATGGGTCACGCCGGTGTAGCCGGTCGCGCGCCCGAGGTGCCAATCGAGCCGGTCGAGGATTTCGATGCTCGACAGCGAGACCAGCAGCGCGCGCGGCCCGGGATCGATCGCGGGGTAGCGCATGGGCTCCATCGGCAGGTCGAGCAACACTTCGTGACCGCTGGCGCGCGCGCGGTCGATCTGCGCTTGAAGATCGCGGGCATAGGACGCGAAGGCGAGGGTCACGCCGCTCGGCAGGCGAAGCGCGGCGGCGGTCGCCGCGGGGCCGAGGCCGAGACGCGTCAGCACCACCGCGATCATGGGCCGCGCCTTCGCGGCCGTCTCGGGCGCGGGCGCGGGCTTGGGGAACGGCTTGGCGAAGGCGAGCTTCTGCGGCGCGGCGGGCTTCGTCGTCGGCGCGGCGG
Source organism: uncultured Alphaproteobacteria bacterium (assembly GCA_964531525.1). GTDB lineage: Bacteria > Pseudomonadota > Alphaproteobacteria > JAAXGF01 > JAAXGF01 > CAYYWV01. Next base: position 3,327 of record CAZHDF010000179.1, on the reverse strand, counting down.
GCGGCGGGGTGTTTTTCGCGTCGCCGGGCAGCCTCGGCGCGGGTTCGGGGGGCGTGACGGCCGTCTCGGGGACAAGGATCGGTTCGGGCGCGGCTTCGGGGACGACCGCGGCCTCGGGCAGCAGCGCGAGCCCGGCGGGGGCGTCGGGTTCGGGCGGCGCCGTCTCGTTGGTCCCCTCGCTCGGCGCCGGAATTCGGCTTGCCGCGACCGCCGTGGGCACGGGGCGGGGCGCGGGCGGTGTTTCGCTCTCGGCTTCGTCGACGGCCGGCGCCTCGGCGGGAGATTCGGCCTGCGCGGGCTCGGTCGCCGACCCGGACGCGGGGGCCTCGGCGAGTGGCGCCGAGGTTTCGATCGCCGCCACGGTTGCGGTTTCGGGAGCGGTTTCGAGCTTGGGCGGGGGTGCGGGCGCGGTTTCGGCGGTCTTTTCGCCACCGGAATCCTCCGCGATCGCCGCCGTCGCCGGAGCCTTGGGGGCGGCCGGTTGCGGCGTGGGCGCGGGAAGGGGTTGGATTTCCGTCTCGACCCGGGCGGTCGCCGTCGGCGTGTCGGACGCGGTGGGGGCCACGACGGCGGGTGTCATGGCCGCGACCGGCTCGGGCGCGGCGGG
>CAZHDF010000179.1:0-2620 GCA_964531525.1 uncultured Alphaproteobacteria bacterium | reverse complement strand
GCGGGCGCGTCGCCGATCGCGATTTCGGACGTGGGCTCCGGGAGGGGAGCGCGCGCGAACACGCCGCCGGTTTCGGCATCGACGGCGGGCGGCGGCGGAATTTCGGCGGTTGTCGCGGTCGCGGGTGCGGCGGGGGGGCTTGCCGTCGCTTCGCCGGCGAGTGGGGTTTCGGCGGTCGCCGGTTCGGGCGCGGCGGGAAGCGTCGGGGCCGGCTCGGCCTCGATCGCCACTTGCTCGATCGCCGGCTCGGAAGCCGCCGAAGCGAGCCCCGTCTCGGCCAGGGTCGCGTCGGCCAGGGATCCCTCGGCCGGAGATCTCTCGGCCGAGTCGGGCGCGGTTTCGGGGGCGAGGTCGGGAGCGGCGTCAAGCGCGGCCGTAGCCGTCGCGACGGTCTTTTCCGCCGGGTTCCCGGGGAGGGCGGAAGGCGCCACGTCGGTCGCGGCGGCTTCCGGCGTGGTCTCCGGGACGCCGGTCGGCGCGGCGGCGGTCTCGATTCGCGCCTCGACCGTCGGGTTGAAGGCCAGCACCACCCGAGGCTGCGGCGGCGACGGCCTGGCGCCGATCCAGGCCGCCGCGCCCAGGGCGGCGACCAGGACGAATGCGGCGAGCGCGCCGGGCGCGCCGAAACGCGGCGCATGACGGCTGCTCGAGCGCGCCATGCCCCTCGCGTCCCGGCCGTTCATGTCCCCGGCCCGACGCCCCGCGCCGTCAGTTGACGAAGCGGCTGTTGAACAGCGCGATGCCGTGCAGAAGATCGACCGCGCGAGCGAGCTGATAGTCCTTCTTGGCGTCCTCGGTGCGGTTGTTGTTGGTGCCGGCCTCGGCGTCGTTCTTCTTGCCGCCGTTGAGCTCCTCCTCGCTCGGGAGCCGATTGCGCAGCGAAGCCTCGTTGCGCATCTGCGCCTGCTCGTCGGCCTTCTCGATGCGGGCGCGCTCGACGATGATGTCGGGCTCGATTCCCTTGGCCTGGATCGACCGGCCCGAGGGCGTGTAGTAGCGCGCCGTCGTCAGCCGGATCGCGCCGTGACCCGCAAGCGGGATGATCGTCTGCACCGAGCCCTTGCCGAACGAGCGCGTGCCCAGGACCAGCGCTCGTCGGTGGTCCTGAAGGGCGCCGGCGACGATCTCGGACGCCGAGGCCGAGCCGCCGTTTATGATGACGATGATCGGTCGTCCCTGGGCGAGATCGCCCGGCCGCGCGTTGAAGCGCTGGATGCTGTCCGGCCGCCGTCCCCGCGTCGAGACGATTTCGCCCTTGTCGAGGAACGCGTCCGAAACCGCGACCGCCTGATCGAGAAGACCACCCGGGTTGTTGCGCAAATCGATGATGACCCCGGTCATGCGGTCGCCGAGCTCCTCGGACACCTTCTCGAAGGTACGCTTGAGCTCGCGCTCGGTCTGCTCGGTGAACGAGGTGATGCGGAGATAGGCCGCGTCCTCCTCGACCCGGCCGCGCACCGAGCGAATCTTGATGACCGCGCGCGTGATCTTGACCTCGATCGGCGCTTCGACGCCCTTGCGGCGAATGGTCAGCGCGATGTCGCTGCCGACCGGGCCGCGCATGCGCTCGACCGCTTCCGAAAGGGTGAGTCCCATGACCTGCTCGCCGTCGAGCCGGGTGATGTAGTCGCCCGCCTGAAGCCCGGCGCGGAACGCGGGCGTGTCGTCGATCGGCGAGACCACCTTGACGAGCCCGTTCTCCATGGTGACCTCGATGCCGAGGCCGCCGAACTCGCCCTTGGTCTGGACTTGCATGTCCTCGAACCGCTGGGCGTTGAGATAGCTCGAATGGGGGTCGAGCGAGCTCAGCATGCCGTTGATCGCGGCCTCGATGAGCTTGTTGTCGCTGACTTCCTCGACGTAGTCGGCGCGCACGCGCTCGAAGACGTCGCCGAACAGGTTGAGTTGACGATAGGTTTCCGAACCCGCGGCCCCGGCCATGCCGGGCGTCGCGAACAGGGCGATGGCGGCGATACCGCCGAGCACGACTCTACGCATTAGCCACTGACCTTTCCTGTGCTGGTCGCAAGCCAAGGGAGCAGATTAATCGCTTCGCCGTTGCGGCGAAGCTCCACATAAAGCGCCGGTTTGCCGTGGCCTCCCGGCCCCATCACGCCCACGGGCTCCCCGGCCAGTAGCCACTGGCCGAGACGAGTGTCGATACGGGCAAAGCCTGCCAATAACATATGATATCCCTCGCCATGTTCTAGGATCAAGAGTTGGCCATAGCCGCGGAACGGCCCGGCGAAAACGACCCGGCCGTCGTAAGGGGTCACGACCTGCGCGCCCGGCCGCGTCTCGATGGTGAGTCCCTTATCGAAAGTACCGTCCGCGCGGCGCTCGCCGAACAGCCGTACCAGGCGCCCCTGCACCGGCAGGGGAAGCGTGCCGCGCGCCGCGGTGAACGAGCTGGGCGCCCCGCCGAGCGCGAACGGATCGTCCGCGACCGGCGGCGCGCCGGGAGCGATGAACTCGGATTCGGGCGGCGTCGGCTTGTCGGCCGCGGGGGGCGGCGGCGGCGCGAGCGCCGCGGTCGAAAGCTTTTCCAGAAGGTCGCGTAGGTTGTTCGCCTCGCTCGCGAGCCGCGCCACGCGCTTTTCCTCGGCGCGGCGTTCGGCGA
>CAZHDF010000178.1:0-6985 GCA_964531525.1 uncultured Alphaproteobacteria bacterium | reverse complement strand
TGGCGCGCCCGGCAGGATTCGAACCTGCGACCCCAGGATTAGGAATCCTGTGCTCTATCCGGCTGAGCTACGGGCGCTCGCCGCGTTTCAGGGCTTCGTTCTAGGCGCGGGGGCGCAGGGCGTCAACCGCGGCGGCGAGGCGGCGCGGCCCGCCCGCGCGGATTGCCCTGTGGCCTGAGCCTCTGGCATCGCCTACTTTCGGAAGCGGGCGAGCGGGATCGAGTAGGTCAGCACCAGCGATTCGGTGCCCGGGTTGTTGTCGTCGATGCTCGCGTTCGAGATGTGGTGGAAGGCGATCCCGAGCCGCGAGCGGTCGTCGAAGCGGTAGGCGAACTCGATCCCTGAGCGGAACTCGATGGTCGAGCCCAAATCCTTGCTGCCGCCCTGGCGGTAGCCGCCGACGGCGAAGTTGGGCGTGACCACGAAGCGGCGGCCGAAGTAGATGTCGATGAACACCCCGCCGTAGCCGTAGAACCCGCCGTCCGAGTTCGCCATCAGCCCGACCATCGGCGTGAGGATATAGCGCCGCCAGTCGGTCCGGTACTCGACCCGGAACTCGGCCGCGGTCTTGTCGTCGTTGATGTCGAAGGCGCCGGCGCTGAAGGCGAGCGCGTCGGGGTCTCCCGCCATCGCGCCGCCGGCCCGCAAAAGAACAAGCGCGGCCGCCGCCGCGATGAGCGCATTTCGGGATGTCACCGTCGCCTCCCTCCGGGGTTCCCCGCGGCCAAGTCTACGGTAAACGGCGCTTCGCGCAAGGGCTTGGCCGAAAGGGACGCTCTTGACCCATTCAGGCGAGGGTTTTGAGCTCCTCCATCGCGGCGACGAGGCGGGCGCGGATGCCGGGCTCGAGCGCCGAGTGCCCGGCGTCGTCGACGATGTGGTAGGCGGCCTCGGGCCAGGCGCGGTGGAGCTCGTCGGCGGTGACGATCGGGCAGACCATGTCGTAGCGCCCCTGGACGATGACGCCGGGGATCGGGCGCAGCTTGTCCACGTTCTCGAGCAGAAAGTTTTCGGGCAGGAAGATGTCGTTCGAGAAGTAATGCGCCTCGAGCCGCGCGAGCCCGAGGGCCAGCGTCTCGTCGGCGAAGGCGGCGCGCACCTCGGCGCTCGGGCGGAGCGTCGAGCAAGCCCCCTCATACCGGCTCCAGGCCCGCGCCGCCGGCATGTGCGTCGCAGGGTCGGGGTCCATCAGCCGCCGGCGGTAGGCGGCGAGCAGGTCGCCGCGCTCGTCCTCGGGCAGGAACTCGGCGAAGCGCCGCCACTCCTCGGGGAAGACCGTGCGCATGCCGTAGAGGAACCAGTCGATCTCGGAGCGCCGGCAAAGGAAGATCCCGCGCAGCACCAGCGCCCGGCAGCGCTCGGGGTGGTGCTCGGCGTAGGCGATCGCGAGCGTCGAGCCCCAAGAGCCGCCGAAGACGATCCAGCGCTCGATCCCGAGATGGGCGCGCAGGCGCTCTATGTCGGCGATGAGGTCGGGCGTCGTGTTGGCTGCGGTCTCGCCGAGCGGCCGCGACCGCCCCGCCCCGCGCTGGTCGAAGATCACGATGCGGTAATGCGCGGGGTCGAAGAAACGCCGGTACTGGGGCGACGCGCCCGCCCCCGGCCCGCCGTGCAGGAACACCACGGGCGCGCCTTCCGGGTCGCCCGACTGCTCCCAGTACAGGCGGTGGCGGTCGTCGACCGCGAGCATCCCGGTCTCGTAAGGCTCGATCGGCGGGTAGAAGTCGCTTTGGGTCATGGCTCCCTCGTCGCGGGTCGCAGGCTCGCCCGCGATCATAGGGTCGGTCCCGGCCGAACGCATCATGCTTTACTATCGAGCCATGCCGCGCCGCTTCGCCCAGGCCTTGGTTCTCGCCGTCGCCGTCGCGGTCGCCGCTGCGGCGGCCGCTCCGGCGGTCGCGGCCGAAGGGGCCGTCGATCGAGCGGCGGCGGCGGTCGCCGCCAAAGGGCTCGTCGACGGCGGCGCGGGCCGCGTCGCGCGCATTCTCGACGGCGATACGCTCGCCCTCGCCGATGGCGCGCTCGTCCGCCTGGTCGGGATTCGCGCGCCCAAGCCGCCGCCCGAAGGCCCCGCGGGCGGCCGCTGGCCCGAGGCGGCGCGCGACGCGCTCGCCGCGCTCGTCCGCGGACGCGCGGTCCGGCTCGGCTACGGCGGACGCCGCGAGGACCGCCACGGGCGCATCCTCGCCCATCTGTTCCGAGACGACGGCCTGTGGGTCCAGGGCGCGCTGCTCGCGCGCGGTCTCGCCCGGGTCTACAGCTTCCGCGACAACCGCGCGCTGGTCCGCGAGATGCTCGCGATCGAGGCCGAGGCCCGCGCCGCTGGACGGGGGATCTGGTCCGACCCGGCATACGCGGTGCGCGCGCCCGGGCCGCGGCTTCCGCGCGAGCGCTTCCTCATCGTCGAAGGGCGGGTGCGGCGCGCCGTCGAGCGCCGCGGGCATCTCTATCTCGACTTCGGCGACGACTGGCGGCGCGACTTCACGGTCCACATCGCGCCCCGCGACCGAGCGTCGTTCCGCGCCGCCGGCCTTGACGGACGCGCGCTCGAAGGCCGTACCATTCGCGTTCGGGGCTGGGTAAAGTGGCGCAACGGACCCATGATCGACGCGACCCATCCCGAGCAGATCGAACCGATAAGACCATGACGATGCGGCTTTCGCACATCCAGCGCGCGCTCGGCGCGGCGGCGCTTCTCCTGATCGCGCTTGCCGGCTGCACCACCAACCCGGCGACCGGCAAGCAGGACTTCACCGTCTTCATGAGCCCGGCCCAAGAGGCCAAGGTCGGCCGCGAGCAGAACCCGAAGCTGCTCGCCGCTTTCGGCGGGGCCTACGAGGAGCGGCCCGCGCTCAGCCGCTACATCGCCGAGATCGGCCGCCGGCTCCAGGCGGTCTCGGAGAGGCCCGCGCCGCCCTTCACCTTCACGATCGTGAACTCGGACACGGTCAACGCTTTCGCATTGCCCGGCGGCTATATTTACGTCACGCGCGGGCTTCTCGCGCTCGCCGACAGCGAGGCTGAGATCGCGGGCGTGATCGGCCACGAGATGGGCCACGTCATCGCCCGGCATACGGCGCAGCGCTATTCGCGCGGCGTGCTCGCCCAGCTCGGCGCGATGGTGCTCGGCGCGGCCACGGGCAGCCGGGCCGTCGGCCAGATCGCGAACCTGACCGCCGCGGCCTATGTCCAGAGCTTCTCGCGCGAGCAGGAGCTCGAGGCCGATTCGCTCGGCGTGCGCTATCTCGCCCGCGCCGGCTACGATCCCCATGCGATGGCGCGGTTCCTCGAATCGCTCGAGGCCGACAGCACGCTCGCGCGCAAGATCGCAGGCCGCGAAGGGACCGACCCGGCGGCGAGCCTGTTCGCGAGCCACCCCCGCACCGCGCGGCGCATCGTCGAGGCGGCGCAAGCCGCCAGCAACGGCAGCGGCAAGGTGGCGCGCGACCGCTATCTATTGAAGCTCGACGGCACCCTGTGGGGCGACGACCCCGAACAGGGCATCCGACGCGGGCGCGCGTTCATTCACCCCAAGCTCCGCTTCCGTTTCGAGGCGCCGCCGGGCTTTCGCATGCGCAACACGCCCAAGGCGGTGATCGCGACGGCCAAGAACGGCGCCGCGATCGTCTTCGACGGCGCGCGGACGCCCCGCGGCGTCGCCATGGCCGACCACATCACCGCCCAGTGGTTGCCCAAGCTCGCCTGGCGCGACGTCGAACCGTTGGTCGTCAACGGCATGCCGGCGGCGACGGCGGTCACGCGCGTGAACACCCGGCAAGGGCCGCGCGACGTCCGCGCCATCGCCATTCGCTTCGACGGCGACCAGGTCTATCGCTTCTTGATCCTGACCCCGCCCGAGACGACCGCCGCGCTCGACGAGGATCTGCGGCGGATGACCTACAGCTTCCGCGCCCTCACCCCTGCGGAGGCGGCCAAGGTCAAGCCGCTGCGCATCCGCATCCACGAGGTCCGCGCGGGCGAGACGGTCGCCGCGCTCGCGGCGCGGATGGCGGTCTCGGAGTTCAGGGAAGAGCGCTTCCGGGTTCTCAACGGGCTCGGCCCGAACGACGCGGTCCGTCCCGGCCAGCTCGTCAAGCTGATCGAAGAGTAGGCGCGCCGGGGCGGCCGCCCGATACCCGTTCAGGTTCCGAACAGGCGCTCGCCCGCGCTCATGCCCGAGCGCCGGAGAATGGACCGGCGGATCTTGGCGAGCGCGCCGTGCTCGATCTGGCGCACGCGCTCCTTGCTGATGCCGAAGCGCCGGCCGAGCGCGGCCAGCGTCTCGGGCTCGTCGCGCAGGCGGCGGGCGGCGATGATCTGGCGTTCGCGCGCGCTGAGCTCGCCGAGCGCGCCGGCGAGCCAGCGCGAGTGCTGTTCGGCGTCGTGGAGGCCGGCGACGATCTCCTCGGGCGAAGGGCCGGGATCGACCAGAAGATCCTGCCACTCGTCGTCGGCCCCGTCGGCGACGTGCGCGTTGAGTGACTGGTCGCTGGCCGCGAGCCGGCCTTCCATCGCCTCGACGTCGCGCAAGCTGACCCGAAGCTCGTCGGCGATCTGGGTCCGCGCCTCCTCGCCGAGCGGTCCGTCGGAGACGTCGTCGATCCGCGCGCGCAGACGCCGCATGTTGAAGAACAAGGCCTTCTGGGCGGCGGTGGTGCCGGTGCGCACGATCGACCAGTTGCGCAGGATGAACCCCTGCATGGCCGAACGCACCCACCAGGTGGCGTAGGTCGAAAAGCGGGTCTGGCGCTCGGGGTCGAAGCGCGCCGCCGCCATCATCAGCCCGACCAGGCCCTCCTGGATCAGGTCGCCGAGCGGCAGGCCGTACTTGCGATAGTGCGAAGCGGCCGAGATGACCAGCCGCGTGTAAGCGCCGATGATCTCGTGCAGCGCCTCGACGTCGCCCTCGTTGCGCCAGCGCCGCGCGAGCGCGATCTCGCGGTCCCGGTCGAGAAGCGGCGCGCGCATGGACTCGCGGATGAACTTTCGGTTGGCCCGCTCCACTTCGAGGCTTTCGAGGCTCGCCATGGTCCCTGGTCCTCGCTTTATCATCGGCCGGCGGAAGCGCCGATCCGGACGCCGCATCCGCGGCTTCTGACAAGGACTCTGCGCCTGCGCAGGGCGAATGCCCAATCAAGCCGGCTCAACTCCCTGTGAAACCGAAAGAGGCGAGAGGAAAGACGCGCCCAAAAGCGCGGAACCGCAGGCGGCGGGCGTCAGACCGAAATGCGGTCGACGAGGCGGGCCTCGGCGTCGAAGCAGGCGGCGCACAGGGGGCCGCCGAAGCCGCAGCCTTCGTCGATGGTCGCCGTGTATGGGCCGATGCGGAAGCCTTTGTGGTTGCGGTCGAAGCCGCGGACCACCCGGCGGAAGTCGCCGAAGGGGCGTTCGAGCGAATCGAAGCCGGCGCCCCCCCACCACAGCGCGTCTCCTTGGGCCGCGAGCGGCCGGCTCGGATCGACGCCGGCGTGCACGAACAAAAGCGCGCCCGTGTCGGTGAAGGCCGCCCGCCGCAGGGCGCTCATCAGCGCGAGATGGCCGGGGCGCGCCTGAACGCGCGCGCGCAGCTCGCCGGTCCAACGCGCAAGCCCCGCCGGGCCGGCCCGCGCCCGGGCGAGCCCCTGCTCGGGCGAAACGCCATAGGCCGCGAGCGTCGCGCCCACGCCGCGGCTCAGCATCCATTCGAGAACCGCGCGCGGATCGAGGGCGAGGTGGATCTGGAGGAGCTTGGCCCACATCTCCTCCTGCGCGCCGCGCAGGAACACCACGTCGCAGACTCGCGCTTGGGGCCGGGCGAGCAGGCGGCGGCGGAAGGCGAGCAACGCGTCCACGGCGCCGGCGACGTCGGGGCCGTAGCCGAGGTAGTTGCCGAGATAGACCAGCCGGTCGCCAGGGCCGAACCGGGGCTCGAGCTCCGCTTGCAAGCGTTCGAGACGGGCGGCGTCGCCGTGGACCGCCGCCACCGCCCAAACCCGCCGCGCGCGCCGCAGCGTGACGAACTTCTCCCTTTCCAGCATCGCAGCCGTTGGGGGATGGGGTGCGCCCACCTGCCGCGCGCGGGCGCGGGCAGGGGCGTTCAAGCGGCGGCCAGAAGCTGCTCGAGGCGCTCGGTCGCCACCTCCGGTTCGATCTGTTCGACGGCCGCGAACTCGCGCGCGAGACGATCGAGGGCAGCCTCGTAGAGCTGGCGCTCGCTGTACGACCGATCGGGCTGGTTGATGTTGCGGTGCAAATCGCGCACCACCTCGGCGATGGAGACCGGATCCCCCGAGTTGATCTTGGCTTCGTACTCCTGGGCGCGGCGGCTCCACATCGTGCGCTTGATGCGCGCGCGTCCGCGCAGCGTGGTCAACGCCGTTTCCATCTTCTCGCGGGTCGACAGCCGCCGCATGCCGGCCTTGGCCGCTTTGGCCACGGGAACGCGGAGGGTCATTCGGTCTTTGCGGAAGTCGATGACGAAAACCTCGATCTCGGTGTCGCCGAATTTCTGCATATCGACGCCGAGGATGCGGCCGACGCCGTGGGTCGGATAGACCACATAGTCCCCGGTGGCGAATTCAAGTTTTTTTGTCATGTTCCGATCCGGTCTCTCACCTTTGCGTCCGGCCCGAAGTCCGGGCGTTCAATGGTTCTCTTCAATACGTCCAACGCGCGCGTTCAACGCGGACGTCCAACGCTCACGTCACGTTACATATCCGCGCGAGCGGCCGCCTGGGGGGCGACCGCTCCTCCGATCGTCGGATCGAATAGCCGTACAATAGCTTGAAAACCTTGACGAAGCGGGCTCTCACAGCAACCTTCAGCCGCCTTCGCACCCCCGTTGACGACGGGCGCGGTACGACACAAGGAAACCCCCGTCGAGGAACGCTAGACGAACCCGCGTCGTGTTGCCGGTTTTCGAGTTAATCGCAACGGCCGAGCCAACGATTGTGACTAAAATATAACACAAGAACGCGAAAAAAACAGAGGGTATGCCGCGGCGCGG
>CAZHDF010000177.1:0-6995 GCA_964531525.1 uncultured Alphaproteobacteria bacterium | reverse complement strand
TCGCCGCGCATCACGCGGCGCTCGTAGGCCGCGCCTGACGGGAAGGCGTTAAAGCCCGAGCTTCTTTCTCAGGATGCCGTTGACGACGCCCGGGTTGGCCTGGCCGCCGGTCGCCTTCATGACCTGGCCGACGAACCAGCCGATGACCTTGGGGTTCTTCTCGACCTGGGCGACCTGGCCCGGGTTGTCGGCGATGATTTGATCGACGATCGCCTCGATCTCGCCCGCGTCGCTGAGCTGGCGGAGGCCTTTTTCCTCGACGATCTCGGCCGCGCCGCGCCCGGTCTCGAACATTTCGTCGAACACGTCCTTGGCGGTCCGCCCCGAGATCGCGCCCTCGGCGACGAGGTCGATCAGGCCGCCGAGCGCCTCGGCCGAAACCGGCGAGTTGCCGATGCCGAGCCCCGCCTTGTTGAGCCGACCGAACAGCTCGACCGTCACCCAGTTGCCGGCGAGCTTGGCGTCGCGGCCCTTGGCGACCGTCTCGAAGTAGTCGGCGTTGTCGCGGTCGGCGACCAGCACGCCCGCGTCGTATGGCGCGAGGCCGTAATCGGCGATGAAGCGCGCCTTCTTCTCGTCGGGAAGCTCGGGCAGGCCGGCGGCGATCTCGTCGACCCAGGCCTGATCGAGCCTGAGCGGCACCAGATCGGGGTCGGGGAAGTAGCGGTAGTCGTGGGCCTCTTCCTTGCTGCGCATGGAGCGCGTCTCGCCGCGCACCGAATCGAACAGCCGGGTCTCCTGAACGACCGTGCCACCGTCCTCGATCAACTCGATCTGACGCGCGGTCTCGTACTCGATGGCGCGCATGAGGAAGCGGATCGAATTGACGTTCTTGGTCTCGGAGCGGGTGCCGTAGGGCTCGCCCGGGCGACGCACCGAGACGTTGACGTCGCAGCGCATCGAGCCCTCTTCCATATTGCCGTCGCAGGTCCCGATATAGCGCAGGATCGAGCGCAGCTTGCGCATGTAGGCCCCGGCCTCCTCGGCCGAGCGAAGGTCGGGCTCGGAGACGATCTCCATCAAGGCGACGCCGGCCCGGTTGAGGTCCACGTGGGTCGCGTCGGCGCCGCGGTCGTGCAGGCTCTTGCCCGCGTCCTGCTCGAGATGCAGCCGCGTGATGCCGACCTTTCGGGTCCGCCCGCCCGGCAGGTCGAGAATGATCTCGCCGGCCCCCACGATCGGGCGCGGATACTGCGAAATCTGATAGCCCGCCGGTAGGTCGGGATAGAAGTAGTTCTTGCGGTCGAACACCGAGACCAGGTTGATCTGCGCCTTGAGCGCGAGCCCGGTGCGCACCGCCTGCTCGACGCAGACCGCGTTGATCACCGGCAGCATGCCGGGCATCGCCGCGTCGACCGGCGAGACCTGGGTGTTGGGCGGCGCGCCGAAGGCGGTGGAGGCGCCCGAGAACAGCTTGGCCTTGGAAATCACCTGGGCATGGACCTCGAGGCCGATCACGACCTCCCAATCGCCGGTCCGCCCCGCGATCAGCGGCGCGTCGCTCATGCCCCGCCTCCGCCGTTTCCTTCGGGCCGGGCGTCGAAGCCGGCGGCGTCCTCGATCACGCGGCCGGCGCGCAGCACGGTCTCCTCGTCGAAGGGCTTGCCGATGACGTGGAGCCCGAGCGGCAGGCGGTCGTCCGACAGCCCCGCCGGGACCGAGATCGCCGGCAGCCCCGCGAGGCTCGCCGGCACCGTGAACACGTCGTTGAGATACATGGCGATCGGGTCGTCGGCCTTTTCGCCGACCGCGAAGGCAGGCGAGGGCGCGGTCGGCGTCAGCACCACGTCGACGTCCTCGAAGGCGGCGCGGAAGTCGTTCGCGATCAGCGTGCGGAGCTTCTGCGCCTTGAGGTAATAGGCGTCGTAATAGCCCGCCGAGAGGACGTAGGTGCCGATGAACAGGCGGCGCTTGACCTCGGCGCCGAAGCCCTCGGCGCGGGTGTTCTCGTACATCTCCGCGAGGGTCTCGCCCTCGACGCGCAGCCCGTAGCGCACCCCGTCGTAGCGCGCGAGGTTCGACGACGCCTCGGCGGGCGCGACGATGTAGTAGGTCGGCAGCGCATGGCGCGTGTGCGGCAGGTTGATCTCGACGATCTCGGCGCCGCGCTCGCGGAACCACTCGGCGCCCTTTTGCCACAGGCGGTCGATCGCCTCGGGCATCCCGTCGACGCGGTACTCGGCCGGAATGCCGACGCGCAGGCCCTTCACGTCGCGCTCCAGCGCCGCCTCGTAGTCGGGCACCGGATGGGGAACCGAGGTCGAATCGCGCGGATCATGCCCCGCCATCGCGCCCAGCATGATCGCCGCGTCGCGCACCGTGCGCGTCAGCGGGCCGGCCTGGTCGAGCGAGGACGCGAAGGCGACGATTCCCCAGCGCGAGCAGCGCCCGTAGGTCGGCTTGAGCCCGACGATCCCGCAGAACGCCGCCGGCTGGCGGATCGAGCCGCCGGTGTCGGTGCCCGTGGCGGCGAGCGCGATGCGCGCCGCGACCGCCGCCGCCGAGCCGCCCGACGAGCCGCCGGGCACCAGCGCCCGATCGTCGCCCGCGCGCCGCCAGGGGTTGATCGCCGGGCCGTAGTAGCTGGTGGTGTTCGACGAGCCCATGGCGAACTCGTCGAGATTGGCCTTGCCCAGCATCACCGCGCCGGCGGACCACAGGTTCTCGGTCACGGTCGATTCGTAGGGCGACACGAAACCGTCGAGGATATGGCTGCCCGCGGTCGTCGGCACGCCCCGGGTGCAGAACAGGTCCTTGATCGCAATCGGCAGGCCGTTGAGCGCCCCGCCCGCGCCGCGCGCGCGCCGCGCGTCGGCCGCGTCGGCCATTTCGAGCGCGCGTTCGGGTGTTTCGGTGATGAAGGCGTTGAGCGCGCGCGCCGCCTCGATCGCGGCGAGATGCGCCTGCGTCAGCTCGCGCGCCGAAAAATCGCCGGCCGCCAAGCCGGCGCGCGCCTCGGCGAGCGTGAGATCGGTCAGCGCGGTCACTACTCGACCACCTTGGGAACCACGAAATACCCGTCCTCGCGGCGCGGCGCGTTGCCGAGAATGTCCTCGACGCGCTCGCCGTCGGTCACCTCGTCGTCGCGTAGCGGGAGCGCGATCTCGACGACGCTGGTCATCGGCTCGACGCCGTCGGTATCGACCTCGGAGAGCTGCTCGACCCAGGCGAGGATGTTGTTGAGCTCGCCGGCGACCGCCTCGCGCTCGCCTTCCGGCAGGGCGATGCGGGCGAGCCGGGCAATATGCGCCACGGTGGCTTTATCGATCGACATGTGACATTGTCTGCCCCCGGAACGCGGCGCCGAAAACCCTGGGGACCGGGGGCTTCGGGCGCAAAGATCGCCGGCAAGTTATCATCCGCCATGACCCCTCGCAAGCCCGTGGAAAATCTCCGCGCCCTGGCCGCCGAACTGCGGCCGGGACAGCGCCTCCTCGGCCTCGACGTCGGCAAGAAGACCATCGGCCTCGCGCTCTCGGACATCGGCCGGATGATCGCCTCGCCGCGCGCAACCATCCGCCGGCGACGATTCCGCGACGATCTCGCCGAAATGAAGCGCGTGATCGCCGAGCAGGACGTGGGCGGGTTGGTGGTCGGCCTGCCGGTCAACATGGACGGGAGCGAGGGGCCGCGCTGCCAGTCGGTGCGCCAGTTCGCGACCAACCTGCTCGCCGAGATCGACCTGCCGCTCGCCTTCTGGGACGAACGCCTGTCCACGATCGCGGTCGAGCGCGCGATGATCGACGCCGATCTTTCGCGCCGCCGCCGGGGCGAGATCGTCGACAAGCTCGCCGCCGCCTACATCCTTCAGGGCGCGCTCGATTCGCTCCCCCGGAACGCGGCTTCGTGAACGCGATCCTCGCGGCGCTGGTCCCCGTCGGCGCGGTGCTCGCGCTGGGCGCCGCGCTCAGGCGCGCGGGCCTGCCGGGCGACGGCTTCTGGGCGCCGGCCGAGCGGCTGACCTATTATCTCCTCCTTCCGGCGCTGATCGCGGGCAGCCTGGGCGGCGCGCGGTTCGATACGCTCGATCCCGGCTACATGCCCGTGGCGGTCGCGGCGGCGGTGCTGGTAGCCGCGGCGCTCGCCATGGGGCTGCGGCGGACCGCGACCCTCGACGGACCGGCGTTCACCTCGCTGTTTCAAGGCTCGATCCGCCTCAACGGCTATATCGGCTTCGCCGTCGCGCTCAGCCTTTACGGCAAGAGCGGACTGGCGCTCGCGGCGCTCACGGTCGGCACCTACGTGCCGATCGTCAACGTGCTCTGCGTGACCGTGCTCGGCCGCTACGCCGGCGCGAGGGCCGCCGACTGGCCGACGGTCGCCCGCATCCTCGTCCGCAACCCGCTGATCCTCGCCTGTCTCGTCGGCTTGGCGCTCAACCTGACCGGCCTGGGACGGCTCGCCCCGGTCGCCGGGCTGCTCGACGTACTGGGCCGCTCGGCGCTCGCCATCGGCTTGATGTGCGTCGGCGCGGGGCTTTCGTTCACGGGGCTTCGCCGCGCCGGGACGAGCGTCGCCCTGGTCTGCGCGATCAAGTTGATCGCCATGCCGGCAAGCGTGCTGATCGTCGGCGCCGCGCTCGGCGTCGGCGGGCCGGCGCTCGCCATCGCGGTGCTGTTCACCGGACTGCCGACCGCGACCAGCGCCTTCATCCTCGCCCGCCAGATGGGCGGCGACGCCGTCCTGATGGCGCAGATCGTCGCCGTCACCCATGCGCTCGCGGCCGTGACCCTGCCGCTCGCCCTCGCGCTCGCCTCGTGAGCGGTCCCAAGACCGCGAGGCGCGCGTTGTCCGTGTTGCGGGGGGCCGCGCGCAAGATTACACTGCCCCTTTAATGACCGCCGCATCCTCGACAGAGACCGATTATCCGCACAGCCACCTGCTGGGAATCGAGGGGTTGTCGCGCGAGGTGATTTCCGCGCTTCTCGATCTCGCCGACGGCTACGTCGCGCTCAACCGCCGCGCCGACAAGAAAACCGACCTCTTGCGCGGGCGTACCCAGATCAACCTGTTCTTCGAAAGTTCGACCCGCACGCGCACCTCGTTCGAGCTCGCGGGCAAGCGACTCGGCGCCGACGTCATCAACATGTCGGTCGCCTCGTCGTCGATCAAGAAGGGCGAGACGCTGATCGACACGGCGATGACGCTGAACGCCATGCATCCCGACGTCCTGGTCGTGCGCCACCCCGACAGCGGCGCCGTCAAGCTGTTGTCGGAAAAGGTCAACTGCGCGGTCATCAACGCCGGCGACGGCAGCCACGAGCACCCGACCCAGGCGCTTCTCGACGCGCTGACCATCCGCCGCCGCCGGGGCCGGATCGAGGGGCTCACGGTCGCCATCTGCGGCGACATCATGCACAGCCGGGTCGCGCGCTCGAACATCCATCTTCTCAACACCATGGGCGCGCGGGTGCGCCTCGTGGCGCCGCCGACGCTTCTGCCGGTGGCGATCGAGCGGCTCGGCGTCGAGGTCTTCACCGACATGCGCGCGGGCCTCGAGGGCTGCGACATCGTGATGATGCTGCGTCTTCAGACCGAGCGCATGCGCGGCAGCTTCGTGCCCTCGGTGCGCGAGTACTTCCACTTCCACGGCCTCGACCGCGACAAGCTCGCCGCGGCCAAGCCCGACGCGCTGATCATGCATCCGGGGCCGATGAACCGCGGGGTCGAGATCGACAGCCTGCTCGCCGACGACATCACCCGCACGGTCATTCTCGATCAGGTCGAGATGGGAGTCGCCGTGCGCCAGGCCTGCCTCGACGTGCTGAGCCGCGCCTTTCCCCGCCTCGACCACAACGAGGCATAAGCGTGACCGACGAATACATCGCCGAGCCCGCGCCCAAGGCCCCGCCGCCGGGACGCGTCGCCTATGTGAACGCGCGCCTGCTCGACCCCGAGACCGGGCTCGACGTCCCCGGCGCGCTGCTGACCGAGGGACGCAAGATCGTCGACCTCGGCCCGCGCCTGTTCGCCGACAATGGTCCGCCCGAGGACGCCGAGCCGGTCGACTGCGGCGGCCATTGCCTCGCGCCCGGGCTGGTCGACATGCATGTTCATCTCCGCGAGCCCGGCCACGAGCACAAGGAGACGCTCGCCTCGGGCAGTCGGGCGGCGGTCGCGGGCGGGGTCACGACGATGGCCTGCATGCCCAACACCGATCCGGTGATCGACGACATCGCGCTGGTGCATTTCATCGAGCGCCGGGCGCGCGAGACGGCGATCGCGCGCATCCACCCGATCGCGGCGATCACCAAGGGGCTCGGCGGGCGCGAACTCACCGAGATGGGGATGCTCGCCGAGGCCGGCGCGGTCGCCTTCTCCGACGACGGCCTGCCGGTTCACGACAGCATGGTCATGCGGCGCGCGCTCGCCTACTCCACCGCCTTCGGCGCGCTCGTCATCCAGCACGCCGAGGATCCCAGCCTTTCGGGTTGCGGCTGCATGAACGAGGGCGAGATCGCGACCCGGCTCGGTCTGCCGGGGATTCCCAACGCGAGCGAGGCGATCGTGGTCGAGCGCGATATCCGCCTCGCCGAGATCACCGGCGGGCGCTATCACGTCGCCCATATCTCGACCCGCGAGGCGGTCGCCGCGGTGCGCGCGGCCAAGGCGCGCGGGCTTCCGGTCACCGCCGAGGCCGCGCCCCATCACTTCGCGCTCAACGAGGTCGCGGTCGGCGATTACCGGACCTTCGCCAAGATGGCCCCGCCGCTGCGCGACGAGGACAGCCGCCTGGCGATCGTCGAGGGCTTGCGCGACGGCACCATCGACGCCATCGCCACCGACCACGCGCCCCACGACCAGGACAGCAAGCGCCTGCCCTTCGCCCATGCCGCCAACGGGATCGTCGGGCTCGAAACCCTGTTGCCGCTGGCCCTCGAACTCCACCACAATGGGTCCATGGCGCTTCTCGACCTGCTCGCGGCGATGACCATCCGCCCGGCCCGGCTGCTCGGCCTCGACGTCGGCCGGCTGGCGGCGGGCGCGCCGGCGGA
>CAZHDF010000176.1:0-7032 GCA_964531525.1 uncultured Alphaproteobacteria bacterium | reverse complement strand
CCTTCTCCTCGAAGATAGGCAATGTAGTCGTCAGGCGCGCGCAGGAGTCGTTCTCGGATCGTCTCGTAGGTCTGTTTCTGTTGTTCTGCATATCGATCCTTCGCTCGATTTGTCAGTAGATCGACGAACGCCTTGCGAGTGCTTCCGGGCGGACAATACATGATGCGGCGTTCGATGAAATCGGCGACGCGATAACCGAGGCCGACGGTACCGCGCGAGTGGAACAGCCTGTCGTCGCGACTCGCTGAGCCGAGATGGAAGACGACATCGCCATAGATACCAGCCAACAGGAAATGGTCATTAACTTTATTGGTTCGGTACAGGCGCGCCCATGCTAGGTCTTCGGTATACATGACATAGCCATAACCGATTCCCGAATCGGGCATCTGCTTTGTCTCATGCAGAAAAGCCTGGAAAGCCGGAGCCTGGATCGCGTCCTTATCGGGAAAGAACGTTGGCGAATATCGCGTGACGAACTCCGCGGGCATGAAAAGACAGGACGGATGGGGCAGCATGGTCTCGCCATCCTCGCGTCGAGATGCGGCCGCGAGGACATTGCCTTCGGCAATCCGTTCGAGAAGTGTTTCGATCCAACCGTCTCGGATGGGAAATGAATCGACATCCAGCGTACACAAATGCGTTGCTCCGTCCGCAATGGCCTCACGTGCTAGCGCATCGAGATAGAACGAATGCTCCCAACTCGAGCGTAGCTCGGTATCGGGCAACGTACAGATCTTCAGGTTTGGCTCGGAAACGATTCGCTCTCGCAAGTGGGGCTGTAAGCGATTGGCAGCAGCGTAAATGGTATAAGGCACCGTCCGTGAATGGGCGGCGATTTTTTGCAAGTGGAGATCGAGAAGAGGTTCGTCTCTATCGGCCACATAATAAACGACCAGGATGCCAATTTTCATCACGGATACCTTATTTCAATTTCAGGATTAATTTAAACCCAGCTTCTATTGGTATGGCTAATCCAAAAGTAACTAACAGAAAAATATCTATTATTTTTTCTCATGCCTGTCTATACGACTTTAAATCATTCCGATCCCCGAGCCCCCAACCGTCCCCACGCGCGCTTCGCGGCGCGGCCGCCGACGTGGCGGAGCGCGAGGAGGGCGCCGCGGGGGGTGCGGGGGTTGAGGGCGAGCAGGCCCCAGCGCTCGCGCCGGCATGATAGCCACTGGCTCTTATAGGGGTCGTCGCCGCGCCCGTAGTCGATCTCGCGCACCCGGTCGCGGGCGAGCACGTGCTCGGCGATCCTGCGGGTGAGGATCGAGCCGGGCGAGAGGCTCTTGAAACGTTCGTCGTAGGCGAGCTTGTAGATGGTCGCCCGGCCCGCGCCGACGAGCCAGATCTGCGCCGCCGCCGGCGCGCCGTCGATCTCGAGCAGGCCGAGCCGCAGCGCCCCCAGCGTCGCCGCCGCACGGACCAGGCCGAGCGTGAAGCGCGGGTAGGGCTCGGGCTCCTTCCAACTACCGGCGTAGATCTTTTGGTATGCCTCGACCCCCGCCTCGAGGTCGCGGCCGCCGT
This sequence comes from uncultured Alphaproteobacteria bacterium, assembly GCA_964531525.1. Lineage (GTDB taxonomy): Bacteria > Pseudomonadota > Alphaproteobacteria > JAAXGF01 > JAAXGF01 > CAYYWV01. The sequence goes on along the minus strand of CAZHDF010000176.1, from coordinate 5,502 downwards.
CGATCAGGCGAAACGCGACCGAATGATCCTTCTCCAGCTTCCTTTCCTTGCGCCGGACGGTGTTGCGCAGCGCCGAGGGGCGCCTGGCCATGAAGTCCTCGAGCGAGAGACCCTCGGTCTCCTCGTACCAGTTGCCGAAATGAAAATAGGGCTGAACGACGAAGCCCGCGGTGCGCAGCGCGTCGCCGAACGCTCCGAATATGGGGCTTTCCGGGTCCATCGCCTCGATCTGGATATGCGCGATGCGCGGCCGTTCCCCGGCGATCGCCCTGGCAAGCGCGGTAAGCACGGTACGCCCGTCGCCCGCCGCCTCGGCGAGGATAGGCATGAACAGCATCGAGTAGATGTTGGTGAGGCTCGCGAGCCGGCGCGGCGCGCGGCCGTCGCTTCCTCCTTCGGCGCGTAGGACGAGCAGGCCGAGCGCCGTATTGTCGCCGGCCTCGCCGCCCTCGACCGCATAGACCCGGAGCGCCGCGTTCGGCTCCGGCGCCGTTTCCGCCAGGTTCGCGAACCACGCGCGGGTCGCGTAGACGCTCGCGCGGCCCGCCTCGGTGAAAAGGTCCGCAAAGGCCGGCGGAAGATCGTTAAGGTCGTGGTAAATCCGGATACGCATACTCGACCGCCTTTGACCGCTCGCTGCTCCACACAGGGCCGCGCCGCGATTTTTCTTCATGATCCTACGGGCTTGAAGGCGGAACCGAACGTGAATTCCTGATTCTGATGCCCGAAATCTATCGCGACAACGATTGCGAATTGGTTAGGCTTCCCGGTTAGCCACCTTGGTGATGTTTTCAGCGTATTATTCCCCATGAGCGTTTCTCCGACCCCGGAGCATAATCGCATGGAGGCTTCCGCGGAAAGCGGGGCCAAGCTGTCGGTCCGTCTGCGTCCGATCGACGATATCGATGCGCTGGGCAAGACCTGGCGCGCGCTCGAGAGCCGGGTGACGGCTTCGTTCTTTCAATCCTGGGGGTGGATCGGGTGCTGGCTTCGCGTGCTGCCGGTCGGGGTGCTCCCGCGCCTTCTCGAGGTGCGCGCGGGCGCGCGGGTCGTCGGCCTCGGCACGCTGGGCCTTGGCGAAGGGTGGCGGCACGGGGTGGTGCGGACCCGGGGATTGTTCCTCAACGAGACTGGCGATCCGGCCTACGACCGGTTGACGATCGAATACAACGGTCTCTTGATCGATCCCGCGTTCGGCGACCGGGTCGAGGCGCATGCGTTCGGCTGGCTGGTTGCGAACGAGGCGGCTTGGGACGAGCTCTATTTTAGCGGGATCGGGCCCGCGCGCGCGGCGAGATATCGAACGCTGGGGGAGGGGCTCGGCCTCCGCTCCTGGGTCCGAGACCACAAGCGATGCGACTTCGTCGATCTCGCGGCGCTGCGCGAGGCCGGCCGGGACCATGCCGCCGCGCTCAGCCGCAACACGCGCTACCAGATACGCCGCGCCCGTCGGCTCTATGGAATCGACGAGGGCGCCAAGGTCGAAGTCGCAACGAGTGTCGAAGAGGCGCTCGCCTTTCTCGACGGGCTCAAGGTGCTGCATCAGGCGTACTGGCGGCGGCGCGGACAGTCGGGAGCGTTCGCAAGCCCTTTTTTCGAGGATTTTCACCGTACCCTCATCCGCGACCGCTTCGCGGCGGGCGAGATCCAGCTCCTGCGCGTGGTGGCCGGGGGCGCGCCGATCGGCTATCTCTACAACTTCGTCCGGGATGGCCACGTCTATGCCTATCAAAGCGGCCTTCGTTATGATGACGACCCGAAGCTCAAGCCCGGCCTGGTGACCCACGCCATGGCCATCGAGCACAACCTTCGGGCGGGCGCGCGAGTCTATGATTTCATGGCCGGCGAGGGCCAGCACAAGGCGAGCCTCGGCACCGGCTCGAGTGAGCTGTTCTGGCTCGTCCTGCAACGCGACCGGCTTCGGTTCCGCGTCGAGGAGCGCCTGCGCAAGGTCAAGCGACGGATGCGACGGAAAAGGCACAAGGGATGAGTGGGCTTTGCGGGTGGCTGGATGGCCGTGATGCGGCCGGGGAGGCATCCGACGTTCTCGGCCGAATGGCGGCGGGAATCGCGTCGCCGCCGGATGCGGTCCGGGAAGGGCGGGCGGAGACGGGCCATGGCCTCGCGGTCGCTGGGGTGGGGGGTGACTGTTTCCTGGCCGCCGCCGGCGCGGTCTGGGCGACGATCCTGGGTCAGGCGCGCTGGAGCGATCCCGCGCTCGCCGAGATCGCCGAGGCCGAGGGTCACGCCTGCGCTCTCGCGGCCGCCTACGAGCGGTTCGGGACCGGCCTGTTCGAGCATCTTCATGGGCCCTGGGCGCTCGCCGTGGTCGATACGGTGCGGCGGCGGGCCTTGATCGCCATCGATCGGCTCGCCATCCACGCGCTTTGCTTCGCGGCCACGCCCGACGGCGGCATGGCGTTTGGGACGACCACCGACTGCGTTCGCGCCCATCCGGCCGTCGAGGCGTCGGTTTGTCCGCAGGCATTGTTCAACTACCTCTATTTCACGCGCTCGCCGGCGCCGGGCACGATCTATCGCGGGATCGAAAAGCTCATGCCGGGGCAGTACGCGCTGCTCGCGAACGGCCGGATTGAGACCGAGTTTTACTGGCGGCTCGCCTACGAGGACGATGCGCCTGCGGATGCGGCCGCGCTCGCCGCCGAGCTCAAGACGCTGCTGCGACAAGCCATTGCACGGGCCTCGGACGGGACCGGGGTGGAGACGGTGGGCTCCTATCTCAGCGGCGGCGTCGACAGCTCGGCCGTGACAGGGTTCCTAGCCGAGCAGTCCGAAAGCCCGGTTGCCGCGTTCGGCGTCGGCTTCGATTCGGACGAGCACGACGAGATGGCCTATGCCCGCATCACGGCGCGCCATTTTGGGGTTCGGCTTCACGAGTACTCCGTCACTCCGCGCGATATCGTCGATGCCGTGCCGATCATCGCGGGGGCCTATGACGAGCCGTTCGGCAATTCGTCGGCGGTCGCCGCCTATTATTGCGCGCGGACCGCGCGCGAGCACGGGGTCGAGCGCCTGCTCGCCGGCGATGGAGGCGACGAGCTGTTCGCCGGCAATGCTCGCTATGCCGGGCAACGGATCTTCGAGGCCTATGGGCGAATTCCGGCGTCTCTCAGGCGTTTCGTGATCGAGCCCGCGGTATTCGGCATGCCTGGGGGCGGGTCGATCCTGCCGGTCCGCAAGGCGCGAAACTACATCCGCCGGGCTTCCATTCCGCTGCCCGATCGGCTCGAGAGCTACAACTATTACAACTCGGTCGCGCTCGAGGACTGTTTCGAGCCCGATATCGCCGCCGCGATCGACCGCGTGGGACCGCTCGAGATTCTGCGCATGCACTACCAGGCGACACGCTCGCGCTCGTCGCTCAACCGTATGATGCATCTCGACATCAGGACGGTTCTCGCCGACGACGACCTGCGCAAGGTGGGGCGCACGGCCGAGCTCGCCGGCGTTGAGGTGCGATTCCCGCTGCTCGACGAGGACGTGGTCGCTTTTTCAGCGCGGGTTCCGGCAGCGCTCAAGCTCAAGGGAATGCGGCTTCGATACTTCTTCAAATGGGCGCTCGGCGATTTCCTCGCGCGCGAGACTCTGACTAAGAAAAAGCACGGTTTCGGACTTCCGTTCGGCCATTGGCTAAAGACCGATCCGGCCTTGCAGGCGATCGCTTATGACAGTCTTTCGGCGCTCAAGGGGCGGAGCTTCCTGCGGCCCGAATTTCTCGATTCGGTGATCGAGACCCACCGCGAAGGGCATTCCTCGTATCACGGCGAGCTCGTCTGGGTGCTGATGATGCTCGAGCTGTGGCTTGAATCCCGCGCCACCCCGGCAGCGACCGCCAAGCCTTTCGAGGGAAGTTATGACCATTCCATGTGATAATAGCCGACATCCGCCGCCCGGTGCTTCCCGACGTCGAAACTGGTATGATGCGTCAGGATTCTTTGCTGCTTTTCTATCATTATCGATACGGAAATTGTCCTCATGAACATGCGTATGAGCCTCCGTCCATGGCTGCTCGCGGTGCTCTTTTCCGGCTTCGCCTGGAGCGCCGTTGCGGCACAAACCGTGTACGACACTCCACTCTATTTCGAACCTAATGACACTTATTACGAACTCGTCAGCATCGCGAATCAGTACAATGGACGATTCCCCAAGAATGTCACCGGATGGCCTCAGGTCCGCAGACTCGCCGCCAGTCGCACCTACAAGGGGCGGCGGGGGCGGCTCGCGACCGTAAAGTCTAAGGAGGTCAACGATTTCCTACGGGACGCTTTCAAACCCGACACCACGGCATGGATCGGCCTTCGCTACTGGTGCAAATTCAAAAAATTCATGTGGGTGACGGCCGAGGTGTTGCGGCCCGGGGACTATCGGAATTTCGGGCGGATTTGGAATATACATGGCTTTGGTGGCGAAGACGGTACGGCGACAGTGTCGGGATGCTCAGCAGGGTGGTTGCCGGTTCATTACTGGCCGGCTATCGCAGCGCAAAGACGAGGTGGAACCATGCGTGCAGCCGAATATGGATTCCATTGGAACGCGAATGGGTTTGGTAAGCATTGGCCTGCATTCTTCGTTGAATATCCGCCTCCACGGAAAACCGAATGATCACACGGCGACACTCGGCTTGGCTTGATTGATGGTAATCGGTCCTGATCCAGGAAAGAGAGCGGCGATTGCGCGGCGAGGCTTCCTGACTGGACTCGCGGGCGCCGTGGTTCTGCCCTGGTCGGGAGCGAGCGTTACGGGGGCTGTTGACGGTCTTGCCGAGCTGATTGCGGCGCTCGTGCCGGGGGGGTGGTTGGAACTCACCGAGAACGCCGCTGGCACGCGACGTAATACTCGGATGATCGATGTTGCGCCATCTCGTAATGGCCATCCAGCTTGGGGGGTGATGGGGCCTCGCGCTGTTATGGCGGCTTGGAACGGCGGCGCGTTCGATACCAAACGGATGCGTTTGGTCGTGTGGGGAGGTGGGCACCGTGGCTACGGAGGGAACGAAGTCTACGCCTTCGATCTCCGTGCTCTCGAATGGTCGCGTCTTACCGACCCGAGCTCCTATGATTCTGACTTTTACACGCGCGATGGCACCCCGATTTCGCGCCATACCTATGATGGGCTCGAGTATCTGCCGAATATCGATCACCTGTTCATGTTTGGCGAGGCTCTGTATCCCAATGGGAATCGCGGGGACGCATTTGTTTGGCTGTTTGATTTCGCCCGGCTCTTGTGGCGGCGGGGAGCACGTATTCCAAAGAACGGCTATCCCCAGACGGCCTACGATATCGAGACGGGGCGGGTTCTGTTTCACCAATATAGTCACCTCATGGCTTACGATCCGGTCATTGATCGTTGGCAGATCCTTTCGCCACAGGAGCGGTATCTCAATGTAGGTGTTGCCGAGATCGACTGGGCGACGCGCCGGTTCGTCCTCGTCAATCCCAAGGGGACCATTTATTACGATCTCGACCGGCTCGCGATTGCTCG
>CAZHDF010000175.1:0-7237 GCA_964531525.1 uncultured Alphaproteobacteria bacterium | reverse complement strand
GCGAGGACGCGCCCTTCGACAAGGTCTGCTACATCGGCTGCGGCGTGACCACGGGAATCGGCGCGGTCATCAACACCGCCAAGGTCGAGCCAGGCGCGAACGTCGTCGTCTTCGGGCTCGGGGGCATCGGGCTCAACGTCATCCAGGGCTGCCGCATGGTCGGCGCCGACATGATCGTAGGCGTCGACACCAATCCGAAGAAGCGGCCCTTGGCCGAGAAGTTCGGCATGACGCACTTCGTCAACCCGAATGAGGTCGAGGGCGATCTGGTGCCCTATCTGGTCGACCTCACCAAGGGCGGCGCCGACTACAGCTTCGAGTGCATCGGCAATGTGAAGACCATGCGCCAAGCGCTCGAATGCTGCCACAAAGGCTGGGGCGAGAGCATCATCATCGGGGTCGCGGGCGCGGGCGAGGAGATCTCGACCCGGCCGTTCCAGCTCGTGACCGGCCGGGTCTGGCGCGGCACCGCCTTCGGCGGCGCGCGGGGGCGGACCGACGTGCCCAAGATCGTCGATTGGTACATGGACGGGAAGATCAATATCGACGACCTGATCACCCACACCATGCCGCTCGACGAGATCAACACCGCCTTCGAGCTGATGCACGCGGGCGAATCGATCCGCAGCGTCGTTCTGTTCTGAACGGCCGCGCGGGGCGGGACCATGAGCGGCGCGATCGAGACCGTCAGCGAGCAGAAGTGCTTCGACGGCGTGCAGGGCTTTTACGTCCACGAGTCGCAAGAGACCGGAACCAGGATGCGCTTCGCGGTCTACCGCCCGCCCCAAGCCGAGGCCGGGCCGGTGCCCGCGCTTTACTACCTCGCCGGGCTGACCTGCACCGAGGAGACCTTCGTCGTCAAGGCGGGCGCCCAGCGGCTCGCCGCCGAGCACGGGCTGATGCTGGTCGCGCCCGACACCAGCCCGCGCGGCCTCGGCCTTGCGGGCGAGGACGACGATTGGGACTTCGGCTCGGGCGCAGGGTTCTACCTCGACGCCACGCAAGAGCCCTGGGCCGGGCATTACCGCATGGGAAGCTACGTCACCCGCGAGCTCCCGGCGCTCATCGAGGCCCATTTCCCGGCCCGGCCGGGCGCGCGCGGGATCTTCGGCCACTCGATGGGCGGCCACGGCGCGCTGGTCTCGGCGTTTCGCAACCCGGGCGCTTACGCCTCGGTCTCGGCGTTCGCGCCGATCTGCGCGCCGATGCGCTGCCCTTGGGGAGAGAAGGCGTTCTCGGGCTACCTCGGCCCCGACCGCGCGGCCTGGCGCGACTGGGATGCGAGCGCGCTGGTCCGCGACCGCGGGCCGCTTCCCTTCCCGATCCTGATCGACCAGGGCGAGGACGACCCGTTCCTCGACCGCGAGCTCAAACCCGAGCTGTTCGAGGCCGCCTGCGCCGAAGCCGGACAGGCTCTGACCCTGCGCCGCCGGCCCGGCTACGACCACAGCTACTACTTCATCGCCACCTTCATGGCCGACCACATCGCCCACCACGCCCAGGCGCTCGACGCCAGGCGCTGATGCGCCGCGGCGCGCGGGGCTACGGGGCTACTGGAGCGTGCTCGCCGGAGGCCGATCGGAAAGGCGCGTTCTGCTTGCGGTGTAGAACTGGTGGCGCCCGATCTTGGGGCCCGAGCCCAGAACCTTTCGCCACGCCGGCGAGACATAATCGGCGTGATACCACAGCGCGCCGCCGGTCGGATCCTTGGAGAAGCCCCAGTAGATCAGCCGCGCGAACGCCATCGCCCGCTCCCAGGCGGCGCGGTCGCGCGGCTTGTCGCTGCGCCCGTCGCACCACCAGGAGAACTGGCAGCGGTTGCGCGGCCACTCGCCGCCCTGGCGGACGACGCTGCACACCTGGGACGGATAGCGCGAGTCGAACACCCGGTTCATGACCACATGCCCGACCGCGAGCTTGCCCTCGTCGGGTTCGCCCCGGGCCTCGAAATAGATGGTGAGCGCAAGGCAGCGGATCTCGTCGCGCACGTTGACCGTCTCGCGCACCCTCGTATCCGCGCCCGCAAGCGCCGGCGAGACGGCGAAGATAAGACCGATAAGAACGAGAACCCACGGCCGCGCGACGGCCGATCGATATCCCCACATGGTTCCACCCCGGTCCTCAGAAGCAAGTTCTCCGCCCGCCCAGATGGTTTTTAAATGATGAGCCAGGCGCATATAGTAAACAGATTCTTATTATCTGATTTTTTAGCAAAATGTCAATATAAACAATGATATACTGTTAACCCTGTTGCCATTATTTACCATATCGCTCGGATAGAGAGCGCACTAATCTTAGGCGGACAAATGTTATGTTAACCAAAACGCGCGCGCCCCTTACGAGGTTTAAAGCCGGAAATGGCGGCGGAGGGAAGACCGCCTTGAACGGCGCGGCCCGAACCCCCATATCGGAGGTGCCGGCGCCTGACGCGGCCGGCAGCCGATGGGCGCCCATCCGGGGCCCGGACGTCGCGACTCGCTCGATGGAGGAGACCACGACAATGACCCGCGTATCCATGTTCAACAGCCCGCTTTTCCTGGGATTCGATCACCTCGAGCGGATGCTCGACCGCGTCTCGAAGGCGTCGGCCGACGGTTATCCGCCCTACAACATCGAGCAGATCGGCGATTCCAGGCTCCGCATCACGCTCGCCGTCGCCGGCTTCGGGCCCGAGGATCTGAGCGTGACGGTCGAGGACAGCCAGCTCGTGATCCGCGGCAAGCGGAACGAGGACGACGAGGCCCGCACCTATCTCCACCGCGGCATCGCCGCGCGCCAGTTCCAGCGCAGCTTCGTGCTCGCCGAAGGGATCGAGGTCGCGGGGGCGTCGCTCGACAACGGCCTCCTTAACATCGACCTCGTCCGTCCCCTGCCCGAGCCCCGGGTCCAGACGGTCGAGATTCGGTCGGCCGACGGCGGCGCGAAAGACGTGCGCGGCTCAGACGCGCGCCGGGCCAAGAAGGCTTCGTAAGCATCGCGCAGTGAGCGCCACAGGAATGGAGCGGTCGCCATGAACAAGCAGTTCGACAATCACGCGACCAGGCCGTACATCACGCCCGAAGCCCTGCTCGCTCTCGGCGGTCCGAACCTCGCCTATATCGGACGCGTCGAGATCGACGGCCGGGTCGGCTATGGGATTCACAGCCTCGACGGGACGGTTCTCGCCGTCGCCGAAACCCGCGAGCTCGCCTTCGCCGCGGCGCGCCAGCACGCCCTCGAACCGGTCAGCGTCCACTGAACCGGGCCGCTGGGCGGCGGCTCAGCTCGGCAGCCTGAGGACGAAGCGCGCGCCCTCAGGCCGGTCGGGCGGACCGATGTTCTCGGCCCGGATCGAGCCGCCATGGGCCTCGACGATCTGCCGGCAAATGCTGAGCCCGAGGCCCGAATGGGTGCCGAACTTCTCGCCCGCCGGGCGTTCGGAGTAGAAACGGTCGAACACCGCTTCGAGCTTGCTCGGCGGAATCCCCGGCCCCTGGTCTTCGATCGTGACCTCGACCCCGCCGTCGATCGGTCGCGCCGCGATGCGGATGACGCCGTCGGGCGGGCTGAACGAACGCGCATTCGCGATCAGGTTCTCGAACACCTGCACCAGCCGCCCTTCGATCCCGGGGACGACCAGCGGCGTCCCGTCCGCGAGATCGAGCGCGATCGTCGGCCCGCCTTCGTAGCGCGCGCGATGGATCTCGACGAGCGTTGAGAGCATGCGGCCGAGATCGACCGGCCCGCCCGAGGCGCGCGCGAGCTCGGCGTCGAGCCGCGAGGCGTCGGCGATGTCGCCGATCAGCCGGTCGAGGCGTTGCACGTCCTCCTGAACGATGGACAAGAGACGGCGCTGCTGGTCGGGGTCTTTGACTCGGGCGATGGTCTCGACCGCGCTGCGCAGCGACGACAGCGGGTTCTTGATCTCGTGGGCGACGTCGGCGGCGAAGCGTTCGATGGCGTCGATCCGGCGCGCGAGCGCATCTGTCATGTCGAAAAGCGCGCGCGACAGCTCGCCGATCTCGTCGCGCCGGGCCGAATAGTCGGGGATGATGACCGAGCGCCCGCGCACCCGGCGAACCGCATAGGCCGCATTCGCCAATCGCCTGAGCGGCCGCACGATGGTCGCGGCGAGAAAGAGCGAAAGCGCAATCGTCACCGCGAGCGCGACCGCAAACAGCTCGAGAATCGCATAACGAACCTCGCGGACCGCATCCTCGACGTCGGCCGTGGTGGTCGACAGCATCAGCGCGCCCTGAACGTGCTTGAAGCGTTGAACCGGAACCGCGACGCTGAGGATCGCGCCTTCGCTGCCAGCGTCGCGCAGGGTCCAGCTCGCCTCGCCGCCGAGCGCCGCCGCCGCCTCGCGGTAGTCGGACGCGCGCGGCTCCGCCTTTTCGACATAGGGCTCGAGCCGCTCCCGCGCAGGCAGATGGGCGACGATCCAGTCGTAGACCGTCTCGACCGCGGTTTCGAAAGGCCCCTTGGGCGGGGGCAACGCTTCGGCCTCGACCACCGGACCGACCCCCGGCAGGCGGAGCGAATCGGCGATCAGGGCCCCGTTCGAATCGAACAGCCGGGCGCGGATCTTCACCGGGAGCACGAGCCGGCGCAGCATCCGGCGCGCGGTGCGGGCGTCGAACGTAAACAGATCGTCCTCGCCCGCCGCGACCATGATCTCGCCGAGCGCGCCGGCCATGAGCTCGGCCTGGGTGCGCAGCGCCTTGGCCCGGGCTTCGATCAACCCCTGCCGGTAGGCGTCGACATAGAGCATGCCGGCGACCACGATCACCAGCGCCAGAAGATTGATCGCGAGAATCCGCCAGGTGAGAGACGAGAACGCGCGCCGCCGTTTGGGCGTCGAGGGTCGCTGGCGGCCAAGCCCTTCGGAAGGCTTTACCGGCCTCACTCCGGTCATGCCTCGGTGTAACGGTATCCGACCCCGTAAAGAGTCTCGATCTGCGCGAAGTCCGGATCGACGGCCTTGAACTTCTTGCGCATGCGTTTGATGTGGCTGTCGATGGTGCGGTCGTCGACGTAGACGTTGTCGTCATAGGCCGCGTCCATGAGCTGGTCGCGGCTGCGCACATGGCCGGGGTGCGCCACAAGCGATTGCAGGATCAGAAACTCGGTGACCGTGAGCGCCACCTCGACGCCGCGCCAAGTGCAGCGGTGGCGGGCCGGGTCGAGCACCAGATCGCCGCGCACGATGGCGTCCTTGCCGCCCACTTGGGCGGCGGCGCGCGCGGCCTCGGCCCGGCGCAGGACGGCGCGGATTCGTTCGATCAGAAGATGAAGCGAGAACGGCTTGCGGATGTAGTCGTCGGCCCCGCTGCGAAGGCCCAGAAGCTCGTCGATCTCCTCGTCCTTCGAAGTCAGGAAGATGACCGGCATGTCGGTTTGCTGGCGCAGCCGATTGAGAAGCTCGAGCCCGTCCATGCGCGGCATCTTGATGTCGAGCACGGCGAGGTCCACCGGCCGCGCGCGCAAGGCCCGCAACGCCTCGTCGCCGTCGGCGAAGGTCTTGACATGAAACCCCTCGGCCTCGAGCGCCATCGACACCGAGGTCAGAATATTGCGGTCGTCGTCGACCAGCGCAATCGTCCGCTTCACGGCGCGAAGTCTACGCCGTTCGCAGAAATTTTGCCATGCCTGCGAACGCCTTCCATACCCGTTCCATCCGTTCAAGAGAAGGGTCAAGTGAAGGGGGCGGCGCGACGCACGGCGGTGCGGAAGCGCGCGCTGAGAAGGACCGCCGCGACCACGCAGCCAAGTCCGACGCCGACCATCAGCGCGGGCGCGCCGCCGCCTCGGACCACGCCCAGCCAGTAGCTGGCAGGCACCATCACAAGCCAGAAGGCGAGGAAGTACAACGCCGCCGGCGTCCAGACATCGGCGAGCCCGCGCAGCGCCCCCATCAGAACGCCCTGGGCGCCATCGACCGCGACCACGAAGGCGGCGACGATCAGCGCCTGGACGGCGATGTTCACCACGTCGGGGTCGCTCGTATAAAGCCGCGCGATGGCTTCGGGAAAGGTGAAAAGCAAGATCCCACATAGCCCGACCGAGACCACCGCAAGCCCGACCGCAACCCAACCCGCGCGGCGGGCCTCGCTCGGAACGCCGCGGCCGGCGGCGTTGCCGACCCGTACGCTCGCCGCAGTCGCATAGCCGATCGACGCCATGAAGACGAGCGCCAGCATGTTCATCGCAATCTGATAGGCGGCGATATGGACCGGGCCGAGCAGGCCCGCGAACAAGGTCATGGTCGCAAACGCGCCGCTCTCGAGCCCGGTGCCGAGCCCCATGGGCAAGCCGATGCGCCATAGTCGGCGGCTGAGCGCGCGCAGATCGCCGGCGCCCCGGCCGATCCCGTAGCGGCCCCGGTCGAGACGGATCAGCACATAGCCGACAAGCGCCGCCAGCGTGAACCAGCGCACGATCGTGGTGGCCAGCGCCGCCCCTTCGGCGCCCATCGCCGGGAAACCGCCGTTGCCGTATATGAACAACCAGTTCAGCCCGACATTCAGGACATTGGCGATCGCCATCACGATCATCGAGGGCGTCGGCCGGTTGATGCCTTCGAGAAAGAAGGTGGTCGCGGCGTAGCCCAACACCGCCGGCATCCCCCAACCCAACATCGCGAGCACCCGCCCGCCACCGACAGCAAGATCGGGCGCTTGTCCGACGAGCGCAAGAAAGGGCGCCCCGAGCTGGCTCAAAAGACCGAAACCGATCCCGATCACGCCTGCGTGGGCGAGCGAGACCCGCCACACCGCGCCACAGGCGGCGCTGTTTCCCGCGCCGTCGGCCTGAGCGACGAGGACCACGGTGCCCATCAACAGCCCGATGCCGATCAAGAGCATGGGCACCTGGGGCGCCATGGCGAGGCCGAGATAGGCGAGCTCGACCGCGCCGGCATGTCCGGTCATCGCGGTATCGACCGTGACCAGAATCAGAAGCCCCGCCCGCGCGCCGACCACGGGAAGCGCGAGCGTAAGCGTGCGGCGGACGTGCAGGGCGAGAGGCCCGGCGATCGTCCGCTCGGGCTGGGTCATGCCGGTCATGGTCGCGGACGGTACACCACGCGCGCGCGGCTTCCCAGCGCCGCTTGCAGCCGGGTCCGGCGGCCGTCGCGAACGCTAGGATGCGGACCCTCGACAGGTTATCCTCGGCGAGACCGAGGCGGCTGACGGTGGTTTTGCGTTCGGCGACGCTTTCCCCCTCCCCCTGCCCCTCCCATCGAGGGAGGGGGAAT
>CAZHDF010000174.1:0-7344 GCA_964531525.1 uncultured Alphaproteobacteria bacterium | reverse complement strand
CTCGGCCGAGCCGCACCCCGACGCCGACCGGCTGCGGGTTTGCCTGGTCGATACCGGCAACGACATCGTCCAGGTGGTTTGCGGCGCGCCCAACGCGCGCGCCGGAATGAAGGGCGTGTTCGCGCGCTCGGGCCTCGTCATTCCGGGCACCGGGGTCAAGCTCAAGGCGGCGACCATCCGCGGCGTCGACAGCAACGGCATGCTGTGCTCCGAGCGCGAGATGGGGCTCGGCGACGACCACGACGGGATCATCGAGCTTTCCGAGGACGCGCCCATCGGCGGCCCGGCGGCGGTCGCGCTCGGCCTCGACGATCCGGTGCTCGACGTCGCGATCACGCCCGACCGCGCCGATTGCCTGGGCGTGCGCGGGATCGCCCGCGACCTCGCCGCCGCCGGGCTGGGGGACCTCAAGCCGCTCGATACCACGCCGGTTCCGGGCGCATTCGAAAGCCCGCTCAGCGTCCATCTCGACTTCGACGCCGAGCACGCCGCCGCCTGCCCGCTGTTCGTCGGCCGCCTGATCCGGGGCGTGAAGAACGGCGAAAGCCCGGCCTGGCTGCGCCGCCGGCTGATCGCCATCGGCCTTCGGCCGATCTCGGCGCTGGTCGATCTCACCAACTGGCTGACCTTCGACCTCGGCCGCCCGGCGCATGTGTTCGACGCCGCCAAGGTCAAGGGCGACCTGCGCCTGCGCATGGGGCGCAAGGGCGACCGCTTCATGGCGCTCGACGGGCGCGAGTACGAGATCGACGAGACCATGACCGCGATCTGCGACGACAGCGGGCTGGTCAGCCTCGCCGGCGTGATCGGCGGCGAGAGCACGGGCTGCGACGAGAACACGACCGACGTGTTCCTCGAAATCGCGCTGTTCGACCCGCGCCGCATCGCCGCCACCGGGCGCGCGCTCGGGATCGAGACCGACGCCCGCTACCGCTTCGAGCGCGGGGTCGATCCGGCCTTCGCGATTCCGGCGGCCGAGATCGCAACCCGGCTGATCCTCGATCTCTGCGGCGGCGCGCCGAGCGAGCTGGTGGTCGCCGGCGCGCCCCCCGAGACGCGGCGCAGGCTCGCCGTCCGCCCCGGGCGGCTGGAAAGCCTGTGCGGCGTCGCGGTGCCCGCCGGCGAGGCGCGCGCGATCCTCGAGCGCCTCGGCTTCGCGGTCGCCGACGGCGAGGATGGAGACACGCTTTCCGTCACCGTGCCGAGCTGGCGCCACGACATCGACGTCGAGCCCGACGTGATCGAGGAGGTGCTGCGCATCCACGGCTACGACCGCATTCCCGCCGTGTCGATGCCGCGCGAGGAAGGCGTCGCGCGCCCGATCCTGACCACCAATCAGCGCCGCGCGCGCCGCGCCAAGCGCGCGCTCGCCGCGCGCGGGCTGGCCGAGGCGGTGACCTGGTCGTTTCTTTCGCAGGCCCAGGCCGAGCTGTTCGGCGGCGGCGCGCCGGCGCTGCGGCTGGCCAATCCGATCAGCGCCGAGCTCACCGACATGCGCCCGAGCCTGATCCCCAACCTGGTCGCCGCCGCGGGCCGCAACGTCGCCCGCGACATCGCCGAGGTCGGCCTGTTCGAGGTCGCCCATGTCTATCGCGACGACACGCCCGAAGGCCAGCTCCTGGCCGCCGGTGTTCTGCGGCGCGGGCGCAGCGGGCCGCGCCATTGGGCGGCGCCGCCCCGCGACGTCGACGCGTTCGACGCCAAGGCCGACGCGCTCGCCGTGATCGCGGCCTGCGGCGGGCCGGCGGCGAGCGTCCAGATCGAGACCCCGGGCCCCGCCTGGTACCATCCCGGCCAGTCGGGAACCCTGCGCCTCGGCCCCAGGGTTCTGGGCCATTTCGGCGCCCTGCATCCGCGCGTGCTCGCGGCGCTCGACGTCAAGGGACCGGCGGTCGCGGCCGAGGTCTTCATCGAGGCGATTCCCGCGCCCCGCGCGCGCAAGGGCACCGCGCGTCCGCCGCTCAAGCTCTCGCCCTTCCACTCGGTGGTGCGCGACTTCGCCTTCGTGGTCGACGCGGACGTGGCCGCGGGCGATCTCCTGCGCGCCGCGCGCGGCGCCGACAAGGCGCTGATCGCCGGGGTCGAGCTGTTCGATACCTACGAGGGTCCCGAGCTCGGCGAGGGTAAGCGCTCGCTCGCCATCGCGGTGACGCTCCAGCCGACCGAGCGCACCCTCACCGACGACGAGATCGAGGCCGTCGCCGCCCGCATCGTCGCCGCCGTCGGCAAGGCGACCGGCGGCGTGCTACGCGGGTGAGACGCGCCGCCGCCGGACCCGGGGCGGACGGATGACCGATCTGGCGCATATCCGCAACTTCGCGATCATCGCCCATATCGACCACGGCAAGTCGACGCTCGCCGACCGGCTGATCGAGATCTGCGGCGGGCTCAGCGATCGCGAGATGCAGGAGCAGGTGCTCGATTCGATGCCCATCGAACGCGAGCGCGGCATCACCATCAAGGCCCAGACCGTGCGCCTCGAATGGCGCGCGCGCAATGGCGAGGACTACATCCTCAACCTGATCGACACCCCGGGCCACGTCGATTTCACCTACGAGGTGAGCCGCTCGCTCGCCGCCTGCGAGGGCTCGCTCCTGGTGGTCGACGCGAGCCAGGGGGTCGAGGCGCAGACGCTCGCCAACACCTATCTCGCGGTCGAGAACAACCACGAGATCGTGCCGGTCCTCAACAAGATCGACCTGCCCGCCGCCGAGCCCGACCGCGTGCGCCGCCAGATCGAGGAGGTCGTGGGGCTCGACGCCTCGGGGGCGATCGAGATCTCGGCCAAGACCGGCAAGGGCGTGCCAGACGTGCTCGAGGCGCTGATCGAGCACCTGCCGCCGCCCAAGGGCGCGCCCGACGCGCCCTTGAAGGCGTTGCTGGTCGATAGCTGGTACGACGCCTATCTCGGCGTCATCGTGCTGGTCCGCGTGGTCGACGGGCGAATCGCCAAGGGCATGAAGATCCGCATGATGCAGACCGGCGCGCTCTATCAGGTCGATACCGTCGGCGTGTTCACGCCCAAGCGGGTGCGGGTCTCCTCGCTGGGCGCGGGCGAGGTCGGCTTCATCACCGCCTCCATCAAGGCGGTCGCCGACTGCGCCGTGGGCGACACCATCACCGAGGACCGCCGTCCCTGCGCCCAGCCGCTGCCGGGCTTCAAGCCCTCGGTTCCGGTGGTGTTCTGCGGTCTGTTCCCGGCCGATTCGGCCGAGTTCGAGCACCTCCGCGACAGCCTCGCCAAGCTCCGGCTCAACGATTCGAGCTTCCACTTCGAGGCCGAGACCTCGGCCGCGCTCGGCTTCGGTTTCCGCTGCGGCTTCCTCGGGCTTTTGCACCTCGAGATCGTGCGCGAGCGGCTGATGCGCGAGTTCGACCTCGACCTCGTGACCACGGCGCCGAGCGTCATCTACCACGTCTATCTCAACGACGGGACGATGCTCACGCTCCACAATCCGGTCGACATGCCCGACCCGGTGCGCATCGACCACATCGAGGAGCCCTGGATCCGCGCCACCATCCTGGTGCCCGACGAGCATCTCGGCGGCGTGCTCGCGCTCTGCACCGAGAAGCGCGGCGTGCAGATCGACCTGACCTACGCCGGCAGTCGGGCGATGCTGGTCTACCGCCTGCCGCTCGCCGAGGTGGTCTACGACTTCTACGACCGGCTCAAGTCGGTCAGCCGGGGCTACGCGAGCTTCGACTATCAGATGGACGGCTACGAGACCGGCGAACTGGTCAAGCTGTCGATCCTGATCAACGGCGACCCGGTCGACGCGCTCGCCCTGATCGTCCACCGCGCCGCCGCCGAGGCGCGCGGCCGGGCGCTGTGCCAGCGGCTCAAGGAGCTGATCCCGCGCCAGCTTTTCCAGGTCGCCATCCAGGCGGCGATCGGCGGGCGGATCGTCGCCCGCGAGACCGTGCGCGCGCTGCGCAAGGACGTGACCGCCAAATGCTACGGCGGCGACGTGAGCCGCAAGCGCAAGCTCCTCGAGAAGCAGAAGGAAGGCAAGAAGCGGATGCGCCGCGTCGGCAAGGTCGACATCCCCCAGGACGCCTTCCTCGCCGCCCTCAAGACCCCCGATAGCTGACCGGGGGACTTTTCCCGCCGGGGCTCAGGCGAGGTAGCGGGCTTCGAGATGGGCCTTGAAGACCGCCGTATCCAGGGTACGGCCGCTGGCGTGGACGACGATCCCCTCCGCATCCAACGACGCGCCGAGGCCGTGAACATGGGCGCGCAGCCAAGCGAACAGAGGCGCGAAGTCGCCGCGCCCGATGGCCTCGGGGATCGACGGCTCGGCGCGCCGCGCGGCGTCGAAGATTTGCGCCGCGGTCATCGCGCCGAGGGTGTAGGTCGGGAAATAGCCAAACAAACCGGCGGGCCAGTGAACGTCCTGGAGGCAGCCGTCGCGGTCGTCGGGTGGCGTCACGCCGAGAAGCTCGACCATGCCCTCGTTCCAGGCGCCGGGCAGGTCGCGCACCGCGAGATCGCCGGCGATCATCGCCTTCTCGAGCCGGTAGCGCAGCAGGACATGGGCGGGATAGGTCGCCTCGTCGGCGTCGACGCGGATCAGGCCGGGTTTGATGCGCGTCGCGAGCCGGTACAGGTTTTCGGCCTCCCACGCCGCCCCCTCGCCGCCGAAGGCCGCGCGCAGGCGGGGCGCGGCGAAGGCGAAGAACTCGCGGCTTCGGCAGGCCTGCATCTCGACCAATAGCGACTGGCTTTCGTGCAGGCTCATGCTCGCCGCCTGCCCGACGGGCTGGTCGCGCCAGCGGGCGGGCAGGCCGCGCTCGTACATCGCGTGCCCGGTCTCGTGGAGCACCGCGAACAGCGACGGCAGGAAGCTCGCCGGCGAATAGCGCGTGGTGATCCGCACGTCGTCCGGGGTGCCGCCGCAGAAGGGGTGGTCGCTCTCGTCGATCCGCCCGTGGTCGAAGTCGAAGCCCAGGGCCGCCATCATCTCGCGCGCGAGGCTACGCTGGGCTTCGACCGCAAAGGGGCCCTCGGGCGCGATCGGGGCGGGCCGGCGCGCTTGGTGCTCGCGCGCGCGGGCGATGAAATCGGGCAGGAAGGTCGCGAGATCGGCGAACAAGGCGTCGATCTTGTCCGCCCGCCCACCGGGTTCGAACTCGTCGAGAAGCGCGTCGTAGACGGTCGCGCCGAGCGCCTCGGCCTTGGCCGCGCCGACTTCGCGCGCGCGTTCGAGCACGGTTTCGAGCAGCGGCGCAAGGCCCGCGAAGTCGTTCTCGGGCCGCGCGCGGCGCCAAGCGGTCTCGCAGGCGGTGACGGCGTTCGACCGGGCCTCGACCAGGTCGGCGGGCAGGGCGCCCGCGTGCAGCCATTGGCGCCGCATCCGCGCGAGGTTCGCCGCCCGCCAGGGGTCGAGCGCGGCGCGCTCGTCGGCCTCGGCGCGGTCGAGAAGATCGCCGAGCGCCGGGTCGGTTAGGCGCTCGTGGCAGACCAGGTCGAGCGCCGCCGACTGACGCGCCCGGGTCTCGGCGCCGCCCGGCGGCATCTGGGTCTGGCTGTCCCAGTCGAGGATCGCCGCCGCGCCCTCGAGCGCCGACAACCGCGCGAACCGGCGCGCGAGATCGTCGTAGGCCGGGGTCGCGCTCACGCCGCCGCCGCGCCCGCGTCGTCGTCGCCCTTGTCCCCGCTCTCCGCGGCCTGTTGGCGCTTCCAGACGACGAACACCACCACCAGTCCGATCGCGAGCAGGAACCAGGTGACCGCATAGCCGAGATGGTTGTTGGGCAGATCGACGCGCGCCGCGCGCCCCTTGGGCCAGCCGCCCGGGTTTGGGGTCGGCCCGGCGACCAACAGGACCGGCGCGGCCTCGACTCCGGCGGCCTCGGCCATGGCGGCGAGATCGCGCCAGAACCAGTAGTTGCGCGCGCGGTCGTTGTCCGGGGTCAGCCAGCGCTTGATCCCCGCCGGCCGCAGAATGCCCTCGACCGCGACCGGGCCGGCAACCTGGCCCTCGGCGCGCCGGGCCGGATCGCGGAGCCCGGCCGGCACCCAGCCGCGATCGACCAGGATGATCCCGCCGCCGCCGGCGAGTCGCAGGGGGGTGATCACGTCGAAGCCGACCTTGCCGCCGCGGGTCGCGGCGAGATAAATCTCGCGGTCGTGGAGAAAGACGCCGCGCGCCCGCGCGCGACGAAAGCCGAGCGCGCTCGGATCGAGCGCTCCGGGATCGCCCGTGATGTCGATCGGCGGCAGGGCGAGCTGCGATTCGCGGGTCGCGATCAGCTCGGTCTTCCATTGCAGACGGTAGAGCTGCCAGACTCCGAGCCCGACCATCAGCGCGAGCGCGAGCACGACGGCGACCCAGGCCCCGGGGGTCGCCGTTCGGGCCGCGGGCCGGGCCGCCCCGCGTTCCTTAGCCGGCGTCGTCGTCACTCTCGAACTGGACCCGGTGCCTGTATTGCAGGGCAATCATGGTCGCCTTGAAGGGTCGCAGAAGGCCGATCGAGCCTCCCAGGATCAGTGGGAACCAGAGCGCGATATGGACCCACATCGGCGGCGCGTAGGTGGTTTCCACGACGAAGGCGAGCCCGACCACGACGATTCCGAGGATCAGGATGATGAACACCGCTGGCGCGTCGCCGCTGTTCTGCTGGCTGAGGTCGAGGTCGCAGACGTCGCAGCGATCGGCGATATCGAGAAATCCGCGAAACAGATGTCCCCGTCCGCAGCGGGGACAGCGCCCGGCGAGCCCGGCGCGGAGCGGCGACACATGATCGTAGTAGGTCCCGCTCAAGCGTCGCCTCCCTCGCGCATCCTCAGCCTCCGCCGCCCCACCAGTAGACGGCCGAGAACAGGAACAACCAGACCACGTCGACGAAATGCCAGTACCAAGCCGCCGCCTCGAAGCCGAAATGATGGTCGGGCGTGAAGTGTCCCTTGTACAACCGCGCCAGGCAGACCGAAAGGAAGATCGTGCCGATGATCACGTGGAAGCCGTGGAAGCCGGTCGCCATGTAGAAGGTCGAACCGTAGATTCCGCTGGTGAAGCCGAACGGCGCGTGAATGTATTCGTAGGCCTGGAAGCCGGTGAAGGTGGCGCCCAGCAGGACCGTCAGCCAAAGCGCCAGGATCGCGCGTTGCCGGTTGTCGGCGCGGATCTCGTGATGCGCCCAGGTCACCGTGACTCCCGAGGTCAGCAGGATCAGCGTGTTGAGAAACGGGATCCCGAACGGATCGAAGGTTTCGATTCCGGCCGGCGGCCAGGCGCCGCCCGTGTACTCTGCGCGGCCGATCAACTCGGCGCTGTTCGGCCCGCCCGGGAACAGGCTGGCGTCGAAGAAGGCCCAGAAGAAGGCGGCGAAGAACATCACCTC
>CAZHDF010000173.1:0-7347 GCA_964531525.1 uncultured Alphaproteobacteria bacterium | reverse complement strand
CGAGAAGCGCCGATTCCATCAAAAGACATCAGGCTCTAAAACCGGCGCAGAAGGCGGCGGATATAGCGTTGCTCGACCGGTGGGCGGCGGAACTCGCCGGCGCGGCGATAGAGCTCGTCGAGGATTTCGCGGCTGCGCTGCAACTCGGCCTCGCTCGGCACCCGGGTGTCGCTGCCGTCGTTGCGCAGCCCGCGCCCCAGCGAGCCGCGCCCCAGCGGGTCGGCGTCGCCGAACAGGCCCATGCCGCCGGCGCGCTGGGGACCCTGGCCGCCCTGTTGGGCCAATGTCTCGGCCATCGCCTGGGCGCCGGCGCGCAACTGCTCGAGCGCCCGGGTCTCGGGCGAGATCGCCTGACCCGGCCGGTTGTCGGAAAGCGCGCGCCGGGCCTCGCGCATGGCGCGTTCGGCGCGGCCCAGCGCGCGTGGTATCTCGAGCCCGGTCTCGCCCCATTTGAGCATCAGATCGCCGAGCCCGCGGCGAATCGCCTCCTGCTCGGCGGCGCCCTGGCCCGGGTCGTCGGGGGCGCCCGGTTCGTTTTCCCGGCCCGAGCCCTGGCCCTGGGCGCGCCGGAAGGTCTGGTCGAGCAGCCGCTGTTGGCGGCCGAGCAGGCGCCGGAGATCGCCGAGCGCCGCCTGTCCCGCGTCGCTGCCGTTCCGGTCCTGGCCCGCCATGCGCCCGGCGCGCAGGTTTTCGAGCACTTCGCGAAGCTGGGACAGAAGCGCCTGCGCCGCCTCGCGCGATCCGGTGCGCAACAACTCGCGCATGCGCTCGATCACGCTGTTCAGCTCGTCGCGGCGGATCGCCTGCAACATCTGCTCCTCGACGCTCGGGTCGAGATCGCGCCGGTTGGCGATCTGCTCGGAGAGCGAGTCGAGAAAGGCGTTGAGCCGGTCGCGAAGCTGGTCGATCAGGCGATTGAGCTCGGCGTCGCTCGCGTCGCGGTCAAGCGCGTCGAGCAGCGCCTTCTCGGCCTCGCGCAATGCCTGCTCGGCGAGCGCCACGGGGCCGTCCTCGATCGTCAAGGCGAGATCCCAGAGAATGTCCTGCACCGCCGGGATCGCCGCGGCGTCGCGGTCGTAGACCAGCCGCCAGCGCGCCGCGCGCAGGCCCAGAAAGATCGAGATATCGTCGAAGAAATGATCGGGCCGGCTCGCGATGTCGTCGAGCGCGCGGCCGACCTCGGCTCGCGCCGTGGGATCGAGGGTCAGCTTTCGACGCTCGTCGATCAGCGCCCGGGCGACCGGATGGTTGAAGATGCGCTCGGGCAGCCGGGTCGCGACCGGCTCGCTGGTGCCGGTCTGGCCGGTGCCGTCGGTCGCGCGCAGCGTGATGGTCACGTCGATCCCGGCCCAGGGATGCGGGGTCAGGTCGTGAAACGAGGTCTCGGCGGCGCTACGCGCCCCGGTCGCGGCGAGCGGGAGCTCGAGCGTGAACGATTGGTCGGGGCGGTCGACGCGCCGCACGATCGCCTCGGCCTTGGCGAGGCCATAGTCGTCCTCGGCAAGATAATCGAGGCGCAGCGCAGCGCGCTGGGTCCGTGCCGGCGGGCGCGAGAACTCGATGCGCGGCGGCTGGTCGGCGATCACCGTGAGCGGCCAGGCGCCGAGCTCGTGCCCGCCCTGCTCGACCGCGAGCCGCCGCCCCGCGACCAGGGTCGAGCGCAGCTCGAAGCTGGTCTTGTCGACGCGCTCGAAGGGAACCCGGGTCTCGTCGACCACCAGCTCGGGCGTCCCGCGCCCGCCGCGCACCCGGGCGAGCACCGCGCTGCCGCTCGGCACCGCGACGGCGGCGAGCGGCACGGCGACGTCGGTCGCGGTCGCGGTGGTCGCGAACACCGGCGCGACGCCGGTATAGGCGGGCGGCGTGATCCAGAGGGTCAACTCCGCCGGGCCGCCGCCGAGGCTGGAGAAATCGGGCGTGAAGCCGCGCGCGAGCCGGGCCGGGGCCTCGGCGCCCGCGGCACTCGCCGCGATCACCAGGACGAGCAGCATCGCCGCGCGCAGGCCCCAGGGGTCGCGTCGCGCGAGTCCCGGCGCGGCCATCCCGACGCGCAAGCCCCGCACCCGCCGGGCGGTTCGCGCGAGATGCGCCCGCCACAGCGCCGCCCGCGCCCGCTCGGCGGGGCCGTCGGCGTCCGCGCGCGAAGCCGCCGGACGGTCGCCGAGCGCCGACAGCGGACGATGGTCGAGGCGGCTCGCGCGCTCGATCCGGCGCAGCGCCTCGCCGGGCGTCGGTAGCCGCAGGCGCGCGAGACCGCGCAGGGTGACGGCGACGGCGGCGAGCAGCGAAAGCGCCAGCAGGGCGACGTGAACCGGGCCCGGAACATGGGACCAGAGATCGAGCAGCGAGGCGGCGACGAAGGCGGCGAGGATCATCGCGCCCGGCCAAAGCGCGGGCCACAGGCGCTCCCACAGAAGCGCCGCGCGGGCAAGCCAGAAGCGCCGCCGCGCCTCGGCCGCGAGCCGATCGATCGGGTCGCGCGCCGTCACGCCGCCCCGCGCGCGCCCGTCCCGGGCGCCCCTCCGGACACGTCGTCCAGCCAGTCGGGAAGTCGCTCGAGAGCGAGCATCTCGTCGTAATCGGGCCGTCGGCGGACCACGGCGAACCGGTCGCCGCGCACCATCACCTCGGGCACCAGCGGCCGGGCATTGTAGGTCGAGGCCATCACCGCTCCATATGCGCCGGCGGTGCGAAAAGCCAAGAGCGCGCCGGGCGCGAGCGGCGGCAACGCGAAGCCGGAGGCGAAGGTGTCGCCGGTCTCGCAGATCGGTCCGACCACGTCGACTGGCGCGCGTTCGGCGTCCGCCGCCGGTTCGGCGACCGGCTCGATGGCATGGCGCGCGCCGTAGAGCGTCGGGCGCAGCAGGTCGTTCATGGCGGCGTCGACGATCACGAAGCGCCGCTCGGCGGCCGTTTTGACGCGCAGCACGCGGGCGATCAGCAGGCCCGCGTTGCCGGCGATCATGCGCCCGGGCTCGAACAGAAGCGGGCCGGCGAAGCCGGCGGTCGCGCGCTTGACCATCTCGGCATAGGCCGCGGGCAATGGCGGCTCGGCCTCGTCGCCGTAGCGGATGCCGAGGCCGCCGCCGAGGTCGAGGCGGCGAATGTCGTGGCCCGCCGCGCGCAGCTCGTAGGCCAGCGCGACCAGGCGGCGGAAGGCGGTCTCGAAGGGGTCGAGCGCGACGAGCTGCGAACCGATATGAACCGCGAGACCGACGAGGTCGAGCGCGTCCGTCCCCGCGACCCGCGCCGCGGCCTCGGCCACGCGGTCGGCGTCGATCCCGAACTTGTCGCCGCGCCGCCCGGTCGAGATCTTCTCGTGGGTGCGCGCGTCCACGTCCGGGTTGACGCGCAACGCCACCCGCGCCCGGGCGCCTTGGTCGCGGGCGACCGCGTCGAGCACCGCGATCTCGTCGAGGGATTCGACGTTGAACTGGAGAATCCCGGCCTCGATCCCCTGGACCATTTCCGCGCGCGTCTTGCCGACGCCCGAGAACACGATCCGCTCGGGCGGGATGCCGGCGGCCAGGGCGCGGTGCAGTTCGCCGCCCGAGACCACGTCGGCGCCCGCGCCGAGGCGCGCGAGCGTGCGCACCACGGCGAGGTTGCCGTTGGCCTTGAGCGAGTAGAGGACGAGCGCCTCGCGGTCGGCGAAGGGCTCGGCGAAGACCCGGTAATGGCGTTCGAGCGTCGCCGTCGAATAGCAGTAGAACGGCGTGCCGACCGCCTCGGCGATCGTGGCGATCGGCACGTCCTCGGCGTGAAGCGCGCCCGCGCGGTAGGCGAAATGGTTCATCCCGCAGGCGCCGCCGACGCGGACATATCCAGGGGCTCGACCATCGACGTCGAGGCCGGGGGTGGTTGCAGCTTGCCCTTGCGCCCGCAGCCCGAAAGCGCGCCCAGCGCGACGACGAGAACCAGGGCGGCGGTCAATATGCGCATCTTGGACATCTCTATAAAAACCTCTTCCGGGCGGCGGCGGCGGCGGCGCGCACCAGCTCGGGCGCGGTGCCGCCGAGGCTTCGCCGGCTTTCGACCGCGCGCTCGACGTCGAGCACCCGATAAACCGTCTCGTCGATGCGCGCATCGAGCGTGCGCAGATCCTCGAGCGGCAGCTCGTCGAGCCGCAGGCCGCGCTCCTCGGCGAGCCGCACCGCCGCGCCGACCACGTGATGGGCGTCGCGGAACGGCAGGCCGAGCGCGCGCACCAGCCAGTCGGCGAGATCGGTCGCGGTAATATAGCCCGCATCGGCGGCCTTGCGCATGGCGGCCGCGTGAACCGTCATGTCGCGGACCATGCCGGCCATGGCGCGAACCACGAGCGAGAAGTTGTCGGCGGCGTCGAACAGGGGCTCCTTGTCCTCCTGCATGTCCTTGCAGAAGGTGAGCGCAAGCCCCTTGACCGTGGTCAGCAGGGCGATCAACGCGCCGGTGATGCGCCCGCATTTGCCGCGCACCAGCTCGGCGGCGTCGGGATTGCGCTTCTGCGGCATGATCGACGAGCCGGTGGTGAAGGCGTCGGACAGGGTGACGAAGCCGAACTGCGGACTCGACCACATCACGATCTCCTCGGCGAGCCGCGACAGATGCACCGCCGAAAGCGACGCCGCCGACAGGAACTCGATCACGAAGTCGCGGTCGGAAACCGAATCCATAGAGTTCGCCGTCGGCCGGTCGAAGCCGAGGGCGCGCGCCGTCGCCTCGCGGTCGATGGGAAACGACGTGCCGGCGAGCGCGGCGGCGCCGAGCGGGCATTCGTTCATGCGCCGGCGCGCGTCCGCGAGCCGCCCGCGGTCGCGCCCGATCATCTCGGTGTAGGCCAACAGGTGGTGGCCGAAGGTGACCGGTTGGGCGGGCTGAAGATGGGTGAGCCCCGGCATCACGGTCGCGGCGTGTTCCTCGGCGCGGTCGATCAGCGCCGCCTGGAGCGCGGCGAGCTCGCCGTCGATCCGGTCGACGGTGGCGCGCAGCCATAGGCGCATGTCGGTCACGACCTGATCGTTGCGCGAGCGCGCCGTGTGCAGGCGCCCCGCCGGCTCGCCGATCAGCGCGCGCAGCCGCGCCTCGACGTTCATGTGAATGTCCTCGAGGTCGCGGTCGAAGACGAACTCGCCGCGCTCGATCTCCTCGCGCACCCGGTCGAGCCCGGCGAGGATCGCCTCGCCGTCCGCCCTTGTCAGGATGCCCTGGGCGACCAACATCCTGCAATGGGCCTTAGAGCCCTCGATGTCCTCGGCGTAAAGGCGCTTGTCGAAGTCGATCGAGGCGTTAATCTCGGCCATGACCTCGGCCGGCCCGGCGGCGAATCGCCCGCCCCACATGGCGTTGGCCGCGTCCGACCCGCCCGGAGCGACGGGCTTCTTGTCGCTCACCGTGACATCCCCCGCCGGGAGTGGAGTGCCGTGAAGTTCATCGCCGTTGCCCTGAAACATGCCGCGCAAACTCTCATTGTGACGGCAATCCTCGCGCAATCAAGCCTCGCGTCGGCGGGCGGCGACGGGCTTCCGGGCTTCGTCGCGACCGAGCCGCCCGCGTCGCTGCCCGCGGTCTCGTTCAAGAACGCGGCGGGCGAGACGGTTCGACTCGCCGATTTTCGCGGCCGGGTGGTGCTGCTCAACTTCTGGGCCACCTGGTGCCCGCCCTGCGTGCGCGAGATGCCCTCGCTCGACCGGCTGCAGGCGATGATCGGCGGCAAGGATTTCACGGTGATCGCGCTCAGCCTCGACCGGCGCGGGCTCGAGCGCGTCGGCCCGTTCTTCGAAGAGCACGGGCTTGATAGCCTCACCCAATACATCGATCCCCGCTCGCGGGTCGCCGCCGCGCTGCGCGTGAGCGGCCTGCCGACGACCCTGCTGATCGACCGCGCCGGCCGCGAGGTCGGGCGCATGATCGGTCCCGCCGAATGGGATTCGCCCGAGGCCTTCACCCTCATCAAGGGCATCATGGCCGCGCCCGCGCCGACCGCCGCCACCACCGCCGAATAGCCGCGCGGGCGGCGTTAACCGGGATTTAAGCCGCTTCCGCTGTTCTGGACCGAGGCCCGACAACGCCGAGGTTCGGACATGACGCCCAACGGCACCCGGCGCGCCGGCTTGCGCCGCCCCCGTCACGCGGTTTTCCTTTGGACGCGGCTCGCGCCGCGCCTGCGCCGGCCGCCCGCCTTCGCGCCGCTGGCGCGGCGCAGGCTTCCGATGATCGAGCGCCGCCTGGGCTTCCCGGGCCTGCCGCCGACCCATGTCGGGCCCTGACGGAAGCCGAGGCCCCCTCCCGGTCGCCCCCGCGGCAGGCGCGCGGCGGCTGAGCCGGCGCGGCCTTCTCCTCGGCGCGGCGGCGGCCACGGTTCTCTCGCTCGGACGACCGGGCGCCGCGCCGATCCCGCCGGCGGCGCCCGCGCAGCCGCCCCCCGACGCCCGGCTCGCCTTCTTCGACAAGCTGGCGCTGCGCAGCCGGCGCGCGGACGGGGGCGACGTCCCCGGCTGGATCCGCAAATGGACCGGGCCGGTCGCGGTGCGCGTCTTCGGCGTCGAGCCCCGACGCACGCGCCTCGCGCTCGCGGCGGCGCTTCACGTGATCTCGCGCGAGACCGGCCTGCCCTTCCGGATCGCGCCGCCGGGCGGGGGCGACCCCCGCCGCCGGCTCGACATCCACTATCTCGACCACGAGGAAATGATCGCGCGCTACGGCGGCGCGGTCGGCAACTGCGCGACCTGGGGCAACGGCGGGCGGCTGCATACCGGGGTGATCGAGATCAGCCGGCGCTATGCCGACTGCCTGCACCACGAGCTCATGCACGGACTCGGCTTCGACAACCACTGGACCGGGCCGCTGGCGACCGGGGCGCTGCCCTCGGTGCTCGCCCATCGCGACACGCAAGCGCGGGCGCGCGTGTTTTCGTCCCACGATCTCGCGGCGATCCGCCTGCTCTACGACCCGCGCCTCGTCCCGGGCACGCGCCGCGACCGCGCGCTTCCCCTCGTCCGCGCGCTCATCGCCGGCGCGGCGCTGGCATGAATTTGGATCGGTTCCCGCCTCAGCGGGTGGGGATCGGGGTATCGCCCGAGTAGTCGTAGAAGCCGCGTCCCGTCTTGCGGCCGAGCCAACCGGCCTCGACGTATTTCACCAGGAGCGGGCAGGGGCGATACTTCGAATCGGCGAGCCCCTCGTAAAGCACCTGCATCACCGACAGGCAGACGTCGAGGCCGATGAAATCGGCGAGCTCGAGCGGCCCCATGGGATGGTTCGCGCCGAGCTTCATGGCGGTGTCGATCGATTCGACCGAGCCGACGCCCTCGTAGAGCGTGTAGACCGCCTCGTTGATCATCGGCAGCAGGATGCGGTTGACGATGA
>CAZHDF010000172.1:0-7368 GCA_964531525.1 uncultured Alphaproteobacteria bacterium | reverse complement strand
CCACCCCGGTCGCCGCGCCCTGGTAGGGCTCGATGAACGAGGGGTGGTTGTGGCTTTCCATCTTGAACACCGCCGCGCGGCCGCCGCCGATATCGACCACGCCCGCGTTCTCGCCCGGCCCGCAGATCACCCAAGGGGCCTCGGTCGGCAGCTTGGCGAGCCAGCGGCGCGAGGACTTGTACGAGCAGTGCTCGCTCCACATCGCCGAGAAGATGCCGAGCTCGGTGATGTTGGGCTCGCGTCCGAGGATCGCATTGATGCGCGCGTATTCCTCGGCGGTCAGACCGTGGGCGGCGATCACGTTGGGGGCGTGCGCGGTCATGTCAGCGCCTCGAGCAGGCCCGCGAACATGGCGCGCCCGTCGGTGCCGCTCAGGCGTTCGTCCGCCAGCCGCTCGGGGTGCGGCATCATGCCGAGCACGTTGCCCGCCTCGTTGACGATCCCGGCGATGTTGTCGCGCGCGCCGTTGGGGTTGGCCTCGGGGGTCGTCGCGCCCTCGGGATCGCAGTAGCGGAACGCGACGCCGTCGCGGTCTAGCAACCGCTTGTGGCCGTCGTCGTCGATGTAATAGTTGCCCTCGTGATGGGCGACGGGAATGCGGATCACCGCGCCCTTGGCGTAGCGCGCGGTGAAGGGGGGGGTTGCGCGCTCGACCCGGAGATGCACGTCGCGGCAGACGAAGCCGAGGCTCGCGTTGGGCATCAATGCGCCGGGCAGCAGTCCGGCCTCGGTCGCGACCTGGAAGCCGTTGCAGATGGCGAGCACCGGGGTGCCGGCGCGCGCCCGGGCGGCGACCTCGCGCATCACCGGCGAATGCGCCGCCATGGCGCCCGCGCGCAGATAGTCGCCATAGGCGAACCCCCCCGGCAGGACGATGAGATCGAGCGCCGGCAACGAGCCCTCGCCGTGCCAGATCATGAGCGGCGCGCGACCGCTCGCCGCGGCGAGCGCCACGGCCACGTCGCGGTCGCAGTTCGATCCGGGAAAGACGATGACGGCGGCCTTCACGTCCGGGCCACACCCGCGAATACCGAAGGGACAAACGCCGGCGGACCGGCGGCGGGCCGATCCTATGCGCAGCACCCGCGCGACGCAAGACGGCGCGCGCGCCGGGGCGGATATTGTTATGCTGGCGCATGGTTTCGTCCGAAACGAATCCGACGCCCCCGCGTCGCCCGCGCCGTTTTCTCGACCGCGACCGGGCGATCGCCGAGATCGCGCGCGCGCGCCGCGTGCTCCACCTCGGCTGCGTCGGCAACACCGACCTCGCCCCCGCCGAGCGAATCGCGCGCGCGCGTCAAAGCCTGCATTGGATGCTGAGCGAGATCGCCGAGGTCACGGGCGTCGACTATTCGGCCGAGGTGGTCGCGGCCTACCGCGCCGACGGCCTGTTCGACAACATCCTGGTCGGCGACGTGCAGCGGCTCGACGCGCTCGACCTCGCCGGTCCGTTCGACGTGGTGGTCGCCGCCGACATCATCGAGCACCTCTCGAACCCGGGCGCGATGCTCGACGGAATCCGCCGCCTCTGCCGCCCCGACACCGACGTGGTGATCACCACGCCCCACGCCTTCGGCCTGCCCAACTACGTCCGCTTCCTCGCCGGGCGGTTCCGCGACGGGGCCGAGCATGTGATGACCTTCAACGCCGACAACATCGCCAACCTGCTCGCCCGCCACGGCTTCCGGATCGTCCGGCTCGACAGTTGCCATCAGGCGAACGCGCGCGGCGGCGGCCTCGCCTTCGGCGTGGCGCGCGCGCTGCTTTCGGCTGCCCCCCGGCTGGGCGGAACCCTGTTCGTGGTCGCCCGGGCGGAAGAACCTTCGCCCGAGATCGCGCGCTAGCGCGGGCCGCCGTGCGCCTTGGCCTCGGCCTTGTCGGGCAGCGAGGCCGCGCGCAGGCAGAGGTAATCGAGCGCCAGCGTCGCGCCGGCGAGCGCGGTGATATCGCCGACGTCGTACATCGGCGCGACCTCGACCAGATCCATGCCGACGAGATCGACGTCGATCAGCCCGCGCAGAATGGCGCGCGCCTGATGGGTCGAAAGCCCGCCCACCACCGGCGTTCCCGTGCCCGGCGCGAAGGCGGGATCGAGGCAGTCGATGTCGAAGGTTAGATAGGCCTTGCGGTCCCCCACCACGCGCTTGATCTCGGCCGCCGCCGCCTCGGCCCCGTTGGCATGCACCCAGGGCGCGTCGAGAACGGTGAAACCGTGGTTTTCGTCGTTATGGGTGCGGATGCCGATCTGCGCCGAGCACGACGGATCGACGAGGCCGTGGCGCGCGGCGTGAAAGAACATGGTGCCGTGGTCGATGCGCTCGCCGTCCTCGCGCCAGGTGTCGGAATGGGCGTCGAAATGGATCAGCGCGAGCGGGCCGTGGACCTTGGCGTGGGCCTTGAGCAACGGATAGGTGACGAAGTGATCGCCCCCCAGCGTCAGCATCGACGCACCGGCCGCGAGGATCGCGGCGGCATGGGCCTCGATCTGATCGGGGATCTTGTCGGGACGGCCGAAATCGAACACGCAATCGCCCCAATCGACCACCGCCAAGCGGTTGAACGGATCGAACGGCCAGGGGAACGGCAGCCCCCAGGCGAGCTGCGCCGAGGCGCGGCGGATCGCGGCGGGCCCGAAACGGGTGCCCGGCCGGTTGGTGGTCGCGAGGTCGAAGGGAATTCCGCTCACCGCCACGTCGACGCCGTCGAGGTCGCGCGAGTACCTGCGCCGCATGAAGCTGAGCGCACCGGCGTAGGTGGCCTCGGTATCGGTGCCGTAGAGGCTTTCCTTGGTGAACGCGTGGTCTCCCGACGCCTTGTACATCGAGCCCTTCCTCCTTCATCCGGGCGGCGGTTCCGGCGCGTGCCCGCCGCCCGCACGAGTTGGCACGCGTCTTGCAAGGTCATGGGCAGGGTGCCGCTGTTCGGTCCTTTTTGCGTCCCACGGGACCGGCAGTTCGCACTTCGCTGCAAATTGCAGTGCATTTTGCAGCGGCCGGCATCGTCGCAGCCCTCCCGATGGCGATGCCGGTTGTTCGGGAGCCCGCCTAACCTCGACCCCGCCCGCGAATGCGGCGCGGGGTCCTTTTTTCCGTCGGGCGTCCCGTTCCCGTCCCTTGCTTCGTTTTCGACCAAACCCCATTTACTGCACAACAATCGTGGAATCCATCTTTCGTTGTGCCGAAAGCGCGTCCCCGAGCGGAACGGACGCCGTTCGTATGAGGAGTTTCGGGATATGTCGATCGAACGCTTGGTTTTCGCCCTCGCCGGCACCTTCATTCTCGTGAGCCTCGCGCTCGCCGAGCTTCATTCCCCTTATTGGCTGTGGGTCACGGCCTTCGTCGGCGCCAACATGCTGCAAGCGGCGTTCACCGGCTTCTGCCCGCTGGCGAAAATCCTCAAGGCGCTCGGCAAGAAGTCCGGCCCCGCGTTCAAGTGAGCGCGCGCGGGCGGCGCGGCCCTACTCGCCGATCTCGATCGCGTAGGTTTCGATGACCGTGTTGGCGAGCAGACCCCGGCACATGGCGTCCAGGGTTTCGCGGGCGCGCGCGGGATCGGTCTCGTCGAGCTCAAGCTCGATGAGCTTGCCCTGGCGCACCTCGCGCACGCCGTCGAAGCCCATGCGCCCGAGCGCCTGGGCGACCGCCTTGCCCTGGGGGTCGAGCACCCCCTCCTTCAACGTGACGTGAACCCGCGCCTTCATCGCACCGCCTATTGCATTACCTTGGGGCCCTTGAGATCGCGAGGGCCGCTCTCGGGCAGGATTCCGAGGCGGCGGGCGACCTCCTGATAGGCTTCCTCGATCGCGCCGAGATCGCGCCGGAAACGGTCCTTGTCCATGCGCTCGCCGGTCGCCATGTCCCACAGCCGGCAATTGTCCGGGCTGATCTCGTCGGCGATGATGATCTGCATCTCCTCGTCCATGTAGAGCCGCCCGAACTCGAGCCGGAAATCGACCAGCCGGATGCCGATGCCGAAGAACAGCCCCGAGATGAAGTCGTTGACCCTGAGCGCCAGCGACATCATGTCGTCGAGGTCCTGGGTGCTCGCCCAGCCGAAGGCGGTGATGTGTTCCTCCGAGACCAGGGGATTTCCGAGCTCGCGCGACTTGTAGCGGTATTCGACGATCGAGCGCGGCAGCGGCGTGCCCTCGGCGATGCCGAGCCGCGACGCCAGCGACCCCGCGGCGACGTTGCGCACGATCACCTCGATCGGGATGATCTCGACTTCCTTGATGAGCTGCTCGCGCATGTTGAGCCGGCGCACGAAATGGGTCGGAATCCCGATCTCGTTGAGCCGGGTCATGATGTATTCGGAGATCCGGTTGTTGAGGACGCCCTTGCCGGTGATGATCCCGCGCTTGCGATTGTTGAACGCGGTGGCGTCGTCCTTGAAGTACTGAACGAGCGTGCCGGGCTCGGGCCCTTCGAACAGAACCTTGACCTTACCTTCGTAAACCTTCTTGCGCCGAGCCATTAGCTTGATTCCATTGAGAAAATATGCCCGCGTCGCGGATGCGGCGCAGGCCTTCGCGGCGGCGCGCGCGATGCCCTCGCGCCGAGCCGACCTTATCCTATATGCGCACCCAAGACAAACCTGCAAGCCCCCCGCGAAGGGCCGCGTATAAAGACCGTCCGATCAAACGGTTAAGGGGACGAAGGGGGTGCTGTCGGGCGGCCCCGGGGCGAACCGCCAAACCCTCCGGCCGTCGGCGGACAGCGCGATCAGGGCGCTCGATACGGTGCCGAAGCCTCCGTCCGGGCCGAACGTCATGGCCGCGCCATCTCCCTCGCGGCTCGCCAGCAGCGCTTCCCAGGCATGCCAGTCGCCACCGTCGGGGTCGGGCGGCGGGGCGGCGCGAAACCGGCCGAGATAGGCGCGAATGCGCGGGCTTTCCGGATCGTTGAGCTCGCCCGCGGTCACCATCGAGACCCCGGGGGCGAGCGCCCGGCTCTCGATCTTGGGCGACGCCGCGTCGCGGCGCAGCCAGAACGCGGCGCGGGCATCGGCGATCACCATGTTGAAGGGCCGCCAGGACGCGCCGTCGAGGGCCGCGATCGCCCGCGCCGCTTGGACCGCGTCGCCGTGGTCGAGCGCCGTCAGCGGCAGCTCGCCCCGGCTGCGCTTGCCCGGCGCGGGGCCCAACGTGCCGCGCCGGTTGGCGACCGCGGCCACCACGCCCGCGTCGTTGAGGCCGAGCCAGGTTCCGCCCGCGGTCTCGTCGCGCCCCGCGACCAGGTTCGGGCGGTCGGGCCAATGGCGCGCCGGCGGCCGCCAGGGGCGGTCGATTCGCTCGTCGCGGTTGGCGCCCAGGATCAGGGGCCAGTCGCGGCCCGGCCGGAAAAGAACGACGATGGTGCACATCGAGGTTTCAATACCCATATTTGAAACAGGACGCTATAACGTCGGCGCCCCGCCCCGATTGGGAACGGCGGCGACAACGGCGGACGGTCCGGTAGAGGATGGAGCATAGGGAATGACGACGTTCGACAAGCGCAAGGACGAAGCCGAGGCCCGCTTCAAGCATGACGAGGAGCTCCGGTTCAAGGCGACCGCGCGGCGCAACAAGCTGTTCGGTCTTTGGGTCGCCGAGCAGATGGGGCTGACGGGCGCTTCGGCCGACGCCTACGCCAAGGAGATGGTGACCGCCGACTTCGATCGTCCGGGCGACAGCGACGTGATCGAAAAGGCGATGACCGATCTCAAACGCGCGGGCGTCGAGACGACCGAGCACCATCTGCGGAAGGAACTCGACCGGCTCATGGAGGTCGCGCGCGAGCAGGTGACGAGCGAGTAGTCCCTTCCCGCCCGGCCGGTTCAGGACCGGCCGAACACGCGCTCGAAGATGGTATCGACCTCGCGCGCGTGCCAGGCGGGATCGAACAGCGCTTCGAGCCGGTCCGCCGACAGCGCGCCCGTTACCTCGTCGTCGGCCTTGAGGGCATCGAGAAACGCCGCGCCGTCGTCCCAGACGCGGGCGGCGTTGCGCTGGACCGCGACATAGGCCGCCTCGCGCGAGAGCCCGGCCTGGGTCAGGGCCAACAGCACTCGCTGCGAATAGACCAGCCCCCCCAGGAGATCGAGATTGCGGGCCATCGCGTCCTCGTGGACCACGAGCCGGTCGATCACGCCCGTAAGCCGGTTGAGCGCGAAGTCCAGCGTCACGGTGGCGTCGGGGCCGATCATGCGCTCGACCGAGGAATGCGAGATATCGCGCTCGTGCCACAGCGCCACGTTCTCAAGCGCCGGCGTCACCGCCGCGCGGACGATTCGCGCAAGCCCGGTCAGGTTCTCGCTCAGGATCGGATTGCGCTTGTGGGGCATCGCCGAGGATCCCTTCTGGCCGGGGGCGAAATATTCCTCCGCCTCGCGCACCTCGGTCCGCTGAAGGTGGCGCACCTCGGTCGCCAGCCGCTCGACCGAGGCGGCGACCACGCCAAGCGTCGCGAAATAGGCCGCGTGCCGGTCGCGCGGGATGACCTGGGTCGAGATCGTCTCGACCGCGAGGCCGAGCCGCTCGGCGACGTGGCGCTCGACCCGAGGATCGACGTTGGCGAAGGTTCCCACCGCGCCCGAGATCGCGCAGGTCGCGACTTCCCAGCGGGCGTGCTCGACGCGCTCGCGGGCGCGAGAGAATTCGGCGTAAGCCGAGGCGAGCTTGAGACCGAAGGTCGTGGGCTCGGCGTGAATGCCGTGGCTGCGCCCGACGCAGAGCGTGCGCTTATGCTCGAAGGCCCGGCGTTCGAGAACGCTGAGCAGTTGGTCGAGATCGTCGAGCAGAATCTCGGCGGCGCGGCTCAACTGCACCGCGAGGCAGGTGTCGAGCACGTCCGACGAGGTCATGCCCTGATGCAGGAAGCGCGCGGGCTCGCCGATATGCTCGGCGAGATAGGTGAGAAAGGCGATGACGTCGTGATGGACCTCGCGCTCGATCGCGTCGATCCGCGCGATGTCGATATCGTCGATCGCCGGCCGCCCGCGCTCCCAGATCGCGTGCGCCGCCTCCTTCGGGATGACGCCGAGCGCGGCCAGCGCGTCGCAGGCATGGGCCTCGATCTCGAACCAGATCCGATAGCGCGTCTCGGGCGCCCAGACGGCGGCCATCTCGGGCCGCGAATACCTTGGAATCATGCGCGTCTCCGCCTGTTTGGCGGCGCAGCATAGCACAAAGCGCGAGCGACCTAGGGCATGATGTTTTTGCATCGAATCGGCGCTTCTCGCACCCCCGGTCCGCGCTCCCGTCCCCACCCCCACCCAACCCTCCCCCATCGAGGGGGAGGGTTGGGTGGGGGTGCGAGGCGGGGGTGTGGGACAAGGGGATAAGCCGCGCCGACTTAAACACATCATGCCCTAGCGCCCTGGTTCCTAAAT
>CAZHDF010000171.1:0-7395 GCA_964531525.1 uncultured Alphaproteobacteria bacterium | reverse complement strand
GGTTGAAGGTGTTGATCGCGACGTCGCCGATATCGGCCACCGACAGGCTGTCGAAGGGCGCGGCCCGGGTCGCCATGTTGTAGGGCCGGAGCATGCAGGATTCGGCGCGGATCTGGCGCGGCCCGTGGCGCGCGCCGGCGCGATTCGAGGTGCCGATGTCGAACGGCACGCCGACGAAGCAGGCGTCGAGCCCCTTGGCCGAGTCCTTCATCGGTAGACGCATCATCGTCGCCGGCCCGGCGAAGCGCGGCATCTCGTTGCCGCCGAGCGGCTGATAGTACTCCTTGGCCATTTCGTCTTCCTCCCGTTGGCGGGCGATCTTAGAGCAAATTCCACTCACGTGGAATCGCACCGGCCTGCTTGTCTGTTTGGTTTGTGCGATAATCATGTCGGGAGGGCCGGTGCCGCCTAAAGAGAAAATGCTCTCGGCGTGGGTCCGGCGCTTGCCAACCTACCAGCGGCCGCAGTCGGGGCGCATGGCCTCGGCCGGGAGCTTGATCGGCAGGCGGGCGCGGATGCGTTCGTCGACCGCCGGGTCGATGTAGACCGGGTAATGGGTCGAGAGAATCTCGCGGGCGCGGAACCGCGCGCGCGCGCGGGCGTCGAGCGCCCCGTTCTCGGTCCAGGCGCCGGGCGGCGTGCGGTCGGCGATCTCGGGGTAGAGGTATTCGCTTTCCATCAGCGACAGCGTCTGGGGCGCGCCGAGGTAATGACCGGGCCCGCGCACCGCCTCGGCGATCACCCCGAAGGACAGGGTCTCGTCGGTCACCTCGATCCCACGCACGCTGCGCTGGACCGCGCCCAGCATGTCGTTGTCGATGACCATGGCCTCGAACGAGCAGCCGAGCAGGCTCGCGAGCATGCCCGCCGATTCATAGATCAGGTTGGCGCCCGCCTGGCCGGCGAGCACGGTGGTCATGCCTTTCTCGTAGCCGGCCTGGTTGTCGGGGAGCTTGGAGTCCGACATGCCGGCGGCGACGCCGCTCGGCAGGCCGTAGAAGTTCGCGATCTGGGCCGAGGCCGCGTTGAGCACCGCCTCCTCGCCGCCGCCCCCCGAAAACGCGCCGGTCCTGAGGTCCGAGACGAAAGGCCAGTTGCTGAAGATCACGGGGTGGCCGGGCGCGGTGAGGTTGACCAGCGCGAGCCCGGCGAGGGTCTCGGCCACCGTCTGGACGAGCGCGCCGGCGAGCGCCGCGGGCGCGGTCGCGCCGGCCTGGGCGGCGACGATCATGTTGACCGGCATTCCGGCGCGCGCCGCCGCCATGGCGACCGCGCCGTTGTCCTCGCCGTAGCGCAGCGGCGGCACGATGGCGCAGGTGTTCGCCTGGGCGAAGGGCCGCGCGCGAAACCGCCCCTCGCCGCCGAGCACGGCGTCGAACATGGCGATGCCGTCGGCGACATGGGCGGCGTCGTTGAAGCCGGTCGCGATATGCTTCTGCGTTCCCGCCATGCAGGCGTAGGCCGCGTTCATGTCGAAGGCGTAGAGGTCCTCGATGTCGGTCGCGACCACCGTGCGCGCGAAGAAGTGGATGTTGTCGAGCCGATCGGCGAGGCGCGCGAAGTCGTAAAGGTCGATCAGCGTCGAGGCGCGGTAGGCATTGGTCTCGCTGTCGTGGACCGTGACCGCCATGCCCGCGGTGCCGAAATGAACCTTCCTGTCGGTGATGTGGAGGTCGTGCCTCGGATCACGGCCGTAAAGCACGAAGTCGCGCCCCGCGTTCGCGACGATGTCCTCGATCATCGTGCGCGGAAAGCACAGGCGCTCGTCGTCGCTCATCCGGCAGCCGGCTTCGAGCGCGATCTCGCGAAACTCGGGGAAGGCGCCGGCCATGCCGATCTTTTCGAGAACGTCGAGCGCGGTCGCGTGGATGCGCTTGATGTCGCGGTCCGACAGCGGGCGCAGCGCCCCGCCCGCGATCCCGGGGCCGACCGGCGGGCGGCTGGGGCCGGATTCGCGAAGCGCGCGGCGCGCGGCGCGGCCACCGGCGCGGCGCGGTGGACGAGAACCTTGATCCTCGATCATCGTATTTCCTCCCAATTCGTTGTTCGCGAGTGTTTTTTGTTTTGCGTCTAGCGCTTGCGCGGCGGGCGAAGCGCGTCCCAATCGGCGTCGGTGAGACGGGACAGGAAGTTGAACTGCCCCGCCCCCTTGAGCCATTCGCCGCCGTCGATGGTCACGACCTCGCCGTTGATGTAGCCGGTCTCGTCGGCGAGCAGGAAGCTCGCGAGATCGGCGAGCTCCTCGTGCCGGCCGGTGCGGCCGAGGGGATTGTTGGTCTCGAAGATCCGGGCGAGGTCGGGCCGGGGAACCAGGCGCTCCCAGGCGCCGGGGGTCGGGAAGGGGCCCGGCGCGATCGCGTTGAGTCGCACGCCGCGCCCGCCCCATTCGACCGCGAGGCTGCGCGTCATGGCGAGCACGCCCGCCTTGGCCATCGCCGAGGGCACGACGTAGGCCGAGCCCGTCCAGGCATAGGTGGTGACGATGCTGAGCACGTTGCCGGCGTGCTGCTCGGCGAGCCAGCGCCGCCCGCAGGCGAGCGTCGCATAGGCGGTGCCGTGGAGCACGATGTTCACCACCGCGTCGACCGCGCGCGGCGAGAGCGTCTCGGTGCGGGCGATGAAGTTGCCGGCGGCGTTGTTGACCAGGGCGTCGAGCGGGCCGCTTTCCCAAAGGCTTGCGACCATGTCTTCGACCGCGCTCGCATCGCGGATGTCGCAGACGCGCGTCTCGACCGCCGGGCCCAGCGCCCGGGCGGTTTCGTCGAGCGGCTCGGCGCGGCGGGCGCAGATCGCGACCCGCGCGCCGAGCGCGACGAAGCGCTCGGCCATGGCGCGGCCGAGCCCGGTGCCGCCGCCGGTGATCAGGATGCGCTTTCCGGCGAGAAGATCGTCACGGAACATGGGGTGTCTCGTCCTTTCTAGGATGGGGAGTGGCGAACAGGCGTTCGAGGAAGTCGAGGCTCGCGCCCAGGGCCTCGGCCCGCGAGAAGGCCTCGCGGTCGAGTGTCCACTCGAGCCACAGCCCGTCGATCAGCGCGGTCAGCGCGACCGCCGCGCGGTGGGCGTCGAGCGTCGCGCCGCGTTCGCGCGCGGCCTCGGCCATCAGCCGGGTGATCGTCGCGCGGTAGCCGCGGTAGAGCTCGCGATTGAGCGCGCCGAGACTGGGCCGGTGCCGCGCCTCGGCCCAGAAGGCGAGCCAGACCGCGATCTTGTCGGCGGCGAACACGGGAGGCTGGAACGCGGCCTCGACCGCCGCGCGCAGCTTGGCCTGGGCGGTCTCGCCCCGGGCGCGGGCGATGCGCGCGGTTTCGGCGGCGAGCTCGTCGGTGAGCCGGCGATAAGTGGCGCGCAGCAGGTCGTCCTTGCCCGCGAAGTAATGGCTGATCAGCCCGCGCGAAACCCCCGCCTCGGCCGAGATCCGCGCGACCGTCGCGGCGCCCACCCCATGGGCGGAGATGACGCGAACCGCCGCCGCGACCAGCGCGCGCCGCCGGGCGTCGGCGTCGCGTCGCCGAGGCGTATGCGCGCGCGTCTCGACCGCGTGCCGTTCCCCGGACGCCTCGTCCCGGTGTTTCGCTTCGGATTTCACGACGTCTCCGGTTTCCTCCCGACACTCGACCGGGCCTTTTCCCGCGCCCGGTTCGTTCGGTTCATTTTCCACAAACTGAATGGACGTTCAACAAACAACAAGGGAATGAAGGAAAATAAGGCATCTTCGGCGCGCTTCCGGGGGCGGCGGGTGGGGTGGACGGCGTGCGGCGAGACGCGGCCTGGCCCGGCGCGGGCGGAACCGCCCTTCGAAATCCTATCCGCAGATCGCCTTGAGGGCGCGCCAGTCGCGCGGCGACAGTGCCGGGACGCCGGGCGCGCCGTTGGTCTCGGCGAAGGCGGCGCGGGCGTCGTTCGTCGGGTGGGTCGAGAGGAAGGCGAGGCTTTCGGGCAGGCGGCCCGGAAGGCCGTCGAGGCGCTTGAAGAAGGCGGCGAGCGGCGCGGCGTCGATCCGGGCCGCGCGTAGAAGCGCGAGCGCGCGGGCGTCGGCCTCGGCCTCGGCCGCGCGGCTGTAGGAGAGCGAGAGAAACAACTCGCCCGCGCCGCCGAGCAACGCCAAAAGCCCCGAGGAATCGCCCACCAAAACCTGGGAGACGAACGAAACCCCGGCGGCGCGCACCACAGCCTTGATCGCATGGCGCTCGACCACATGGCCGATCTCGTGGGCGAGCACGCCGGCGACCTCGTCGCCGCTTTTCGCGAAATCGAGAAGTCCGCGAAAGACCACGATCTCGCCGCCGGGCGCGGCGAAGGCGTTGACCGCGTCGACGTCGGCGACCCGCACGGTGATGTCGAAGGGTGTTTCGGCGACCGCCGCGAGACGCGCGGTCAGCCGGTCGAGCGCGGCGCGCCCGGGCGCGGCCGCGCAGGCGGTCTTGCCGCGCAGCATCTCGTTCGCCACCTGCTCGCCGAGCGCGCGCTCCCACTCGGGCGGAACCAGCGCCGCGATCGGTCCGGCGAGCAGGGGAATGCCGTAGACCACCGCCGCGACGCCGACCGCGACCGAGAGCCCGATGCCGACGATCAGCCGCCCCGGCCGCATCCCCAACGCCCCGCCGCGCCGAAGCCGAGGACTGCGCGCGCGCAGGGCGTCGCGGAACGCGGGATCGTCGCTTTCGAGCCGCGCTCCCGGCGCGCTCGCCGAGGCGAGGCGGTAGGGGCCGTCGCGAAACCACTCGCCGGCGGGCCGCAGAACGGCGATCGGCCAGCGGGCGAACGACACACCATCCTCGCCGAGGATCTCGATCCCCGTCGGCTCGATCCGGATCTCGACCGCATGGCGGGCGGCGGTGCGGCCGTCCATGTAGCGGCCCCTGAATATCTGCGCCAAGCGGAGGCTCCCGTTTCGAAAAACCGTTGCGGAAGACTACCTCAGAAGCCGCCCACGTCGAGCGCGGCGGCAAGCCCCTCGCCGCGCGCGGGAACCTGCTCGCGGTTCTGCGCGATCCGGGCGAAGTCGATCGTCCCCTCGACGCGCAGGTTCTCGCAGAAGAACCGCGTCGTGCGCACCCAGACGTAGGGGCTCGCGAGCCCCAGGGTGAGCACGCGCAGAAGCGCGTTGGTGAGAAGCAGAAGGGCGAGCGGGCGCAATGCGACGTCGGCGTGGAAGCGCAGACCCTCGTAGCGCGCGCAGCCGGCGAAATAGCGCAGCGCCGCCGCCCGGTACCAGAACCAGCTCAGCCCCAGGGTCGGGATCAACAGCAGCCAGACGACGACGAAGGGCTTGATCAGCGCCCGGCCCGATCCCTCGAAGACGAAGCGCCGGTCGCCGAACCAGGTGTTGTTCATGCCGTAGGCGGCGAGCCGGGTGCTCATGAACGGCCAAAAGAACCCGAGCGTGACGATCGTGAGCGCGATATAGGCGAGCCGCTTGAGCCCGTAGGTCACGGCCGAGCCGGTCTGGGCGCCGCGAATGCCGCGCCATTGGGTGCGGCTCAGCCGGTAGCCCCGCGCGCGGTAGAGCGCGACGCCGACGAGGAAGACGAACACGACGGCCACGATCGCGTTGAGCGCGAATTCCCGGATCGAGCCGGGCGCGTCGATCAGTAAATACAATCCCTGGGTGGCGAACGACAGCGCGACCAGCAGGACGAAGGCGACGAGGAAGCCGAGGAACAGTTCCTTGCCGGTGCCGGTGTATTCGAACCGGTCGCCGGCATAGGAGGTATTGCTCCACAGATAGTCGCGAATCCGCGTCCGCGCCCAGAAGCGATAGATGCCGAGCGTGATGATCGTGAGCAGCAGATTGACGATGTAAATGCCGAACAACTCGCCCGTCGCGCCGTGATGGGCGAGCGCATTGCCGCGCCGCGCGGCGATGAGCGTCCTGATCGAGCTTGCCTGTTCCGAGGCCATGGCCTGTCGTTCCTGATTGTCTTCCCGCGCGGAGCGCACGAGCATGCCCGATCGAGCTTGCCGAAAGGTTACACAACCAGCGCGGCGGCGGCCATGGGAACGGGTCGGCGGGACGATGGCGGCGGCGGGGTTGCTCCCTCGGGCGCGCCGTGCTACCGCCGGTAAAACACCAACGGTCCGGGGTGAGGCAAGGGATGAAAAAAACCGCTCTGGCGCGCCGAAAGGGGTGCTCGGGAGGATATGTCCGCGCGGCGCTGACGGTTCTCGCCGTCGCCGTTCTGGCGCTCGGCCTTCGCCCGGCGGCGGCCCAGGGCGTCGACCTTGCCGGGCGGACCCTCGATTTCCGGATTCTCCGCGACGGTGGCGAGATAGGCCGCCAGTCGGTGGTGTTCGCCACCGCCGGGCCGGCGCTCACGGTCACGACCAAGATCGCCATCCGCTACCGTTTCCTGTTCTTCACGCTTTACCGCTTCGATCTCGATTCGATCGAGACCTGGCGCGACGATCGGCTGGTCGCGCTCGCAACCGGGACCGACGATAATGGCGAGCGTTACCGCGTTCGCGCGCGCCGCGACGGCGACGGCGTCGCGGTCGAAGGCCAGAAGGGCGATTGGCGCGCGCCCGCCGACGTCGCGCCGTCGAGCCTATGGCATCGCGCCATGATCGGGCGTTCGCCGCTTCTCAGCGTCCGTCGCGGCGATCCGCTCGTGGTCCGCTACAGGCTAATCGGCTCCGAAATGGTCGAGATCGGCGGCCGGGCCGTGCCCGCCGAGCATGTTCGCGTCGAGGGCGAGCTCGAACGCGACCTCTGGTTCGACGGCGACGGACTTCTGGTGCGCATCCGCTTCGAGGGCGACGACGGCTCGGAAATCGTCTTCGCCCTGGAGTGAGCGCGCGGGCTGGCGCGCGCCGTCGGTTCGGGCTATCCATTGTCCCTCGACAAGAAGGGGAGGCTCGCCATGTCGGAAGCAAAATCGGAACCGAAAACCATCGTCTTTTTTCCCGAGGCCGCGTTCGGCCCGGCGCTCAACTCGGTCGGCATCGCCCAGGCGTGCCGCGACCTCGGCCATCGCCCGGTGTTCGTCGCCGACGTCGGCATGGAGGGCGTGTTCGCCGAGTACGGTTTCGAGGAGCGCCTGATCCACATGTCCGAGCCCATGCCCGCCGAGGAGGCGGCCAAATATTGGTCGGACTTCATCGACGGCCATATCCCGAACTTCCGCAAAAGCCCCTATGACCAAATCGACAACTACGTGAAGGAATGCTGGGAAGCCATTGTCGATACGGCGGTCTGGGCCGAGAAGGAGTTGCCCGAAACGCTCGCCGCCATCGAGCCCGACCTGATCTGCATCGACAACGTCATCCTGTTTCCGGCGGCCAAGCGCTACGGCGCGCCCTGGGTGCGCATCATCTCGTGCAGCGAAAACGAGATCGAGGACCCCGATATTCCGCCGCATCTGTCGGGCTGCGGCGAGAACGACCGCGCCTGCT
>CAZHDF010000170.1:0-7581 GCA_964531525.1 uncultured Alphaproteobacteria bacterium | reverse complement strand
ATCGCCCCGTCGTCTAGGCGGAGACGGTTCGACCCCGGTCCCCCTCCCTCCGCCAGCCTCCATTTCCCAATGCTCTCTCGCCGCCTCTAGCGGCCCGGAAAACCCCAGGTTCCGCGCGGCTCCGAGCGGGAAGCTGTTGACTGCCTGTCTGGCTAATTCCCGCAATTTTCTCTCTCTCCGCCCATTCTCTCCGAAGCTGTTGACCGCGCCCATTTGGTACGGGTTTTCAATGCCTTGTTATTGAGGGCAAATTTGGCGCATTGATTTCACGAAGTTCGAAGCACGGTCGCATGGGGAAAAGATACTAGAAATTAAAATGGGCTGATGCCTTGGCCATGACAACGTCGATGCGCCTATGGGGCCGAAACAAGCCTTCCCCTTTCTCATCTCATCATCGAACCAGCAGCCCAGTTCGCACTCATAAAGTCAGGGGCCGTTCGGCCACCGCGTTCACGGAGATCGAACGTGGTGGTAAGGCGATATTGCTCCCTTTCATCATCTCTTTCAGCTTGACGCAACATAATTTATGATAAATTGTAACATTACAGATGAGAGATTTGGAATGTCGGGTGAAACGCGACGCGAACTGATTCTCGATTTCCTGTGTGAGCGGGAGACCGCCAGCCTCGAGGAACTCGCGCGCCGTTTCGGCGTCAGCAAGATGACCATCCACCGCGATGTCGACCGCCTCGTCGAAATGCGCTGCGTACGGCGCGTTCGCGGCGGAGTGACGGTGCTTCCAAGCGTCGTTTTCGAGAGCAACTTCACTTATCGAAAGCGCAAGAATCGAGAAGCCAAGACAGCCCTCGCCAAACGGGTGGCCGAGCTCATAGAGCCAGGCATGACGGTGGTCCTCGACGACAGCACTACCACCACCGCCCTTGCCGAATGGGTGCCCGAACGCAAGCCGCTGACCATCATCACGAACGCCGCGAGCTTGCTGACGACCCTTTGCCGCCAAGAGGACATCGCGGTGATTTGCCCAGGCGGGCGCTACGACCCGGTCACCGACGCCTTTCTCGGCCTCGAGTGCGAGCTCACCATGGAGCGTCTGCGGGCGGATCTCGGCATCTTTTCGACCGCCGGCGTTCATGGCGGCTCGGCCTATTTGCACGATAACGCCCTGGTCCGCGCGAAACTGGCGATGAAGGCCTCCGTTGATCGCGCGGTACTCGCCTTCGATCATGGAAAGTTCGGCAAGTCGGCGCTTCATTTCTTCGCCCGGCTTGACGATTTCGACCGGGTATTCACCACAGAAGGCGCCGAGCTCGATCGAATAGAGAACTTGTTACAGGACGGGGTGCCAATAGAGGTCGTTTCCCTTGGCGAGACGGGGGGTGAGAACCGGGAGGAGAAGCAAAGGGCATGACGGCTGGTACCGGAAAACAAATTCGTTTGGGGCGCATTCTTCCCGGCAAGAAATTCAGGGGCGCCTGCTTCGCGGCCGATCACGGCATGCAGCTCGGACCAATACCCGGCCTCGTCGATCTTCGCGCCGCCATCAGCGACGCCGTTGAAACCGGCTTCGACGCCGTCATCCTCTCGCCCGGGGGGCTCGCGCGTTGCGCCGACCTGTTCGCTCACCGTGGCGCGCCGGCGGCGATTCTGCGCGTCGATCAGACAACCATGTGGCGGATGGGTTCGAAGACCGGCTATGCGGAGGGCCACACTCGCCTTCTCGTCGCCGTCGACGACGCCGCGCGGATGGGAGCCGACGCGGTCATCACTTACTTCTTCGTCGGTCATAAGGACCCGGCTCTCGAGGACGCCATGTTCGAACTCGCCGGGCGAGTCGCGCGGCGGGCGCGCGAGCTCGGCATCGTTTATATCGCCGAGCCCATGGCGGCACGCGACGGGTTGTACCCGAAGATCTTCGATGGCGCGGTGGTCGCGGCAAACGCCCGCATGGCGATCGAAATCGGCGCCGACATCGTCAAATGCGACTGGCCCGGCAGCGTCCGTGGTTGTCGCCGGTT
The DNA here is from genome assembly GCA_964531525.1 of uncultured Alphaproteobacteria bacterium. Lineage (GTDB taxonomy): Bacteria > Pseudomonadota > Alphaproteobacteria > JAAXGF01 > JAAXGF01 > CAYYWV01. Next base: position 5,605 of record CAZHDF010000170.1, on the reverse strand, counting down.
GGTGGCGTCGGCCATGGGGGCGCCCGTGATGATCGCCGGCGGACCACGCGAGGGCAGCGAAGAAGACACCGTCGATCTGGTCGCCAAGCTGCTTCAGGGCGGCGCCAACGGCATCATGTTCGGACGCTCGCTGTTCCAGTCAGACAAGCGCCGCCGCCTGATGCGCGTATTGCGGGCGATGATCCACGAAGGTCTTTCCGCGGACGACGCCAAGGCCGGGCTTCTGGAGGCGTAGCCGCGATGGCCAAGGTCAAGAAAATTCTCAACGATCCCGCGAACATCGTCTCCGAGGTTCTGGACGGCATCGTCCGTCTCGCCGGCGGAGATCTGGCGCGGATCGCTAATGCTCAGGTCCTGCGCCGCAAAATGATTCCCGAAGGCAAGGTGGGACTCGTGATCGGTGGCGGCGCCGGCCACGAGCCGATGTATTCGGCGTTCGTGGGCGCCGGGCTCGCCGACGCTTCGGTCTCGGGCGCCGTCTTCGCCGCTCCGCCACCGGACCAGATTCTGCTGGCCACCGAGGCGGCGCATCGCGGCAAGGGCGTGCTTTACGTCTACGGCAATTACGCCGGAGACAACCTGAACTTCGATATGGCCGCTGAACTTGCCGCCGATCAGGGGATCGAGACGCGCACGGTGCGAGTGACGGACGATATCGCCACTCCGGATCTCGGGGAACGGCGCGGTATTGCCGGCGCCTTCTATCAAGTCAAGATGGCTGGATATGCCTGCGCCACCCGGGACAACCTCGAGGATGCCGCAAGGCTCGTTGAGCATGCCCGGGACAATCTGCGCTCGCTCGGGGTTTCGGTTCGCGCCGGCTCGCTGCCCGAAACCGGAGAACCCACTTTCGAACTCGGCGAAGACGAGATCGAAATTGGCATGGGCGTCCATGGCGAGCGCGGGGTCGAGCGCCGCAAGCTGATGTCGGCGGATGCGCTGGTCGAGGAAATGGTCCAGCGCCTGATCGCCGACCTGCCTTACCGGCGGGGCGACGAGATCGCGGTTCTAATCGACAATCTCGGAGCCACTACTTGGACCGAGCTCATGATTGTCAACCGACGATTGCGCCAACTTCTGGACGATGCGGGGATTCGGGTCCGGAGAACCGATGTCGGAGCATGGATGACAAGCCAGGAAATGGCCGGTTTTTCGCTGAGCTTTCTGCGGCTCGACGAAGATCTTTCTGAAGCGCTCGCCTATCCCGCGCGTTCGCCCGCCTACAGCCAGGGAGCCGACTGAGCCATGTCGGGGGCCCTCACTCCCGCGGAAGTGCGCGAGCGATTGTTCGCTGTCTGCCGAGGGATCGTCGCGGCCTCCGATCGCCTATCGAAGGCCGATCGCGAGATCGGCGACGGCGATCATGGAGTGACCATGGCGCGCGGCTTCGCGGCCGCCAACGAGGCTCTCGCCAATGCCGAGGCGCCCAGCCCTCGCGAGGATTTCCGCACACTCGGCGTGACTTTGATGTCGCGCTGCGGCGGCGCCGCCGGCGTCATTTTCGGCACTTTGTTCATCGCCATGGGCCGAGAGCTCCCCGTTGATCGGCTCGACGCGGAAAGCATGTGCCGGGCGTTGCGCGCGGCGGCGGAAGCGATCAAGCGTCGTGGCGGGGCCCAAGAGGGCGACAAGACCATGCTCGACGCGCTGGCGCCGGCGGCCGAGGCGGCTTGTGCCAATTCGGCCACCGACGTTCATTCCTTGCTCGAACGGGTCGCCGCCGCCGCCGCCAAAGGCGCGGAGGCGACGCGGGACATGCTGCCGCGCACGGGCAAAGCGAAAACAATGGGCGAACGGGCGCTCGGCCACATTGATCCGGGCGCCCTCTCTCTCGCTTACATTTTCAGAGCGTTCGCAGGCGACAGGCCCGCGCATCGGGAGGAAAGCGTCTCCGCGGGAGACGCAATTACCAGGGGGCCCGAGAGACCCCGACAATAACATTTGGAAAAGGAGGCAACCCATGAAGACACTCACCGCAATCCTCGTCGCCGCCGGCATGATCGTCGGGGCAAGCATGGCCCAGGCGAAGGACAGTTACCGCTTCGTCATCGTGCCCAAGGTTGTGCATCCTTGGTTCGATATCGTTCACAACGGAGCCAAGAAGGCCGCCGTCTATCTCAAGGAGACCGCCGGCAAGGATGTTACGATCGAGTATCAGGCGCCACAGCAGGCCAACGTGGTCGAGCAAAATCAGATCCTTGAGCGGGCGATCGCCACCCACCCCGATGGCATCGCCATCGACCTGCTCGATGCGGCGGCCAACAAGCCGATACTCCAAGAAGCCATTGATCGCGGCATCAAGGTGGTGGCCTTCGACTCCGTGCCGCCCGAAGGCATGGTCTTCACCTCGATCGGCAATGATTTCTGTGAACAGGCGAAAATCGCCTCCGAGCGCCTCGTCGAGATCCTCGGCGGCAAGGGCGAGGTGGCCATCATGCAAGGCGTGCCGACGGCCCCCAATCACAAGATCCGCGCCGAATGTCATCGCCAGGTATTCGCCAAGTATCCGGACATAAAGCTCGTCGCGGAGGGCATCGACAACGACAGCATTGAGACCGCGCAGAAGCAGGCTGCGGCCATCATGCAGGCAAACCCCGAACTCGACGGCTGGGTCGCCTGCGACGCCGCCGGGCCAATCGGCATCGGCCAAGCGATCAAGGAGGCCGGGCTGGTCGGCAAAGTGAAAATGGTCGGGCTCGACAACCTCCCCGACATGGTCAAACTGGTCAAGGAGGGGGTCGCCGATTCGTCTTCTTCCACGCGGCCCCTCATCCAGGGCTTCTACTCGGTGATTATGCTCTATGACGGGACCAACGGCATCGTTACGCCGAAGACCATCGATACCGGCATCCTGGTTCTGACCAAGGACAATCTTCAGGGCGAACTGCGCTGAACGAGCGGGACGGTTGGGTGACCGGCCCTCGCCTTTCCGGGCGGGGGCCGTGTCACCGGCGCCGACGGGAAAATTGAGCGGTATCTTGGCACCTCTGGTCGAAGCGCGGTCGATCACCAAGCAGTATCCGGGCGTGACCGCCCTTGATGGGGTGTCCATCTCCATCCAGCCAGGGCGGGTTCATGTGATCGCCGGAGAGAACGGCGCCGGAAAATCGACCTTGGTCAAGATCCTGACCGGAACCGAACAGGCCAGCGCGGGGCGGATCCGCATCCTTGGCCGCGATCCCCTCGAAGACCCTTCCCTGTATCGGCGAATCGGTTACGTGCCGCAGGAGCTCCGCCTCTTTCCCAATCTCTCCGTCGCCGAGAACCTTTTCATCCCCTTCGATCAGTCCGGATTCGAGGGCGGTTTCGTGAACATGTCGGAGATCGAGGAGGCGGCACGCATCCAGCTCGAACGGCTTCGAATCCGCGCCAATCCCCGTCAGCAGGCGCGGACGCTATCGGTCTCGGGCCAACAGCTTCTGATGATCGCCCGCGCCTGCGCTCACCGAATGCTGGACGTTCTCATTCTTGACGAGCCCACATCTTCGTTGACGATCGCCGAGGTGGAGCGCCTTTTCGAGATCATCCGCGCGTTGCACGACGAGGGCAAGGGGATCGTCTTCATCTCTCACAAATCCGAAGAGATCTTCGAGATCGGCGACGAAATCACGGTGCTGCGAGACGGTCGCTCGGTTGGCAATTTTGCCATCGGTGAACTCAACGAGACTCGACTTCTGTCGTTGATGGCCGGGGAAGAGGTACGGATCGAGGAGAACTATCGCCCTACGACCGAACCTGGCGAACCGCTGCTCGAAGTCCGGGGAGCGAGCGGTTCGGGTTTCCACGACGTTTCATTCACCCTGCGGCGGGGAGAAATCCTGGGCTTCGCCGGTCTTGTCGGTTCCGGGCGCAGCGAGCTCATGCAAGGCATCTTCGGCTATCGTCCCATGGATGGTGGAGAGGTGCGGTTGGCGGGTCGGGAACTTCCTCTCGGCGAGCCTTCCCAATCGGTGGCTGCCGGATTGCTGTATCTCTCCGAGGAGCGACGTCTGCACGGCATTCTTCCGATGCAGAGCGTACTCCATAACATCGGTATCGCGTTGTTCGACGAGACGGCGACATGCGGTTTCGTCGGAGCGACGCGGGAGCGTCGGCTGGTACGGCGGATCGCCGAGCGTTTCAGCGTCCGCACCCCCTCTCTTTCCCAGCGCATCATGTTCCTTTCGGGAGGCAATCAGCAAAAGGCGATCATCGGGCGCGCGCTGGCCACCCGCCCCAAGGTACTGATCCTCGATGAGCCGACCCGAGGAATCGATGTGCGCACCAAGATCGAGATTTACCAGCTTATGAAGCAACTCGCGGAGGAAGGCGTGGGCGTAATTCTGATCTCCTCCGAGATGCTCGAGCTACGCAAGTGCGCCACGCGCATCCTGTGCATGTATGCGGGCGGACTGTGCGCGGAATTCGACAGCTTGCGGTGCTCCAACGAGGAACTGGTCGCCGCCATCGTTGGCAGGAGGAACGCCGTCGCATGAATAGGCAACGTATGCTCAGCTATTCGGCGATGCAAATCGTCGTCGTGTTCTTCGTGCTCGTGGGGCTGTTCGCCTTTTCCTCCTTTATGTCGGAGTATTTCCTGACTCCCTACAATATGACCATCATCACCCGGTCGCTGGCGTTCATCGGTCTCGTCACGCTTGGACAGGCGATGTTGATGCTGCTCGGCGAACTCGATTTGTCGCTGGGCGCGATGGGCGGACTGTGCGGCGTGGTGGCCGGCATGCTCATGGTCAACGTCGGACTCGACCCTTTTCTCGCGCTGTTCCTGGCGGTCGTTCTCGGGGCTTTACTCGGCCTCGTGAACGGGCTTCTGGTGACCGGACTCGGTCTCCACTCCCTGGTCCTCACCATCGCCACCGCCGGGGTTTACAAGGGCATCAACTTGGTGCTCACCAAAGGGGTTGCGATCACCAACATCCCGGAGGAGATCGAATTTCTAGGGCGCGGCACCGTCTACGGCATTCCGGTGCCGTTTCTGATCGCATTGGCTCTTCTCGCGGTCGTCGCCATTCTCGTCCATCGCATGACTTTCGGCCGCTACATTTACGCTATCGGCGACAACACGCAAGCCGCGCGCATGCTCGGAATCCGAGTCAACCGCATTCGGGTTCTCGTCTTCGTCATCGCCGGTACGCTTGGTGCTCTTGCGGGAGCCCTGATGGTGGCGCGACTGGGCACCGCCCAGCCTTCGATTGGCGATACCTGGGTTCTGCCCTCGATCGCCGCCGCGGTGATCGGCGGTGTCGCCACCACCGGCGGCATCGGCTCGCCGGTGGGAGCCATCCTGGGAGCGGCGATCATCGGCGTGATCGAGAACATCATCGTCCTTTACGGAATCTCGCCCTACTGGCAATCGGTGGTCAGTGGAGCCATCGTGGTCATTGCCATCTCCTTTGACTCCATCTCTCGGCGCTATCTGTTGGGGCGGGAGTGAAACACCCCACCATTTTCGGGTGTGAAAGTGGCGTACCATAATTAATGCGGGGCTATAAGGTCAGCGACGGGCGCTTTTTTTTCAGAAACCTCCCGACTTGAAGGCTCCATTCCACCGGGAACGGCTTCATCAGCCTTGCCATGGTGAGATCGGCGGGCTGGCGGCCGTCGA
>CAZHDF010000169.1:0-7632 GCA_964531525.1 uncultured Alphaproteobacteria bacterium | reverse complement strand
CCGCCGCGAAGCGGTGGGAGGGTGAGGGGGCGAATGGTCCGCCGCGAAGCGGTGGGGCGTCTCGCGGTTTGCCTTTCCCCAAAGGTTCAGTGCGCGCGGACCTTGACGTAGGAGCCGGGGGCGTCCTCGATCGGCTTGAGCTTGCCGTCGCCGGGTTGGCGCGCCTTGACCTTGGCGCCCGAGCGGCGCGCGTTCCAGCGGTGCCAGTCGGGCCACCACGAGCCGGGCTTCTCCTCGGCCGCCGCGAGCCAGGCCTCGGGCGTCTCGGCGATCTTGGGGTTGATCCAGTGACTGTATTTCTTGGCCGCCGGCGGGTTGATGACGCCCGCGATATGGCCCGAGGCGGCGAGCACGAAGCGCACCGGACCCGAATAGATCTGGGTCGCGGCGTAGGTCGAGGTCCAAGGCGCGATATGGTCCTCGCGGGTGGCGAGGATGTAGGTCGGCGTCTTGATCTTGCGGAGGTCGATCGGCACGCCGTCGAGCGTGATCCCGCCGGGCTCGACCAGCCGGTTCTCCTGGTACATGCGGCGCAGGTAGAACGAGTGCATCTCGGCCGGCATGCGCGTCGAGTCCGAGTTCCAGTAGAGGAGGTCGAACGGGAAGGGGTCCTTGCCGAGCAGGTAGTTGTTGACCACGAACGACCAGATCAGATCGTTCGCGCGCAGCATGTTGAAGGTGGTCGCCATGGCCGAGCCGTCGAGGTAGCCGGTCTTGCGCATGCGCTCCTCGAGCGCGGAAAGCTGCTCCTCGTCGATGAAGACCGAGAGCTCTCCGGCCTCCGAGAAGTCGACCATGGAGGCGAAGAAGGTCGCCGCCTTGATCCGGTCGTCGCCCTTGGCCGCCATGTAGGCGAGGGTGGCGGCGAGCAGCGTGCCGCCGAGGCAGTAGCCGATCACGGTTGCGTCGCGCTCGCCGGTCGCCTTCTCCATCGCATCCAGCGCCGCGAGCGGGCCGTGCAGCATGTAGTCGTCGAACGACAGATCGGCGAGCTTCTCGTCCGGGTTGACCCAGGAGATCACGAACACGGTATAGCCCTGCTCGACCGCCCATTTGACGAACGAGTTCTTGGGCTGAAGGTCGAGGATGTAGAACTTGTTGATCCAGGGCGGCATGATCAGCAGCGGCCGCTTGTAGACCTTCTCGGTCGCCGGCGCATACTGGATGAGCTGCATCACCTCGTTCTGGTAGACCACCTTGCCGGGGCTGAGCGCGATGTTCTTGCCGAGCTCGAACGCCTCGAAGTCGGTCATCTTGATGCGCAGCCGGCCCTTGCCCTGTTCGAGATCGCCGAGCAGGTTGTTGAGCCCGCGCACCAGGTTCTCGCCGTTGCTCTCGATGGTCGCGCGCAGCACCTCGGGGTTGGTCATGATGAAGTTGCTGGGCGCCATCGCGTCGACGAACTGGCGGGTGTAGAAGTCGATCTTCTTGGCGGTCTTGTCGTCGAGCCCCTCGACGTCGTTGACGGTCGATTGCAGCCAGCGCGCGGTCAGCAGGTAGGATTGCTTGATGAAGTCGAACAGGTGGTTCTCGTCCCAGTCCGCGTCGCGGAACCGGCGATCGCCGGGCTCGGGCTCGACCATGGGCTCGGACTCCTGACCCATCATGCGCTGCGCCGTGCGCTGCCACAGGGTCATGTAGTCCTGCCACAGGGTCATCTGCGCCTGAACCAGCTTGGCCGGATCGGCCATCATCTTGGCCGTCATCTCGAGGAAGGCGCTGCCGATATTGAGCGGATCGGCCATGCCGAGCCCACCGCCGTCGGCTTGGCGGGTGAGAAACTCGTTCACGATCCGCTGGCTGCGCGCGGCGATTTCCGCGACGCTCGACGCGAGCTCGTCGTTCCCGGCTTCTTCGGGCTTTCTCGTGTCTTGTTCGGCCATTCAGGCCTCCTCGAATTAATCCCGGTCGCTCCGCGAACGCCGAGCGGCGCCCCGAATGACGGGACGTGGCGGCGGCGTCGATCGGACCTTTAAGCGCAGCGGTAAATCAGGTAATGTGACCGCGCGCAAGGTTAAAATGTCTACGTATTCCAGAACTTCAAGTCGCTAAATTTCACCTTGCCGCCGGCTCCGCGCCGCGGCGTCGCCATCCTGGTACCGAGGGAAGACCGAGGGCAAAGACGCATGACCCGGCCGCCATCATCCCACGCCCGTTTCCGCGCCCGCTTCCGTTCCCGCCGTCGGACGTCGCGCCGGGCGCTCGGGGTTTCGCTCGTCGCGGGCGTGCTGCTCGTCGGCGGCTGCTCGCAGGTCCCTGATTACGCCAACCCGATCGAGTGGTACAAAAGCGCCGCCGACGCGGTGACCGGCGGTTCGGGCGAAGACGCGAAGACCCCGCCGCCGCCGGGGTCCGACGCGCCCTTCCCGAAGCTCGGCGACGTACCCGAACGGCCCTCGCGCGAGGCCGCGCTCGCCGATCTCGACGCGGTCGCCGAGGGGCTCGCCGCCGACCGGGCGAACGCCAAGTACACCGCTCCGCCGCCCGCGCCGACGCCGACGTCCGAGCCCGCCCCGCCGCCCGCGCCCAAGGCCCAGCCCGCGCCGCAATCGGCGGCCCCCGCGCCCGCGGCGCCCGTCGCCGCCTCGGCCCAGCCGCGGCAGGCGCAAGCCCAACCGCAGCCGCAACCGCAAGCGCCGGCCCCGGCGGCCGTGCCGGTTTCGGCCGCGCCGCCGCCGAGCACCGGCCCGGTCGACGTGAAGGCGCTGTTCAGCCGGCTGTTCACCGAATCGGGACCGCGCGCGGTCGCGCCGCCGGCGGGCGTCGCGCCGTTGCCGCCGCCGCCCGCGCCGTCGAGCGCGGCGCTTTCGCCCGCGCCGTCGCCGCTGCCTCCGGCGTCGAACGCGCCCGCCCCCAGCTTGACCCCGCCGCCGCTCGCGCCCTTGCCCTCGGTCGAGACCGACGCCACGGCCAAGGTCGCGCTTTCCGGCCTCGGCGGGGTGCGTGGGCTCGGCGACTCCGATCGCGCGCGCGTGGCGCCCTCGGCCCCGGCGGCGGTGATACATTTCGCCGTCGGCTCGTCGTCGCTGAACGCCGAGGCGAAGCGCGCGCTGCGCAAGGCGGTCGCGATCCACAAGAAGCGCGGCGGCACGATCCGCGTGGTCGGCCATGCGTCGAGCCGCACGCGCGAGATGCCGCTCGCCAAGCACAAGCTCGTCAACTTCGAGATTTCGCTCAAGCGCGCCCGCGCCGTCGCGAAGGAGCTGCTCCGGCTCGGGGTCAAGCCCGAGAACCTGTTCGTCGGCGCGGTCGGCGACAACGATCCGGTCTATTACGAGTGGATGCCGTCGGGCGAGGCCGGGAACCGCCGGACCGAAGTCTTCCTCGACTTCTAGGACAATGACCAGCGTATTGCGCATTGGGATTGCCGGGCTCGGCACCGTCGGCCGTGGCGTCGTCCGTCTGCTCGCGACCCATGGCGACGACCTCGCCAGGCGCTGCGGGCGCGAACTCGCGCTCGCGGCGGTTTCGGCGCGCGACCGGGGACGCGACCGGGGGATCGACCTCGGCGGCGTTCGCTGGCACGACGACGTTCGCGCGCTCGCCGCCGATCCCGAGGTCGACGTGGTGGTCGAGCTGATCGGCGGCGCCGACGGCCCGGCGCTCGATCTCTGCCGCGCGGCGATCGCGCATGGCAAGCCCGTGGTCACCGCGAACAAGGCGATGCTCGCCCACCACGGCACCGCGCTCGCGGTCGCGGCCGAGGCGGCGGGCGTCGCGCTCGGCTACGAGGCGGCGGTCGCGGGCGGTATTCCGATCGTCAAGGCGCTGCGCGAGGGGCTGGCGGGCAACGCGGTGAACCGCGTGTTCGGCATTCTCAACGGCACCTGCAACTACATCCTGAGCGCGATGACCGCGCAGGGCCGCGACTTCGACGAGGTGCTCGCCGAGGCCCAGGAGCTCGGCTACGCCGAGGCCGACCCGGGCTTCGACATCGACGGCATCGACGCCGCCCATAAGATCGCGCTTCTCGCGAGCCTCGCCTTCGGCCGGGCGGTTGATTTCGACGCCGTCCACGTCGAGGGCATTCGCGACGTCGGCGCGCTCGACATCGGCTTCGCGGGCGAGCTCGGGTTCCGCATCAAGCTGCTCGGCATCGCCACGCGCACCGAGGAAGGCATCGAGCAGCGCGTGCACCCCTGCCTGGTGCCGATCGCCCAGCCGATCGCCCATGTCGACGGCGTGTTCAACGCGGTGGTCGCCGAGGGCGATTTCGTCGATCGCACCATGTATGTCGGTCGGGGCGCGGGCGCCGGGCCGACCGCCTCGGCGGTGGTCGCCGATCTGGTCGATATCGCGCGCGGCGCGCGCCTGCCCGTGTTCGGCGTTCCGACGAGCGATCTCGCGGCCCGGCCCTCGGCGCCGATGGCGCATCATCGGGGGGCCTATTACATTCGTCTCATGGTCGTCGACCGGCCGGGCGTGATGGCCGACGTGACCGCGGCGCTGCGCGACGAGGACGTTTCGCTCGAGGCGTTGATCCAGCGCGGCCGCAACCCGGGCGACGGGGTGCCCGTGGTCCTCACCACCCACGAGACCGGCGAGGCGGCGATGCGCCGGGCGCTCGAGCGGATCGCGACGCTCGACGCGGTGCTCGAACGCCCGCGCATGATCAGGATCGAAGCATTATGACAAGGGGAGAAGACGCCATGGAGGCGAGTGGCAGCCTGGATCGCAATCTGGCGCTGGAGGCCGTGCGCGTGACCGAGGCGGCGGCGATCGCGAGCGCCAAATGGATGGGGCGCGGCGACGAGCACAATGCCGATCAGGCGGCGGTCGACGCCATGCGCCAAGCGCTCAACGGCCTCGACATCGAGGGCACGGTCGTCATCGGCGAGGGCGAGCGCGACGAGGCGCCGATGCTGTTCATCGGCGAGACCGTGGGCACCGGCAACGGCCCCAAGGTCGATATCGCGCTCGACCCGCTCGAGGGCACGACGATCTGCGCCACCGGCGGGCCCAACGCGCTTTCGGTCATGGCGATGGCCGAGGACGGCGGCTTCCTGCACGCGCCCGACACTTACATGGACAAGATCGCGGTCGGCGGCGGCCTGCCCGAGGGCGTGGTCGACCTCGACGCGACCCCCGCCGAGAATCTCGCCAACCTCGCCAAGGCGCGCGGCTGCGAGGTTTCGGAACTGGTGGTCATGATCCTCGACCGGCCGCGCCACGAGGAGCTGATCGCCCGGGTTCGCGAGGCCGGCTCGCGCATCCGCCTGATCCGCGACGGCGATGTCGCCGGGGTGATCGCGACCGCCCGACCCGAGACCGGGATCGATATCTACATGGGCATCGGCGGCGCGCCCGAGGGCGTTCTGGCGGCGGCGGCGCTGCAATGCATCGGCGGACAGATGATGGGGCGGCTCGTCTTTCGCAGCGGCAGCGAGCGCGAGCGCGCCAAGCGCATGGGGGTCACCGATCTCGAGCGCAAGTTCTCGCTCGAAGAACTCGCCCACGGCGACATCATGTTCGCCGCCACCGGCGTGACCGGCGGCTGGATGCTCGAGGGCGTCCACCGGCGGCCCCACGGCATCACCACCCAGTCGCTCGTGATGCGTTCCAAGACCGGCACCGTGCGCGTGATCGCCGCCCAGCACGACATCCACCGCAAGCCGATGCTCGAGGGCGAGGCGCGCTGGCCCGGATGATGGAGGCGGTTCTCGGCATCGAACGCTCGGTCAGCGGGCGGCGGTGGCGACCGCGACTCGCCGACGATCGCGCCGGTCTGGCGCTCGCGCAGCGGCTCGACCTTCCCGAGATCGTCGGTCGGATTCTCGCCGCGCGCGGGGTCGAGGCCGACGCGGCCGAAACCTTCCTCAACCCGCGCCTGCGCGCGCTGTTGCCCGATCCCTCGCGGCTCGCCGACATGGACAAGGCGGTCGCCCGGCTGGTCGATCTGGTCCGAAACGGCGAGCGGGTGGTCGTGTTCGGCGACTACGACGTCGACGGCGCGACCGCGGCGGCGCTGCTCGCGCGCTATTTCACGGCGGTCGGGGCGCGCGCCGAAATCTACGTCCCCGACCGGTTGGCGGAAGGCTACGGCCCCAACGCGGCGGCGCTTCTGCGCCTCAAGGACGACGGGGTGGCGGTGGTCGTGACCGTCGATTGCGGGATCAGCGCCCACGAGCCGCTGGCCGAGGCGCGGCGCGCCGGGCTCGACGTCATCGTCGTCGATCACCATGTCGCCGAGCCCCGCCTGCCCGAGGCCGCCGCCGTGGTCGATCCCAACCGGCTCGACGACGGCTCGGGCTGCGGCGAGCTGGCCGCCGTCGGCGTCGCCTTCCTGCTCCTGATCGGGCTCAACCGGGCGCTCCGCGACGTCGGCTGGTTCACCGAGCGGCCCGAGCCCGACCTGCGCGACTGGCTCGACCTGGTCGCGCTCGGCACGGTCTGCGACATGGTGCCGCTGACCGGCATCAACCGGGCGCTGGTCAGCCAGGGGCTCAAGGTCATGGCGCGGCGCGGCAACCTGGGGCTCAGGACGCTCGCCGACATCGCCGGGGTGCGCGAGCGGCCGGGCACCTATCATGCGGCCTTCGTTCTCGGTCCGCGGCTGAACGCGGGCGGGCGCGTGGGCAAGTCCGACCTCGGCGCGCGGCTGCTGACCACCGAGGACGCCGAGGAGGCCGCGGCGCTCGCGCTCCGGCTCGACGCGCTCAACCTCGAACGCCGCGAGATCGAGGCCCGGGTCGAGGCCGCCGCCCAGGCCCAGGTCGAGGCCGACGGCGGCGGCGGCGACGTGATCTTCGCGGTCGGCGAGGGCTGGCACCCGGGCGTCGTCGGCATCGTCGCCAGCCGGCTGATGCAGCGCTATCACCGCCCGGCCTTCGTCATCGCCCTCGACGGCGGGATCGGCAAGGGCTCGGCGCGCTCGATCCCGGGGGTCGATCTCGGCGCCGCCGTGATCGCGGCGCGCCAGGCGGGGCATCTGGTCAACGGCGGCGGGCATCCGGCGGCGGCCGGGCTGACCGTGAGCGCCGAGCGGCTGCCGACGTTGCGCGCCTTTCTCACCGAGCGCCTCGCGGGCGCGGTGGCCGAGATGGGCGCCGCCCCGACGCTCGGGCTCGACGGGGCGATCACCGTGGGCGCGGCGACCTCCGAGCTCGTCGGTCTGCTCGAGCGCGTCGGCCCCTTCGGCGTCGGCAACGCCGAGCCGCGCTTCGCCTTCGCCCGCAGCCGGGTGGTGCGCGTCGACGTGGTGGGCGGCCGCCACGTGCGCTGCGTGCTGGCGGGCGAAGGGCGCGGGCGGCTCGACGCGATCGCCTTTCGCAGCACCGAGACGCCGATCGGCGCGGCGCTTCTCAACGCGCGCGGCGTGCCGCTCCATATCGCCGGACACCTGCGCGCCGACACCCGCCATGGCCGCGACCGGGTGCAGCTCTTCATCGACGACGTCGCCCACGCCCAGGCGTGACGCCGCCCCGCGCCCGCCAAAATACGCGCCAAAAAAACTTGATTTTGCCCGATCGCGCTTCTAAGTGTCTGTGCCCACGCGTCCCCTTCGTCTAGAGGTCCAGGACACCACTCTTTCAAGGTGGAGACACGGGTTCGATTCCCGTAGGGGACGCCACTCCTGTACAAAACCGGGCACCACGCCGGTTCTCGTTATCTTAACGCTCGCTCGACGATCAT
>CAZHDF010000168.1:0-7735 GCA_964531525.1 uncultured Alphaproteobacteria bacterium | reverse complement strand
GGCCGCGGGCGTAATCGACCCCGCCATCGGCCCCTGGAAGGCGGGGCCGCTCCCGTCCTGCTCGGTGAAACGGCCGGCGAGCGCCGGCAGACTCGCGAGCAGGGCGAAGGCGAGCGCCGTGCCGCCGGCGAAGCGAATCGCGGCGCCGACGGTGGTATCGTGAATACGCTTGTCTTCGGACATGGGCTTGCTTCCTCGCATCGAAGTTGCGATTGGCATGCGGCTCGCGGGGCCCATGTCGGGCGACGACCCACACGCCTGGCTCGCCCCCCAAGACGGAATCGGTCCGGCGGTTCGCCGGGCCTCGGGCCGGGCCGCTCGGGTGGTTTTGAGCGCCGGTCCGTTTCCGTCTTTCTGGGGAGTCCATATGATCCGCGCCGCGCCGGTTGCCAGGGCGCGCGGGATCATGGCCGATCAAATAATCGTGTAAGGGGTATTATCGCCCCATAGCGCCCTAGATGATTGCATAGAGAAAAGTCATTCAACTATTAGGCGATCAATCGAGGTAGTCGTTGGCGCGGAACCAGGCGACCGCGTCGGCGAGCGCGGCGTCCGCCGGGCGCGAGGCGTAGCCGAGCGCGCGGGCGGCGCGGGCCGAGGAGAAGAACATCCGCTTGCGCGCCATGCGAATGCCGTCGACGGTGGCGAAGGGCTCGCCGCCGGCGAGGCGCGCCCAGCCCTCGGCGAGGCGCGCGAACGGCAGGATCAGGCCGTGGGGCAGGCGGACGCGCGGCGCGCGCCGCCCGGTGATCGCGGCGATCCGGGCGAGGATTTCGCGCAAGCTCAGGTTCTCGCCACCCAGGATGTAGCGCGCTCCGATCTCACCCTTCTCGAAGGCGAGCAGATGGCCCTCGGCCACGTCGTCGACATGGACGATATTGAGCCCGGTATCGACGAAGGCGGGCATGCGTCCGGCCGCCGCCTCGACGATCAGGCGCCCGGTCGGGGTCGGCTTGACGTCGCGCGGCCCCACCGGGGTCGAGGGGTTGACGATCACGCAAGGCAGGCCGTCCTCGGCGACCATGCGGCGCACTAGTTCCTCGGCGAGGTATTTCGAGCGCTTGTAGTCGCCGATCATGTCGTCGAGGGTCGCGGGCGCGTCTTCGTCGGCGGGCGCGCCGTCGGGGTCGAGCCCGAGCGTCGCGACGCTGCTGGTGTAGACGATCCGCCGCACCCCGGCCTCGGCGGCCGCGCGCATCAGCTTGCGCGTGCCCTCGACGTTGCTTTCGTAAAGCTCGGCGGGGTCGCGCGCCCAGAGCCGGTAGTCGGCGGCGACGTGGAACAAAACCTCGCAGCCCGCGACCGCGCGCGCGAGCGAGGCGGCGTCGCGCAGGTCGCCTTCGACGATCTCGACCGCGAGGCCGTCGAGATTGCGTCGGTCGCTGGTCGGGCGCAGAAGCGCGCGAACCTCGTGCCCGGCGTCGATCAGCCGCCGCGCGACCGCCGCGCCGACGAAGCCCGAGGCGCCGGTGATCAGGGTCGTCATGGCCCGCCTGTCTCGCTCCCGTCCATGTCGGGGGCGATGTTACCCCATTGGCCGGGCGAACGGCATCGCCCGGCTTGCCGGGCGGCGATGCATGGGGTAGGTCTGACCCCCCTCCTCGCAGCCTACGGACGAGATGCCGATGCAAGCCGCCTTCGACCTCGTCGCCCTGCTTTTCGGTCTCGCCGCGCTGTTCGGCTACATCAATCATCGCGTCCTGCATTTGCCCCATACCATCGGTTTGGTGCTGATCGCGCTCGCGGTCTCCTTCACGATGCTCGCGATCGATACGGCGGCCCCCGGGCTGGGGCTGGGCGCGCGGGTGCGCGCGGTCCTCGAGCGGATCGATTTCGCCGCCGCGCTCATGAACGGGCTTTTGAGCCTACTTCTATTCGCGGGCGCGCTGCACGTCGATCTCGCGGCGCTCGCCCAAAGGCGCTGGGCGATCGGCCTGCTGGCGACCGCCGGCGTGTTGATATCGACCGCGTTGATCGGCGGCGGGCTGTGGCTGGTCGCGGGCGCGCTCGGGGTGGCGCTGCCGTTCGCCTATAGCCTGGTCTTCGGCGCCTTGATCTCGCCGACCGACCCGGTCGCCGTGCTCGGCATTCTCAAGCGCGTCCGGGTGCCGCCGAGCCTTGAGGCCAAGATCGCCGGCGAGAGCCTGTTCAACGACGGCGTCGGCGTGGTCGTGTTCACGATTCTGGTCGCGCTCGCCACCGGGGCGGGCGAGGGCGAGGCGAGCGCCGCCGCCGCCGTCGGGCTGTTTCTTCTCGAGGCGCTGGGCGGCGCGCTGTTCGGGCTGGCGACGGGCTACATCGCCTTCGTCGCCATGCGCGCGCTGGACGAGCACAACATCGAGGTCACGATCACGCTCGCGCTCGCGACCGTCACCTACAGCCTTGCCCATTGGCTGGGCGTCTCGGGGCCGATCGCGGTGGTCGTCGCCGGGTTGTTGATCGGCAATCACGGCACGCGGCTCGCGATGAGCGCCACGACTCGCGAGCATGTGCACACCTTCTGGTCGCTGATCGACGAGTTGCTGAATTCGCTCCTGTTCATTCTCATCGGTTTCGAGGTCGTGGCGGTGAGCGTGTCGCCACGGCTAATGGCGGCGATGGCGATCGCCGTGCCCCTGGTGCTGGCCGCGCGGCTGATCTCGGTCGCGTTGCCGATCGGCGTGCTCGGCCGTCGGCGCAGCTTTACCCCGGGGGCGATTCCGGCGCTCACCTGGGGGGGCTTGCGCGGCGGCATCTCGGTGGCGCTCGCGCTGTCGCTGCCGCCCTCGCCCGAGCGCGAGATCATTCTGGCGATCTGCTACGGCGTGGTGATCTTTTCGATCGTGGTCCAGGGATTGACCCTCGAGGGGCTCGTCCGCCGCGTGGTCCGCGCGGGCGAGACGTGAGGCGCGGGCGGGATTTCGCGGCGGGTTCGGGAAAAATCGCGCTTCGTGACGGGCATCACTGATGGGCGGGGGCGGGATTGCTAGGGTGACTGCGCACCCGAGAGGGTGTCCTCCCTGCATTCCCCTGACTTCGGGCCGGTTCGCCGGCCCTTTTTTTTGGCGATCGCGCGGGCGCGGGGCATTGATCGCGAAAAACCGCATCCTCGTGACGGGCATCACTGATGGGCGGGGGCGGGATTGCTAGGGTGACTGCGCACCCGAGAGGGTGTCCTCCCTGCATTCCCCTGACTTCGGGCCGGTTCGCCGGCCCTTTTTTTTACGCGCGCGCCGAGTATCAGGTGGCGGGAGGCTTTTTCGGAATCCAGTCGCGGGCCTCGGTCTCGGCCTCGCCGAGCTGCGCCGGCGAGAGAGCCTTGCCGAACTCGGCGCGGCGTTGAAGGGCGGTCTTGCTGCCGAGATGGACCGCGCGGTCGATCCAGACATAGGCCGCGACCGGGTTGCGCGGGATGCCGCGCCCCTCGGCGTAAAGCTCGGCGAGCCGGATCTGCGAGGGGGTGTCGCCCGCCTCGGCGCCCTTGAGCAGCCATTGGACCGCCGCCTCCTCGTCGCGCGCGACCCCCTCGCCCTCGAGAAGCAGGAGGGCATAGGCGCCGCAGGCCTCGCCGTGCTCCTTCTCGGCGGCGCGCCGCAGATAAGCCGCGGCCATCCCGGGATCGCGGGGCGCGAGATCGCCGTCGCGGTACATCACGCCGAGCGCGCAGCAGGCCGCCGGGAGGCCGAGGTCGGCGGCCGCGCGGGTGAAGGCGAGCGCGCGCTCGGGGTTCTCCTCGAGCCCGCCCCGCCCCTCGCGATGGAAGCGCGCGAGGCGGAAGCAGCATTCGGCGTCGCCCGCCACCGCGCCGCGCTGGTACCAGGCGAGCGCATTGGCCCGGTCGATCTTGACCCCGCGCCCCTCGTCGTAGATCTCGCCCAGGGTGCGGCAGGCGAGGCGATGGCCCTGCTCGCCCGCGGCGATATAGCAGTTGATGGCGTGATACATGTTCCGCGCGACGCCCAGCCCCTCCTCGTAGAGGAGACCGAGCCGATACTGCGCTCGCACCTCGCCGTCGTCTGCGGCGCGGGTCAGCCAGGTGACGGCGGTCTCGGGCTCGCGCTTCGCTCCCGCGCCCTTGAGATGCATCATCCCGATTCGGTAGGCGGCGGCGGCATAATGCAGATCGGCGGCGGCCTCGTACCATTGGCGCGCGGTCGGGAAATCTTGATCGACGAGGTCGCCGCGGTCGTGGAGCCGGCCGAGCCGATAGCAGGACTCGGCCGAGCCGAGCTTGGCGGCGCGCATGTACCACTCGATCGCCTTGGTGGCGCTTCTCTCGACGCCACGCCCGCCCTCGTACATCCGGCCGAGCGCGCATTGCGCCTTCGCGTGCTCGCGCTCGGCGGCGATCGTGAACAGCCGCGCCGCCGTCGCCTCGTCCCGGGCGACGCCGTTGCCGTCGCGCACCAGGCAGGCGAGCGCGTAGCAGGCGGGGACGAACACCTGCGCGGCGGCGCGCTCGTACCATTTGGCGGCCTCGGCGTAATCGCGGGGAACGCCCTCGCCCTTCTCGTACATGGTGCCGAGGTTGAATTGCGCCTTGGCGTGGCCCTGCTCGGCGGCCAGGCGATACCAACGCAGGGCCTCGGCGCGGTCCTGGCCGACGCCCTCGCCGCGCGAATAGAGGATCGCGAGGTTGACCTGCGCCTCGGCGGCGCCCTCGTCGGCGAGCGGCTTCCACTTGCCGTGCGCGGCGAGGTACTCGCCCTGCCGGTAGGCGACGATTCCTTCCTTGAAGGCGGTCCGGTCGGTCGATGCCATGATGCTCCGCGCGCTCTCGATACCAACCGGAAATTGACGCGCAAAGCGATTAATTTTGCGATAATTTTCGCCGATTATTGCCGATTCTCGGGCGTTTCCGCCCGTCACCGCCCGGGGGCGGCGACGCGGCCCTTCCAGCGCGCGCCCGCGCCGCGCCAATAGCGCACCGCCGAGGAGACCGTCATCGCGGTATAAAGCGCCGCAGCCACGGGAAGCAGCAGGCCCGCCGGCGCCGGTTGATCGTAGAGCGCCAGGGTGGGCGCATAGGCCGTCGCCATCAGCCCCCAGGCGGCGAGGCCGAGCGCGGCGGCCGGAAGATCGCCCGAGACCGCGCCGAGAATCGCCGCCGCCGGCGGCGCGAGATAGATCAGTGTCATGGCGAGCACGGTGAACAACAGGGCGAGCGTCGAATACCGCAACTGGGTGAAGGCGCTGCGCGCGACCATGTCCCAGATGTCGCCGAGCCCGGCGTAGCCGCGCAGGCTTCGCGTCGTGGTCGCGAGGCCGAGCCAGATCGGCCCCTGGGGCTTGATTCTGGCGGCGAGCGCGCAATCGTCGATCACCGCGTCGCGGAGCGCGGCGATCCCGCCCGCGCGCGCCAGCGCCTCGTTCAGCAGAAGCACGCAGCCGCCGGCGGCGGCGGCCGTCTTGCGCGCGGGCGCGGCGACCCAGCGGAAGGGGTAGAGCTTCTGAAAGAAGAACACGAAGGCGGGGATCAGGAGCCGCGCCCAGAAGCCCTCGCCGTCGAGCAACGCCATGACCGAGACCAGCGCGCGCCCCTCGGCCTCGGCGCGCGCGACCAGACGGGCGAGCACCCCCGGATCATGGGCGATGTCGGCGTCGCTGAACCAGAGATAGCGCGGCGGCGTCCCGGTTTCGGTCGCGCGCGCGACCCCCTGGGCGAGCGCCCAGGGCTTGCCGGTCCAGCCGTCGGGCAGCGGTCGGCCGGCGACGAGGATGAGCGGGCGGGGCGCGTCGGCGGCGAGCGCGGCGACGATCGCGGCGGTCGCGTCCTCGCTGCGGTCGTCGACCACGATCGCGGCGAGCGATCCGGGGTAGTCCTGGGCGAGGATCGAGGACACCGCCCGGGCGATGGTGTCGGCCTCGTTGCGCGCCGGAATCACCGCGACCACGTCGGGCCAGGCGGCGGGTGGCGGACACGGCGTCTCGATCCGAAGATCGGCGCGCCAGAAGCCGCCGCGCAGAAAGACGAGCCAAAGCCAGACCGCGCAGGCCAGCCCGGCGATCATGGCCGTCGCGCCGATCTCCATCCGTTCCCTCTCGCCTTCGCCGCGGTCCGCCCGGGGCCGGTCAATCCGACGACGGGCCGACCTGCTGCTTGAGGTTGCCGGGGTCGAAGATGCTCTTGTACTGGGAGGCGCCCGGCGATTCCGGCGTCTTATCGCCCTCGTTCGAGCTCGAGGGGCCGACCTGCTTTTCGAGATTGCCGGGCGCGAAGATGCCCTTGTACTGCTCGGTGCCCGGGGCCGTCACCGGCTTCTCGGGCGCCGCGCCGGGCGTCGTCTCGGGGGCGGGCGTCCCGGTCTTGGGTATGAACATTGCCGGCGCCTCGCGAATCCGACGTTCGAGCGCCTTCTCCTCGGCGATGCGCGCCTTGCAGGCGGCGACGTCGTAGGTCTTGGCCATCCAGGCGGTGGCGAGCCCGGCGAGGAAGATGACCGTGATCAGCACCATCGCCGGATTGCCGATCGACTGGACCAGGCCGCCGGGCTTGGCGACCATGCCCTCGTCCGAGGCCAGCGCCTCGGCGACCGCTTCCTCGCGCCGCCGCAGGATCTCGTAGGCGACCGCGCCGATCAGCGTGACCGCGACGATGATGACCGCGAGCGAGCTGATCGACGGGTCGATCCCGTAGCGCACCTTGCTCGCGAGCACCGTGGTCAGGGTGCTTTCGGAGACGATCGTGAAGACGGTGGTGTTGTAGTTCTCGAACGAGGCGAGAAAGGCGAGCACCGCGGCCGAGCCCATGGCCGGACGCAGAAAGGGTAGCAGGATCTTGCGAAACGCCTGGACATGGGTCGCGCCGAGGTCGAGCGCCGCTTCCTCGAGCGCCGGATCGAACCGTTGCAGCCGCGAGATGAACACCAGCATCGTATACGCCGAGATGAAGGTCGCCTGGCCGATGACGGTCAGGAAGATGCCGTTGTAGAAGGCGGTGTCGTAATCGGCGCCGAACATGGTGCCGAGCCGATCCCAGAAGATCAGCGTCGAGATGCCGAGCACCACGCCCGGCACCAGGATCGGTGAAATCACGACCGTGTAGTAGATCGAGCGCACCGTGCGGCGAAGCTGGGTCAGCATCATCGCGCCCGCGAGACCGATGGGCACCGACAGCGCGACCACGCCGACGCCGATGACCAGGCTGTTGCGGAAACCCTCCATCAGCCGCGCGTCGGCCGCGAGCTTGCCGAACCACTCGAAGGTGAAGCATTCCCAGGGCGAGACCCGCGGAAAGGGCGAACTGTTGAACGCCGTCAGGCTCATCAACACGAGCGGGCCGAACAGATAGGCGAAGAAGGCGAAGATATAGAAGCCCACCATCAGGCGCATGACGGTGCGCGATCTCATCGCCCGATTTCCCCGAGCTTGACCTTGAACACGCGCATCATGAACAGGACGAAGACGATGCTGGCGATCAGCAGAACGATCGCGTAGGCCGAGCCGCGCGGCCAGTTGCCGCCGGTGTTGAACCACTGGTAGATGATCTGCGTGAACCACAGACTCGATGGGCCGCCCAGGATCTGCGGCGCGGCCAGCGCGCCCGCCGACAGCATGAAGACCATGGTGCAGCCCGAGGTAATGCCCGGCTTGGCGAACGGGATCACGATCCGCCAGTGAATCCGCCACCAGGGCGAGCCGAGATCGCGCGCGGCCTCGATCTGGTTATGGTCGAGGCTTTCGATCGCGTTGAAGATCGGGAAGATCATCAACAGGATGTAGGCGTAGCCGAGCCCGGCGTAGAGCGCGATGTTGG
>CAZHDF010000167.1:0-7758 GCA_964531525.1 uncultured Alphaproteobacteria bacterium | reverse complement strand
CCAACGGCGTGAACATGACCAAGCTCGAAAGCTACATGCTCGACGGCACCTTCACCGCGACCCAGTTCTACGCCGATATCGAGGGCCACCCGTCGCAGGAATCGGTGCGCTTGGCGCTCGAGGAGCTGAGCTTCTTCTCGCGCCACGTCAAGATCCTCGGCGTCTACCCCGCCCATCCCTTCCGCCGGCGGGGCTGATGCGGCGCGGGCCCGGAAATCGGCTTGCCGAGCGGGCCTGCGGGATTATTTTCCCCGTTAACGAATTGGCAATCTTTGTCGGGTTAGATACACCCATCCTCCCTGTACTACTCTTGCCCCATGGGCAAGGTGTCCTCCTCTAAAACTTGCCCCGCTCCGCGGGGCATTTTTCTTTCCGGCCCGTCCCCGGGCCGCGCGGGCGGGCGAACCTTAACCTGAGTTCGGAAAAGACGCGGCGCGAGGGCGTATCCTCGGGCCATGAGAACCATGCGGATCATCCTCTACCTCGCCGCCGCCAGCTTCCTCGGCCTCGGCCTGCTCGTCTTTCTGCCGTGGGAGACGTTGAACGCGGGCATGACGTGGCTCGCCGGCGAGGCGTATCCCGATACCCCGCTCGTGATCTATTCGGTCAAGATATCGATGGTGATGCTCGCCTGGTGGGGCGTGCTGATGGCGATCGCGATCGCCAATCCGCGCGCGCACCGGACGATGCTGCTGGTCTTCGGGCTCGCCTTCCTGGTCGTCGGCGTCGCCTGCGTGGTCCTGGTCCGGACCTATGCGCTGCCGGCGGTCTATTACGGCGACGCGGCCTTCGCGCTGCCGATCGGTATTCTGATGCTCGCCTACCGACGGGCGGCGGCGGAGACTTCGTTCTAGGCTTCGGCCCGAAAACCGTCCGGCGGGGAAATCGGATTCGAGCGACGCGGAACCGCGCCGGAGGTTGATTCGCGCTGTCCGCCGATCCCTTTCGAGCCGATCAATCGAGCGAAACCGGTGGCCGATGAATCGGCTCGGCGGCATCGGAACATTCCCGTTTCACGCGAACGTGATATGTTCGCGCGTGAACCGCAACGACGGAGCGGTTATGGAAAATGCGTCCCGGGGCGCAAAGCATCCGGGCGAAGGGGGGTGGCGATCTCTCGCCGGCCCCGAAAAAAGTCAACCGAAGGACGAGCGTCACAGGGAGAACGCCATGTCGATGAAACGCAAGCTCTGGACCGCCGCGACGGCGGTTCTGTTCGCCGGCGCCGCCACGTCGGCCTCCGCCAAGGTCGAGATCGAGTGGTGGCACGCCATGGGCGGCGCGCTCGGCGAGAAGGTCAACGAGATCGCCGCCGGCTTCAACGCCTCGCAGTCCGACTACGAACTCAAGGCGGTCTACAAGGGCAACTACACCGAGACCATGACCGCGGCGATCGCCGCCTTCCGCGCGCGGAAGCAGCCGCATATCGTCCAGGTCTTCGAGGTCGGCACCGCGACCATGATGGCCGCCAAGGGCGCGATCTATCCGGTCTACAAGCTGATGGCCGACGCCGGGGTGCCGTTCGACCCCAAGGTCTATCTGTCGGCGATCACGGGGTACTACACCGACACCGAGGGCAACATGCTCTCGATGCCGTTCAACAGCTCGACCCCGGTGCTCTATTACAACAAGGACGCCTTCAAGAAAGCCGGGCTCGACCCCGACAGCCCACCCAAGACCTGGCCCGAGGTCGGTGCCTATGCCAAGAAGCTCCAGGCCGCGGGCGCCGCCAAATGCGGCTTCACCACCGGCTGGCAGTCCTGGGTCCAGCTCGAGAACTTCAGCGCTTGGCACAACGTGCCCTTCGCGACCAAGGCCAACGGCTTCGCGGGCCTCGACACCGAGCTCGTCTTCAACGGCCCGACCCAGGTGCGACACATCGCCCAGCTCGCCGAATGGCAGAAGTCGAAGATCTTCGATTACGGCGGGCGGCGGTCCGATTCGGCGCCCAAGTTCTATTCGGGCGAATGCGCCATGTACATGAACTCGTCGGCGGCCTATGCCGGCGTGCGCAAGAACACCAAGGACTTCGCCTTCGGCGTCGGCACCCTGCCCTACTGGCCCGACGTCGCGGGCGCGCCCCAGAACACGATCATCGGCGGCGCGACGCTGTGGGTGCTCGCCGGCAAGAAGGCCGAGGAATACAAGGGCGTGGCCGCCTTCTTCAAGTATCTCTCCTCGCCCGAGGTCCAGGCCGACTGGCACCAGTCGACCGGCTATCTGCCGATCACCCACGCGGCCTACGAGCTGACCAAGAGCCAGGGCTTCTACGACAAGAACCCGGGCACCGACACGGCGATCAAGCAGATGACCAACAAGCCCCCGACCGCGAACTCGAAGGGGCTCAGGCTCGGCAACTTCGTGCAGATCCGCGACATCATCAACGAGGAGCTCGAAGCCATCTGGGCCGGCGACAAGACCGCCCAGCAAGGGCTCGACGAGGCGGTGAAACGCGGCAATCGGCTGTTGCGCCAGTTCGAGGAAGACAACAGCTAGACACGGACGGCCCGCCGGCCCGCGTCCGGGGCGTCGCCTGACGACGGCGCCCCGGGCCGCGGCCGGACTTTCAGCCGCCGCCACGCCGGATCGTCGCCATGGAAAAACGCGTCACCTTCCGCAGTCGCGGGCTCGCCTATCTTCTGGTGTTGCCGCAACTCGCGATCACGCTGGTGTTCTTCATCTGGCCGGCGGCGCAGGCGCTTTATCAATCGCTCCTGCGTCAGGACGCCTTCGGGCTGCGCACCGATTTCGTCGGGCTCAAGAATTTCGAGCGCCTGTTCGAGGACCCGCTTTATCTCAACTCCTTCGGGGTCACGGTCCTGTTCAGCTCCTCGGTCGCCTTTTTCTCGATGGCGCTCGGGCTTTTGTTCGCGGTCATGGCCGACCGGGTGGTCAAGGGGGCGACCGGGTACAAGACGCTTTTGATCTGGCCCTATGCGGTGGCGCCCGCGATCGCCGGCGTGTTATGGCTGTTCCTGTTCAACCCCTCGGTCGGGCTGTTCGCCTATGTGCTCCACGGGCTGGGCTACGACTGGAACAACTTCCTCAATGGGACCGACGCGATGATCATGGTGATCATCGCCGCCACCTGGAAGCAGATCAGCTACAACTTCCTGTTCTTCCTCGCCGGCCTCCAAGCGATCCCGCGCTCGCTGATCGAGGCGGCGGCGATCGACGGCGCGGGTCCGGCGCGGCGCTTCTGGACGATCGTCTTTCCGCTTCTGTCGCCGACCACGTTCTTCCTGCTGGTCGTCAACGTGGTCTACGCCTTCTTCGACACCTTCGGCGTGATCCACGCGACCACCTCGGGCGGCCCCGGACAGGCGACCATGATCCTGGTCTACAAGGTGTTCAACGACGGCTTCATCGCCCTCGATCTCGGCGGATCGGCGGCTCAGTCGGTGATCCTGATGGTGATCGTGATCGCGCTGACCATGATCCAGTTCCGCTATATCGAGCGGCGGGTCGAGTATTAGGCCATGGTCGAGAACCGCCCGATCCTACGGATCGTCACCCATCTGATCCTGATCGCGGGCGTGCTCGTGGTCGGCTTTCCGATCTGGCTCGCCTTCGTCGCCTCGACTTATCCGCCCGAGGCCCTGCTCGCCGGGCGCATGCCCTTGTGGCCGGGCGACATGCTGGTCGAGAACTATCTCAGCGTGCTGACCGGCGGGGTCGCGGCCGCGGGCAGCCCGCCGGTCCTGCTCATGATGGGCAACAGCCTGGTGATGGCGCTTTCGATCGCCATCGGCAAGATCGCGATCTCGCTGATCTCGGCCTATGCCATCGTCTACTTCCGCTTTCCCTTCCGGATGCTGTGCTTCTGGACGATCTTCGTCACCCTGATGCTGCCGGTCGAGGTCCGCATCCTGCCGACCTTCGAGGTCGTGGCGCAACTCGGCCTGCTCAATTCCTACGCCGGGCTTTCGGTGCCGCTGATCGCCTCGGCGACCGCGACCTTCCTGTTCCGCCAGTTCTTCATGACCATCCCCGACGAGCTCGTCGAGGCCGCGCGGATCGACGGCGCGGGGCCGATGCGGTTTTTCAAGGACATCCTCATGCCGCTGTCGCGCACCAACATCGCGGCGCTGTTCGTGATTCTGTTCATCTACGGCTGGAACCAGTATCTCTGGCCGCTTCTGGTGACCACCGACGATAGCTACTACACGGTGGTGATGGGCATCCAGCGCATGGTCGCGGTGCCCGATTCCGAGCCCCTGTGGCATCTCGTCATGGCGACCACGATCCTCGCCATGCTGCCGCCGGTGGTGGTCGTGGTCGGCATGCAGAAGCTGTTCGTCAAGGGACTGGTGGAGACCGAGAAATGACGAGGACGCGGACGAGGACGGGGGGCCAATGGCGGAGGTAACGCTCGAAGGCGTCGTCAAGCGGTTCGGCGATAGCCAAGTGATCCACGGCATCGACCTCGCGGTCGTCGATGGCGAGCTGATCGTGATCGTCGGCCCGTCGGGCTGCGGAAAATCGACGCTTCTGCGCATGGTCGCCGGGCTGGAGACGATCACCGAGGGGCGAATCTCGATCGGCGGGCGGATGGTCAACGACCTCGAACCCAAGGACCGCGACATCGCCATGGTCTTTCAAACCTACGCGCTCTACCCGCACATGACGGTCTACGACAACATGGCCTACGGCCTGCGCATCGCCGGACAGTCCAAGGCCGAGATCGACGAGCGCGTGCGTCGCGCCGCCCGGATGCTCGAGCTCGACCGGCTTCTCGCGCGCAAGCCGCGCCAGCTTTCCGGCGGCCAGCGCCAGCGGGTCGCCATGGGGCGCGCGATCGTGCGCGACCCGGCGGTGTTCCTGTTCGACGAGCCGCTCTCCAACCTCGACGCCAAGCTGCGCGTGCAGATGCGGCTCGAGATCAAGGAATTACAGCGCTCGCTCGGCACCACCTCGCTCTACGTCACCCACGACCAGGTCGAGGCCATGACGCTCGCCGACCGGCTGGTGGTGATGAACGACGGCGTCGCCGAGCAGATCGCCGCGCCGCTCGACGTCTACGCGCGGCCCGAGACGCGCTTCGTCGCGGGCTTCATCGGCTCGCCGGCGATGAACTTCCTTCCCGGCCGCATCACCAACGACGGCGCGGGCGTCGCGCTCGACGCCGGGTCGGTCCTGCCGCTACGCGACGCCGCCCTGCCGGCGCTCGCCGGGCGCGGCGTGATCCTCGGCCTGCGGCCCGAGCACCTCGAACCCGCCGAGGGCGAGACCGCCGATCTCCACCTCGCGGTGCGGCTGGTCGAGACCCTGGGCGCCGATTTGCTCGCCCACGGCGCGCTCGACGGCGCGGCGGCGAGCCTGGTGACCGTCCGCCTCTCCGGCGCGGCGCGGGTGCGCGAGAAAGACGTCCTTCCCCTGCGCCTCGCGCCGGGCGCGGTCCATCTGTTCGATCCCGAGACCGGCCGTCGGGTGGAGGGTTAGAGGCGCGGTTCCAGCAAGGCGCGGCGCAGCGCCAGGCATTCGGGCTCGGCCATGAGGCCGCTTTCGAGTGCTTCGTTGGGCTCGCGGAAGTCGATCTCGACCGGCTCGTGGTCGGGCACGCGGGGCGCGCCCTCGGCGGCGACGGCGAAGATCACGGGCGTGTAGGGCCGCCCGGTCCAGGGACTGATCAAGGTGCCCGGGGCGTGCAGCAGGCGGCCGATCGCGATGTCGAGCCCGGTCTCCTCGCGGTACTCGCGCTTGAGCGCGTCGTGGAGCGGCTCGTCCGGCTCGACCCCGCCGCCCGGGAACTTCCAGCAGAACACCTCGCCCACGTACTCGGCCGCGATCAGCACTCGGCCGGCGCGTAGCAGCACGCCGTAGACACGGAGGTTCGGGGGACGCTTGCGAAGGCTCATCGACGGGTCGAAACGCGGAACGACGGGGCGAGGGACTGCGGAGGCTCCATACATATCACAAGCCTGCGATCCGCGCGCGCGCGTTCGAGGCGGGAGTTGCGCGAAACCGCGCCCGCTCCTACCCTTGGCCGGCCGGGCTCCGCCCGCGCCGCGCCCGCATTTCGGGAGATGCAAGATGTCCGCCTATCCGTCCGTGCTCGACCTGATCGGCGAGACGCCGATGGTCGCGCTCCGCCACCTCGACACCGGCCCCTGCCGGTTGTTCGTCAAGCTCGAGAACCAGAACCCCGGCGGCTCGATCAAGGACCGCATCGGGCTGTCGATGATCGAGGCGGCCGAACGCGACGGCCGCCTCAAGCCCGGCGGCACGATCGTCGAGGCGACCGCCGGCAACACGGGCCTCGGCCTCGCGCTGGTCGCCGCCCAGAAGGGCTATCGGCTGATCATCGTCATGCCCGACAAGATGAGCCAGGAGAAGGTGTTCCACTTGAAGGCGCTGGGCGCCGAGGTGCGGATGACGCGCTCGGACGTGGGCAAGGGCCATCCCGACTACTACCAGGACACCGCCCAGCGCCTCGCCGACGAGATGGGCGCCTTTTACGTCAACCAGTTCGAGAACCCGGCCAACGCGCTCGCCCACGAAACCAGCACCGGCCCCGAGATCTGGCAGCAGATGGGCCATGCGGTCGACGCGGTGGTTTGCGGGGTGGGATCGGGCGGCACCATCACCGGCATCGGCCGGTTCATGAAGAAGGTCTCGCCGACGACCGAGATGGTGCTCGCCGACCCCGAGGGCTCGGTGCTCGCCGACATCGTCGCCACCGGCGAGCCGGGCAAGCTCGGCACCTGGCTGGTCGAGGGGATCGGCGAGGACTTCGTGCCGCCGGTCTGCGACCTCGACCTGGTCTCGCGCGCCTATGTCATTCCCGACCGCGAGGCGTTCGCGGTCGCCCGCGAGGTGCTGCGCCGCGAGGGGTTGCTGGTCGGCTCGTCGACCGGCACGCTGATCGCCGCGGCGCTGCGCTACTGCCGCGAGCAGACCGAGCCCAAGCGCGTGGTCACCCTGGTCTGCGACAGCGGCAACAAGTACCTCTCGAAGATGTACAACGACTACTGGATGATCGACCAGGGCTTCATCGAGCGCGAGACATACGGCGATCTGCGCGATCTGATCTCGCGCCGCCACACCGAGGGCGAGGACTACACGGTGGGCCCCGACGACAGCCTTCTGGTGGCGTACTCGCGCATGAAGCTCTACGACGTCTCCCAGCTTCCCGTGATCGAGAACGACCGCATCGTCGGCATCATCGACGAATCCGACATCCTGCTTTCGGTCTACGACGGCGACGAGAGCCGCTTTTCCGAGCCGGTGCGCTCGGCCATGACCGAGAAGCTCGAAACCGTCGCGCCCTCGGCGCCGTTCTCGGCGCTTATGCCGATCTTCGACAAGGGTCATGTCGCCATCGTGCAGGACGGCAAGACCTTCCTCGGCCTGATCACCCGCATCGACCTTCTCAATTACCTGCGCCGAAGGATGAAGTAGCCGCCATGCCGAACGCGACCAACCGCCCGCGCTTCGCCACCCGCGCGATCCACGCCGGACAGGCGCCCGACCCGACGACCGGCGCGATCATGACGCCGATCTACGCCACCTCGACCTATGTCCAGGAGAGTCCCGGGGTCCACAAGGGCTACGAGTACTCGCGCAGCCAGAACCCGACGCGCATGGCGTTCGAGCGCTGCGTCGCCGATCTCGAGGGCGGCGGCGCGGGCTTCGCCTTCGCCTCGGGCCTCGCCGCCTCGGCGACCGTGCTCGACCTTCTGGACACGGGCGCGCATGTGGTCGCGATGGACGACCTCTACGGCGGCACCTACCGCTTGTTCGAGAACGTGCGCAAGC
>CAZHDF010000166.1:0-7763 GCA_964531525.1 uncultured Alphaproteobacteria bacterium | reverse complement strand
GAAGCGTCGTGTTGTACTGCTGCTGGACTTCCATCAACAGGTTGATGACCGCCGCCTGAACCGACACGTCGAGCGCCGAGACCGGCTCGTCGGCGATCACCGTCGAGGGCACGCCGGCGAAGGCGCGCGCCACGGCGACGCGCTGCTTCTGTCCGCCCGAGAGCTGGCGCGGCCTGCGGCGGGCGAACTCGGGCGGCAGGCGCACGATCTCGAGAAGCTCGGCGACTCGCTCGTTGATCTCCTTGCGCCGGCTGGCGAGCCCGAACTTCTTGATCACGCGACCGATCGCACCGCCGACCGTATGGCTCGGGTTGAGCGTGCCGTCGGGATTCTGGAACACCATCTGGAGCGCCGAGATGAGCTCGGGCTCGCGCCGGTCGACGGGAATCTTCGCGATGTTCTCGTGGTTGAACCAGATCTCGCCCCTGGTCGCGGTCTCGAGCCCGGTAAGCACCTTGGCGAAGGTCGACTTGCCGCAGCCCGATTCGCCGACGATCGCCACCGTCTGGCCGCGTCGCGCGTTGAAGCTGACGCCCTCGTTGGCCTTAACGTAGCGCGTGGCCTTGCCGGTCAGGATCGACGAAAGCGAGACCTCGCGGATCTCGAAGAACTTGTCCATGTCGACGACGCGCAGCACCTCGGCGGGGGCGCGCTTCTTCGCCTCGACCGTCTCGACCAGCGGCTTGGCGGGCTCGTGGCGAATCTCGCGCCAGCGCAGGCAGCGCACCCGATGGCCCTCGGCCGGATCGCCGACGGTTTCCATGTCGACCACGTCGCTGTCGCACCGCGCGGCCTCGAAATACCGGCAGCGGGGACCGAAGGCGCAGCCGGGCGGGCGCTCGTGGGGCAGCGAGACCTGTCCCGGGATCGGCGCCAGCGCGCGCGCGTGCTTGTCGGCGTCGAGCGAGGGGATGCAATCGAACAGCCCGAAGGTGTAGGGGTGCTTCGTGTTCTTGAACACCTCGCGGATCTCGCCTTCCTCGATCATCTCGCCCGAGTACATGACGCCCACCCGGTCGCAGACCTTCACGATCAGCCCGAGGTTGTGGGAGATGTAGATCAGCGTCGTGTTGTACTTCTTGCGCAGGTTGGCGATCAGGTCGATCACGGTCGCCTCGACGG
Source organism: uncultured Alphaproteobacteria bacterium (assembly GCA_964531525.1). GTDB lineage: Bacteria > Pseudomonadota > Alphaproteobacteria > JAAXGF01 > JAAXGF01 > CAYYWV01. Next base: position 6,641 of record CAZHDF010000166.1, on the reverse strand, counting down.
TCACGTCGAGCGCGGTGGTCGGCTCGTCGAGCAGCAACAGCGACGGGTTCGACAGGAACGCCATGGCGATCACCACGCGCTGCTGCTGGCCGCCCGAGATCTGGTGCGGATAGCGTATCATCACCGATTCCGGGTCGGGCATGTTCACGTCGCTCAGCACCTGGATCGCGCGATCATGGGCCTCGGCGTCCGAGATGCCCTCGTGGAAGATGGGCACCTCCTTGAGCTGACGGCCGACGGTGAGGCTGGGGTTCAGCGCGCTCATCGGCTCCTGGTAGACCATCGCGATCTTGGAGCCGCGCAGGTGGCGCAGCTCCTCGGGCGACAGCTCGGCCATGTCGCGGCCCTCGAATATGATGCGGCCGCGCACGATCGCGCCGTTGCCGCCGAGATAGCGCATGATCGCCATCGCCACGGTCGATTTGCCGCAGCCCGATTCACCGACCAGGCCGAAGCTTTCGCCGCGCCGGAGGGTGAGCGAGAAGTCCGGCACCGCGGGAATCTCGCCGGCGCGGACGAAGTACGAGATGCCCAGATTCTCGATCTGGAGGACGGGCGTGTCGTCGGTCATGGCATGTCTCCCCGCGTCCCGATCAATCGCGCATCGAAATTTCGCGCAAGCCGTCGGCGAGCAGATTGAAGCCGATGACCAGGCTCGAAATCGCGATCGAGGGGAAGATCGACATATGCGGCCAGACGATGACCATCGCCGTGGTGTCCTTGACCATGCCGCCCCAATCGGGATCTGGCGGCGGCAGGCCGAGGCCGAGGAAGCCGAGAACGCCGATCGTGATGATCGTGTAGCCCATGCGCACGCAGGCATCGACGATCAGCGGCCCGCGCGCGTTCGGCAAAAGCTCGACCACCATGATGTAGAGCGGGCTTTCGCCGCGAATCTTGGCGGCGTCGACGTATTCCTGGTTGCGCAGATCGAGCACCATGCCGCGCACGATGCGCCCGATCCCGGGCGACGAGGCGAGCGTCACCGCGACCACGATGTTGAGCGCCGACGGGCCGACGGTCGAGATCAGGATGATGTAGAGAATGAGCACCGGAAACGACAGGATGATATCGGAGATCCGGCTGATCAGGCCATCGATCATACCGCCCTTGTAGCCCGCGACCATGCCCATGGTGCAGCCCACGAGATAGGCGACGAGGACCGCGATCGGCGCGACGATGAACACGGTGCGCGCGCCGTAGATGAGCCGCGACCACATATCGCGCCCGAGATGATCGGTCCCCAGCCAATGCACGTCCCCCGGCGTCGGGTCGGCAAGCGCGCCGAAATCCTGGGCATTGGGGCCGAAGTCGGTGAGCAGCGGCGCGAAGATCGCGACGAACAGCCAGAAGCCGATCAGCAGAAGGCCGATGATCGCGACCGGCGATTCGCGCAGCAGCCCGCCCCAGCGAAAGATCCCCCGGATCAGGTAGTAGAGGATCTCGAGGATCCGATTGACCAGGTCGTAGAGGCGCTCGAAGATCCAGACGAGCATGTCGTCGGGGGCGACGTTGGGATCGCGCTTGGCGGACGGGCGACGCCCGTTGCTGGTGTTGTCGGTCATGGCGCCCTTCCCCTCAGGTAAACCGGATCCGCGGGTTCAGGTACATGTACCCGATGTCGCCGATGAGCTGGGTCGTCACCGCGACCACCAGCGCGATCACGGTCGCCGCCTCGACCAGCGTGATATCGCCGAACAGCGCCGCTTCCAAAAGCATCCGCCCGAAGCCCGGGTAGGCGAACACCACCTCGGTCACGATCACGCCGGTGATCAGCCAGTTGATCTGAAGCAGGATCACCGTGAACGGGGCGATCATCGCGTTGCGCAGCGCGTGACGAAGAATGACGGTGCGATACGGCAGCCCCTTGAGAATGGCGGTACGGATATAGGGCCGGGTCATCACCTCGACCATCGAGCCGCGCACCATGCGCGCGACATAGCCGAAGTCGTAGAGCACGAGCACCATGACCGGCAAGACGAGTTGCGAGGCGAACGACCATTCGGGGTTGGTTTCGAGCGTGCTGGTCCCCGGCAGCCAGCCGAGGGTGACGACGAAGATCGACATCAGGAAGACCGCGGACGCGAACTCGGGGATCGAGGTCAGGGTAATCCCCGTCAGCGACAGCCCCCGGTCGAGCAGGCTGCCCTCCCGCATGCCCGAGAGCACGCCGAACAACATCGACAGCGGCACGATGATCGCGAACGCGATCCCCGCCAGCATGCCCGTGTTCTTGAGCCGATCCCACAGGATGTCGTTGACCGGCACCTTGTAGAGGGTCGAGAAGCCGAGATTGCCGAAATACTGGCTGCCGCGCGGGTCGTTGAAGCCGAGCTTGAGCTCGGGGTCGGCGAGCGGGTCGTCGATGACCCCCGTCAACACGCCCAGCCAGCGCCCATACCGCACGATGAGCGGGTCGCCGAGCTTTAGTTTTTCGAACAGAATCGCCTTCGATTCGGCGCTCGCATAGGGACCCAGCGTCTTGTTGGCGACGTTGCCGGGCTGGAACTCCATCACGCCGAACACGATGAACGACGCCACCAGCATGGTGACGAACATCCAAAACAGGCGCCTGACGATGAAGACCGCCATTCGCATCACTCCCTGTACGGACCCGGCGATCCGGCGCCGCGGTCGCTTATTGTTGTTGGCCGCGAAGACGCCCGCCGATATCCGGAAAGGAACATCAAGAAGAGCGCGGCGTTCCGAGGCTCGATTGAAAACGATTGTGAGCGACAACGAACCCGCTGTCTAGTCAGGGAGCGGCATCGGTCCGGCTCGACTCGTCGCTTCTCCGCGAAAAAACGCGGTCGTTCCACCGCGCCGCGCGCACGGCATCCTCAAGCTCTTGTGAGATGTCACGACGACGAATGCACCATTTTAAATGGAAGGAGAAACATTCGCCGCGAAAGGCCGAAGACGAAGAGCGGACATGACCCGGATAAATCGAACATCGTTCACCCCCGCCCGCCGCGGCGCAAAGACCGGGACACGCATGAGTTCAGAATCTCTTAAGGACTTTCGTGCGATCATGATGGTTAACGCCCTCTTTCGCCCTATCGGCCAAATCGGGTGCCACAAGCAAGGAGACCGCCAATGGGCCGTCTCGTAGCGCGTGCATTTCCGGGCGAGAACCGCCCGTCCGACGACGAGAACCGGCAAACCCATGCCGCGCCGTTCGCGGGGCTGCTCGCGGCCTATCGCAAGAGCGACGCGGGACGATACGACTTCCTTCTCGCCCTGCGCTTCGCGGTCGCCAACCTGGTCGGCGTCGCGCTTCTCGGCGTGGCCTTCATCGAAGGCTGGATCGACCGGGTGATCACCGCCGACGGCACTCATCTCTCGGTCGCGATCTTCATCGTCTTTCTGGGCGGGCTCGTGATCTGCGCGCGCAAGATTTACGACACCAGCCGCGAGATCAACCACGCCAAGGCGATCCGCCGGCCGCGCTGGTCGCGCGCGGCGATCTACCTCGCCGAGGTCGAGGGCCGCGACGCCGGCAGCCGGGCGCTCGCCGCCTCGGCGCTGCGCCTCAAGCTCGCGAGCCGGATCGCGATCGTGCGCCAGACCGCCAACAGCCTGGTTCTCATGGGGCTGGTCGGCACGGTGGTCGGCTTCATCATCGCCTTGTCCGGGGTCAAGCCCGACAGCGCCGGCGATCCGAGCGCGATCGGCCCCATGGTGGCGACGTTGATCGGCGGCATGTCGGTGGCGCTCTACACCACGCTGGTCGGCAGCGTTCTCAACATCTGGCTGATGGTCAACTACCACATCCTCGCGACCGGAACGGTCAAGCTGATCACGGCGATCGTCGAGGAGGGCGAGCGCTATGCCCGACATCGATCTGTTTCCTGACGACGATTCGGGCGGCACGGTCTTCCGTGACGTCACGTTGCTGGCGCTGTCCGGCTTCGTCGCGATCGTTCTGTTGCTGTTGCCGCATCTCAACCCGCCGGCCAAGGCGGAGAACGACGAGATCATGCCGCCCGGCAACGTGATCATCGAAATCCGCTGGCCGGACGATCTCGACACCGACGTCGACCTCTGGGTTCAGGCGCCGGGCGACGTGCCGGTCGGGTACTCGAACAAGGGCGGGCAGATCTTCAACCTGCTGCGCGACGATCTCGGCCGCCACGCCGACGCCACCGACCTCAACTACGAGGTCAGCTACAGCCGCGGCATTCCGGCGGGCGAGTACACGGTCAACCTCCACCTCTACCGCGACCTCTCGGATAAGTTGCCGATCACGGTCAAGGTGGTGGCGAGCGTGAAGCGCAACCCCGACGAATCCGCCCGCCAGATCCTCGCGACCACGGTCAAGCTCGGCGCCGAGGGCGAGGAGACGACCGCGTTCCGCTTCACCCTCGACAGCCAGGGCGCGCTGGTGGCGGACAGCGTCAACAGCCTGTTCCGGCCGCTGCGCAGCCGGGCGCGCGGCTAAGGGACGCGCACGGATGATTCCGGGAATCGCCGGACTGTTCATCGTCGCCGTGGCGGCCGCCGGACTGCTCGCGGCGATCAGCGTCTGGGCGCCGCGCCGGCTGTGGGTCAAGATCGCCGCCGTGAGCGTCGCCGCGATCTTCCTGCCGCTGATCTATACCGCCTTCGCCGACCTGCTGAGCAAGCCCAAGCCGGTCGACCTCGAATGGGGCTATCGCAACATTCCCGAGGCCACCGTGCTCGCCGCCAGCCTGCGCGAGGGCGAGGGCATCTATCTCTGGCTTCAGTTCGACGGCGTCGACGAGCCGCGCGCCTACGTCATGCCCTGGGACCGCAAGGTCGCCCAGGCGCTCCAGGACGCCCAGCGCCGGGCCAAGGAGAACAACGCGGGCCTGCGCATGCGCCGGCCGTTCGACTTGAGCCTCGACCAGCTCGACCGCCTGTTCTACCCGGCCCCCCAACCGATGCTGCCGCCCAAGCCCGTCCCCGACGACGGCCCGCTGACCTACGAGCGTCCCGGCAGCGACGTCTGAGCGGGCACGGCCCGGTCCCCATCACATTCGCGTGAACGTCCGCGCGGCGCGCTCGCCGACGCGCCGCTCCACGACATTTTCTTCGTCATGGAGCCCCCTTCCGATCCGGCCGGCCCGGCCCCGGCTCTCGCCGATGCGCGCGCATAAACCGCGCCGGCGGGGTGGCGGGGGCGTGACGTCGACGGGCGATGCGGGCGCCATGCTCGCGGCCGCGGTCGCGCATCATCGGGCGGGGCGGCTCGCGCAAGCGAAGGCGCTCTACGAACGGGTCTTGCGCGCCGAGCCCGACAACGCCGAGGCGCTCTTGCTTCTCGGCCTGCTCGCCCGTCAGGCGGGGCGCAACGACGCGGCGGTCGGGTTGCTGCGGCGCGCGGTCGCGCTGATGCCCGAGGTCGCGGGCTTGCGCATCGACCTCGGGATCGCGCTCCACCAGGCCGGCGACCCGCGCGCCGCGATCGCCGAATACCAACGCGCCGCCGCGCTCGCCCCCGACACCGCGCCCGAACGCGCGGATGCGTGGCGAAACATCGCGATCGCGCATCTCGACCTCGGCCGCCACGACGAGGCCGAGGCCGCCTTCCGCGCGGTTCTCAAGGCCAAGCACGGCGGGCGCTGGTGGAACGCCCCGGCGTTCGATGACGAGGCGGCCGATCACGGAACTGCGCCACCGCCCACGGCCGAGGGGCCGCGCGCCTCGACCTTCAAGCTGCGCGACGCGAGCGACCAAATCGACCATCTGGTGGCGAAAGGGCGGATCGACCCGTCGTTCTCGGCCATGGCGGCGCGCTACCGCGCGGTTCTCGACGAGATCGCGCGGGCCCGCGGCCCGGAAGCGAGCGCGACGCTGACGGGATCGCAACTCGCGCGCATCGGCGGCTTTTACGATCGCGTCGTTTATTATCCGAAGCTGCCGCGCCTCGCCGGACGCGCGGTCAACCCCGGCCTCGACTTCGCCGCCATCGAGGACGGATATCTGTCGTCGGCGGTCTCGGTCACGACCTTCGACGATCTCCTCGCGCCCGAGGCGCTGGGCGCGCTGCGCGACTTCTGCCTCGAGGCGACGATCTTCTTCGGCTATTCGGGCGCCCGGTTCGTCGGCGCCGACCTCGCGGGCGGGTTCAACGGCGGCTTGCTCTACCAGATCGCCGAGGAGCTCAAGGCGCGGCTGCCCCGGGTGCTGGGCGCGCACACGCTCACCAACGCCTGGGTCTATCGCTGCCGCAACGAGAGCCCGGGGGTCGAGGCGCATACCGACCAGGGCGCGGTGACCTTCAACTTCTGGATCACCCCCGACGCCGCCAATCTCGAGCCCGGGCGCGGCGGGCTGCTGGTCTACGCCAAGGAGCAGCCCTACGACTGGGACTGGCGGGCCGTCAACACCTTCAAGTACCGCCCCGAGACCTTGGCCAGGATCAACGACTTCCTCGCCAGCGCCGAGACCGTCACGATCCCGTATCGCGAGAACCGCGCGGTTCTGTTTCACTCGAACCTGTTCCACAAGTCCGACCGGGTGCGCTTCCGCGACGGTTTCGAGAACCGTCGCATGAACGTGACCCTGCTGTTCGGCCGCCGCCCCGACAAACGCCCGGGCTGACGCGACGGCGCACGAGCGCGCCGTCGTCGCGAACCGTCATCGCAAGGCCGCATTGGAAAGAGGCGGCGTGGCGT
>CAZHDF010000165.1:0-7828 GCA_964531525.1 uncultured Alphaproteobacteria bacterium | reverse complement strand
ATCGGCGCATCTCACGCGCCACTTCACACCCCCACCCAACCCTCCCCCATCGAGGGGGAGGGCTTTCGGTTCGGGGCCGCACCACGATTCCCCCTCCCTTGGCGGGAGGGGGCCAGGGGAAGGGGGAGACCCTGACTGAACGCATCAGACTCTAGAAAAGTCGCGAAAACCCCGACGGCCGGGCTACCCACCGTCGGTGGGATTGATCAGCACCGCGTCGGGGGCCTCGGCGCCGTCGATGCGCACCGTCTCGTTCACCACCCGCACCCGGCCCTCGGCGATCAGGCGAAGCGCCAGCGGATAGATCCGGTGTTCGGCCGCGAGCACCCGGTCGGCGAGCCGCTCGGGCGTGTCGTCGGCGCGCAGCGGCACCACGGCCTGGGCGATGATCGGCCCGGCATCCATCTCGGCGCGGACGAAATGGACCGTGCAGCCGGCGAAGCGCACGCCGCTCTCGACCGCGCGGGCGTGGGTGTTGAGCCCGCGAAACGCCGGAAGCAGCGAGGGGTGGATGTTCACCAGCCGGTTGTTCCAGGCGCGCACGAAGCCCTCGGTCAGCACCCGCATGAAGCCCGCGAGCAGGACCAGTTCGGCCCCCGCCGCGCGGATCGCCTCGTCGAGCGCGGCCTCGAATGGCGCGCGCCCGTCGAAGGCGCGATGGTCGATCGCCGCGACCGGAATGTTCGCCTCGCGCGCCCGGCGCAGCCCCCGGGCCTCGGGCTCGTTGCTGATGACGGCGGCGATCTCGGCCGGAAACGTCGGCTCGGCGCAGGCGTCGATCAACGCCTGGAGATTGCTCCCCCGCCCCGAGATCAGAACCGCCGTCTTCAGCCGCGCCATGCCGCCTCCGCCCCTTCGACGACGACCGCCGGCGCGCCCTCCGCGCGCGCGACGACGGCGCCGATGCGATAGACGGTCTCGCCCGCGCGCGCGAGCGCGGCCTCGGCCTCGTCGGCGCGGTCGGGGGCGACGACCGCCGCCATGCCGATGCCGCAGTTGAAGGTGCGCGCGAGCTCGCCCGCCGCGATCCCCTCGCCCGCCCCCGCGAGCCAGGTAAAGACCGGCGCGAGCGGCCAGGCGCGCGCGTCGAGCCGCGCGCCGAGGCGGTCGGGGATCACGCGGGGAATGTTCTCGACCAAGCCGCCGCCGGTGATATGGGCGAGCGCCTTGATCGCGCCCGTCTCGAGCGCGGCGAGACAGGCGGGAACGTAGATCCGCGTCGGCTCGAGCAGCGCCTCGCCGAGCGATCGGGCGGGCGCGAAGGGCGCCGGCGCGGCATAGTCCAGCCCCTCGGCCTCGACGATCCGGCGCACCAGCGAGAATCCGTTGGAATGCAGCCCGCTCGACGCGAGCCCGAGGATCGCATCGCCCGGGGCGACGCTCGCGCCGTCGAGCAGGCGCGCGCGCTCGACCGCGCCGAGCGCGAAGCCCGCGAGGTCGTATTCGCCCGCACCGTACATGCCGGGCATCTCGGCGGTCTCGCCGCCGATCAGCGCGCAACCGGCGATGCGGCAGCCCTTGGCGATCCCGGCGACCACGTCGCGGGCCACCGCGCCATCGAGCCGGCCGGTCGCGAAATAGTCGAGGAACAGGAGCGGCTCGGCCCCATGGACGACGATATCGTTCACGCACATGGCGACCAGGTCGATGCCGACCGTGTCGTGCCGGCCGGTGGCGAAGGCGATCTTGAGCTTGGTGCCGACGCCGTCGGTGCCGGCGACCAGCAGCGGGTCGCGAAAGCCCGCGGCGGCGAGATCGAACAGGCCGCCGAATCCACCCGCCTCGGCGTCCGCGCCGGGACGCGCGGTGGCGCGCAGGAGCGGCCCGATCGCCTTGACGAGCGCGTTCCCGGCGGCGATGTCGACGCCGGCGTCCTTATAGCTGTGGCGAGCGATGATTCCCCTCGCTATTGCCGCCCGGGCGGGTTCCCGATACTGTGCGCGCGTTCGGGGTGAACATACTTGATCATGGGCGGTTTGCAATGGGCGTAACGCGGCGGATCGTCGCGCTCGTCGTCATCCTGGGCTGCGGTCTCGGCGCGGCCCCGACGGCGCGCGCGGCCGCCGACGAGGCGGTGTTTCGGGTCGACGGCGTGGCGGTCGACGTAACCGCCGCCGACGCCGAGACGGCGCGCGCCCGGGCGTTGCTCGACGGCCAGCGGGCGGCGTTCGCGCGGCTCGTGGCGCGGATCGTTCCGGCGGCCGCGATCGCGCGGCTTCCGACGCTCGACGACGATGCCCTTACCCGACTGGTCAAGGGCTTCGAGGTCGGCGACGAGCGGGTCGCGCCCAAGCGCTATATCGCGACCCTGTCGTTTCGCTTCGACGGCCCGGCGGTCAGCGCGCTGCTGCGCGAGAACCAGGTGCCCTTCGCGCTCACCCGCGCGCGCCCGCTCCTGGTCCTGCCGCTCTATCAAACGAACCAGGGGCAAACGGACCGGGGGCTTCTCCTCTGGGAGGACGACAACGCCTGGCGGCTCGCCTGGTCGCGGCTCGCGCCGAGCGATGCGCTGATCGACGTGATCGCGCCGCTCGGCGAGCTCGCCGACATCACCGCGATCGACGCCAAGCAGGCCGCCGCCGGCGATCGCGAGGCGCTCGACCGCATCGCCGCGCGCTACGACGCCGGCGACGTCGCGGTGGCGACCGCCGAGGCGGCCCGCGATTCGCTGGTCGAGACGCCGAGCGTGCGCGTGACCGTCTACCGCTATCGCAACGACACGGTCAGCGTCGGCGGCGGAACCTACGCGGGCGAGGCGTGGGAAACGCTCGACGACGTGCTCGGACGCGCGGCCGAGGAAACCCGCCGCCAGATCGAGGAGGCCTGGAAGGAGGCCAACCTTCTGCGCTTCGATCAGGTGGGGAATATCGAGGTCGACGTGATCTTCGCCACCCTCGCCGAATGGCTCGATATCCGCCGCCGGATCGAGGCGGTCGCGGTGGTGCGCCGGGCGCGGGTGACGGCGCTCTCGACCCGTTTCGCGCGGGTCGCGATCGAGTATCTTGGCGACGACAACCAGTTGATCGACGCGCTCGCGGCCAAGAACCTGGTGCTGCGCCGCGAAGCCGATCTCTGGATGCTGCGCGAGCGCGGCGCGACGGAGATCGGCGCGACTCCGGTGGACCGGATGTCCGTGAACGAAATACCGACGGACGAGGCGCCGAAGGACGAGATGTCCGCCCCCGCCGTCGGTCCCACCGAGACCCCCGGAGCCGGTGAAACGACGACGCCCGCGGGCGGGGTGGCGGGCGAGTGAGCCTGCCCAACATCATCAGCCTCGCGCGACTCTTCGCGGCGCCGCTCGCGGTCTGGCTGATCCTGTCGGGCGCGAGCGATCTCGCCTTCTGGGTATTCATCATCGCCGGGATCTCCGACGGCATCGACGGGTTCATCGCCAAGCGGTTCGACCTGACGACCGAGCTCGGCGGCTATCTCGACCCGATCGCCGACAAGACGCTTCTGGTGGGGGTTTACGTCGCGCTCGGCCAGGAAGGGATGATCGCGCTCTGGCTCGTGATCCTGGTGGTGTTCCGCGACCTGTTGATCGTCGGCGGGGCGATCCTCCTGTGGCTCATGGGGCGCGGGCTCATCATGGCGCCCCTGATGGTCAGCAAGATCAACACCGTGGTGCAGATCGTGCTGGCGGCGACGCTGCTGGGCGGCGCCGGGTTCGACGTCGACGTCGGTTGGATCGCGGACGGGCTGGCGTTCATCGTCGCGGTCACGACGGTCGCCTCGGGCGCGCTTTACGTCGTGACCTGGACGCGCCGCGCGACCGGCGCCGAGGTCGGCTCGTGAACGCCCGCAACCGCGCCCTGTTCTGGCTCGCGGGCCTCGCCTTGTTCGGGCTGTTCCTCTACGCGCTCAGCGATATCCTGCTGCCCTTCGTCGCCGGCATGGCGGTCGCCTATCTGCTCGACCCGATCGCCGACCGGCTGGAGAGCTGGGGCCTGTCGCGCACGCTCGCGACCAGCGTGATCACGGCGCTGTTCGTCGTCGTCGCGATCGGCGTGTTCCTGCTCGTCCTGCCGCTGCTCCAACAGCAGCTCGTCGACTTCATCGGCCGGCTTCCGGCCTATGCCGACGCGCTGCGCGAGAAGGCCGCGCCGCTCGCCGATTCACTCCTCGCCCGCCTCGCGCCCGAGGACGTCGACCGCCTGCGCGCGGCGTTCGGCGGGCTGTCGCAACGGCTCATGAGCTGGGCGCTGGCGCTCGTCGGCGGCCTTTGGCAGTCGGGGCTCGCGATCGTCAATCTGCTGTCGCTCCTGTTCATCACGCCGATCGTCACCTTCTATCTGCTGCGCGACTGGGACCGGATCGTCGCCTATGTCGACAATCTGCTGCCGCGCGCCCATGCCGACGTCATCCGCGAGCAGGCGCGGCGCATCGACGCGACGCTCGCGGGCTTCGTTCGCGGCCAGGGGTTGGTCTGCCTGCTTCTGGGGGCGGCCTACGCCACGGCGCTGACGCTCGCGGGGCTCGATTTCGGGTTGATCGTCGGGCTCGCGACGGGCCTGGTCTCGTTCATCCCCTATTTCGGCGCGATCTTCGGGCTTGTGGTCAGCGTCGGTGTCGCGCTGCTTCAGTTCGACGAGATGTTCCGGGTCGGGATCATCGCCGCGATCTTCGTCGTCGGTCAGGTGATCGAGGGCAATTTCCTGACCCCCAAGCTGGTCGGCGAGCGGGTCGGCCTGCACCCTGTCTGGGTGATCTTCGGCGCGCTCGCGGGGGGCTCGCTGTTCGGCTTCCTGGGCGTGCTGCTCGCCGTGCCGGTGACCGCCGTGATCGGGGTTCTCGCCCGCTTCGCGACCGAGCGCTACGTGGCGAGCCCGCTCTATCATGGTCGGGACGAAGGGGGTGGCCGGAACGGAGGGGGCGGCCCGCCCGGCGACCGGGAATGAGCCAGCTTCCGTTGGCGTTCGAGCATCGCCCGGCGCTCGGGGCCGAGGATTTCCTGGTCGCCCCGCCCAATCGCGAGGCGGTGCTGTGGCTTGACCGCTGGCCCGACTGGCCGGCGCCGGCGCTCGCCATTCACGGTCCGCCGGGCTGCGGCAAGACCCATCTCGCCCATGTCTTTCGCGCCCGCGCCGGCGCCGATCTCGTCGCGCCCGGAGAAATCGGCGCGGCGCTCGACGCCGTCGCCCGCGCGACGCCCCGCGCGCTGGCGATCGACGACGCCGACGCGGCGCTCGCCGACGAGGCTGCGTTCCTCCATCTCTACAACTTGATCGCGGGCGCGGGCGGGCATTTGCTGATCACCGCCCGGGACGCGCCCGCGCGCTGGGGGATCGCGCTGCCCGATCTGCGCTCGCGGTTGTCCGCCGCGCCGGCGGTGGCGCTTCGCCCGCCCGACGACGAACTGCTCGCCGCCGTGCTCGCCAAGCAGTTCGCCGACCGTCAGCTTCGCGTCGGCGACGACGTGCGCCGCTTCCTGCTGGCGCGCATGGAACGCTCGTTCGACGCCGCCCGGCGGATCGTCGCGGCGCTCGACCGCGCGGCGCTCGCCGGGCGGCGCAACATCACGGTCCCGCTCGCACGCGAGGTGCTCGCCGCGCTGGGCGGGAACGACCATCAGGATCAGGATCAAGGGAGGACTTAGACATGGATCTCGGATTGGAAGGCAAGCGCGCCATCGTCTGCGCGGCGAGCCGGGGGCTCGGGCGCGGCTGCGCCATGGCGCTCGCGCGCGAGGGCGCCGCCGTGACCATCAACGCGCGCGATCCCGAGCGCCTCGAAGCGACCGCCAAAGAGATCCGCGCCGCCACCGGGGCCGAGGTGACCACGGTCGCCGCCGATATCGCGACCGAGGCGGGCCGCGCCCGGGTGCTCGCGGCGCTCCCCGACCCCGATATCCTGGTGAACAACGCGGGCGGCCCGCCGCCCGGCGACTTCCGCGACTGGGACCGCGACGACTGGATCGCGGCGCTGGACGCCAACATGCTGGCGCCGATCTTCCTGATCAAGGCGACCGTCGACGCGATGATCGCGCGGCGCTTCGGCCGGATCGTCAACATCACGTCGAGCGCCGTGAAGGCGCCGATCGAGATACTCGGCCTGTCGAACGGGGCGCGCGCCGGGCTCACGGGCTTCATCGCCGGGCTCGCGCGCAAGACCGTGCGCCACAACGTGACCATCAACAACCTGCTGCCCGGCCCCTTCGACACCGACCGGTTGCGCGCCAACATGCGCGTGATCGCCGAGCGCGACGGGCGACCCTTCGACGAGGTGTTCGCCGAGCGCTCCCGGAACAACCCGGCGGGCCGCTATGGCGATCCGGCCGAGTTCGGCGACGCCTGCGCCTATCTGTGCAGCGCCCAGGCGGGCTATGTCACGGGTCAGAACTTCCTGATCGACGGCGGCGGCTACCCGGGCACGTTTTGATGTTAATGGCGTTCAAACGCCACGCGGGGTTCCTCGCATGAGTTCGAGCGCGCGCGGATCAGCCTTCGGGGCCGTTGTCGCCCACGGGCACCAGGCGCAGCTTGCGGCCCCGGATGGCGAGCGCGACCCGGCCCTCCTTGAGCGCCAGCGCGTCCTCGCCGAACACCTTGCGCCGCCAGCCGTGGAGCGCGGCGACCTCGGGCGCGTCCTCGCCGGCGATGCGCTCGAGATCGGCGGTCGTCGCGATCAGCCGCTGGGCGACGTCGTGCTTCTCGCATTTGAGCTTGAGCAGAACCTTGAGCAGCTCGACCACCGGGCCGATGCCGCGCGCCGGCGGCGCCGGGCGCTCGACGCGCGGGCATTCCTCGTCGGGCACCACGAGCCCGCGCTCGACCGCGGCCAGGATCTCGCGCCCCATCGAACCCTCGGCGAGCTTGCGCCCGAGGCCGCGCGTGGTGGCGAGCGCCTCGACCGAGACCGGCGCCCGGGCCGCGATCTCGACCAAAGCCTCGTCGCGCAGGATGCGGTTGCGCGGCACGTCGCGCGCCTGGGCCTTGGCCTCGCGCCAGGCCGCGACCTCGCGCAGGATGGCGAGCAGGCGGCGGTCGGTCGAGCGGGTCTTGATCCGCCGCCAGGCGTCCTCGGGCCGGGTGAAGTAGAGCGAGGGCTCGGCGAGCGCGGCCATTTCCTCGGCGACCCAGGCGGCGCGGCCCGTGCGCTCGAGCTGCCGAGCGAGTCGTTCGTAGATCACGCGCAGATGCCGCACGTCGTCGATCGCGTAGCTGAGCTGGCGCTTGCTCAACGGCCGATGCGCCCAATCGGTGAAGCGCAGCGACTTGTCGATCTTGGCGCGCGCGATCTTGGTGGCCAGCGCCTCGTAGGATACCGAATCGCCGAAGCCGCAGACCATGGCGGCGACCTGGGTATCGAACAGGGGCACCGGCAGCTTGCCGCTCAAATGATGGACGATCTCGACGTCCTGGCGGGCGGCGTGGAAGACCTTGAGAACGCTCTCGTCGGTCATGAGCTCGAAGAACGGCGCGAGGTCCATGCCCTCGGCCATCGGATCGACCGCCACCGCCTCGCCCGGCCCCGCGAGCTGGACCAGGCAGAGGATCGGCCAGTAGGTGCGCTCGCGCATGAATTCGGTGTCGACCGTCACATAATCGGCCTTGGCGAGTCGCCGGCACAGCGCGGCGAGGTCGTCGGTGGTGGTGATTACGTCCAAGATGCGGCTCCCTGGTCGCCGGCCCCGACCCGGGGCGGGTGGATCGGCGCGTGGATGGGCGGGTGGATGTTATGGTTTCCGGCCTCTCGATCCTTGACAAGAGGGGCGGTTCCATGCGCTTTTCCGCTCGCGCGCGGCCGGCCCGGGGGGCGCGCTTCACCGTTCAACGAGGGGCGAGAATGCACCGGTACCGAACCCATACCTGCGGCCAGCTTCGGC
>CAZHDF010000164.1:0-7831 GCA_964531525.1 uncultured Alphaproteobacteria bacterium | reverse complement strand
GGAACAGGCTGGCGTCGAAGAAGGCCCAGAAGAAGGCGGCGAAGAACATCACCTCCGAGGCGATGAACAGCGCCATTCCATAGCGCAGGCCGATCTGCACCACCGGGGTGTGACGCTTCTCGACCTCGGCCTCGTGGATGACGTCGCGCCACCAGCCGACCATGGTGAACAGCATCATCGCGATGCCGACGTAGAACACCCAGGGCGTCATGTCGTGCATGAACATGATCCCGCCGCCCGCCAGAACCAGCGCGGACGCCGCGCCGACCACCGGCCAGGGGCTCGGATCGACGAGATGATAGTCGTGTTTCTGCGCCTGCGTTTCGGCCATGACCTCTAACCCTCGACAATAAGCATCGTTGTGCGTTTATCCGTTTGTTCCGCGCCCTGGTTCGCGCCGGTCATCCGCCGGCCGCCGTCGAAGCCGCGGCGATCCGATCGGGCGCCCCGTCGTCCTTGGCCCGGAAGAAGGTGTATGACAGCGTGATGGTCTTCACTTCGCGCACGTTGGGATCGTCGATCATCTCGGGATCGACGAAGAAGCTGACCGGCATCTCGGCGCGCTCGCCCGGCGCGAGTGTCTGCTCGTCGAAGCAGAAGCACTGGACCTTGGAGAAGTAGGGCCCGGTCTTGAACGGGGTGACGTTGAAGGTCGCGCTGCCGGTGACCGGTCGGTCCGAGAGGTTCACGGCGACGAAGCGCGCCAGCGCGATCTCGCCGAAGCGCACGCGCACGGCGTTCTGCATGGGCTCGAACCGCCAGGGCAGCCCGGGCGCGACATCGGCGTTAAAGCGCACGGTGACGTAGCGATCGGACACCGGCTCGCTCGGTGCGGTCGCCACCTGGGTGGTGCCGCCGAAGCCGGTGATCTGGCAGAACAGGCGATAAAGCGGCACCGCCGCGAAGCTCAGCCCGACCATGCCGCCGGCGACGCCGACGAGCACGACCGCGAGCGCTCCGTTGCGTCGCTTCTGTCGCCGCGCCGCGCTCACGAGCTCAGCTTGGCGATGGTGATCGCGAAGAACAGCGCCGCGAGCGCGAACAAGGCGCCCCCGAGGGCGAAGTTGCGCGCGCGGCGATGGCGATGGAGAGGGGCTGGCGGCATGTCAGACTCCCGGGAGCGATAGGCTTCGATCGACGATCAGAAGCGCGAACAGCGCGAACAGATAAAGGATCGAGAAACCGAACATCCGCCGCGCCGCGCGGTCGCCGGTATCGCGCAGCACGCGGAACGCGCAGATCAGGAACAGCACCCCGAGCGCCGCCGCGCCCAGGCCGTAGGTCCAGCCGGCCTCGCCGAGCGCCGTCGGCAGGAGCGTCACCGGCACCAACGCGAGCGTGTAGCCGAGGATCTGGCGCCGGGTCGCCGCGTCGCCCGCCACCACAGGCAGCATGGGCACGCCGGCGCGCGCGTAATCCTCCGCCCGGTAAAGCGCGAGCGCCCAGAAATGCGGCGGCGTCCACAGGAAGATGATCGCGAACAGCACCAGCGCCTCGACGCCCAGGTCGCCGGTCACCGCGGCCCAGCCGATCAGCGGCGGAAAGGCCCCCGCCGCGCCGCCGATCACGATGTTCTGCGGCGTCCGCCGCTTGAGCCCCATGGTGTAGACGAAGACGTAGAACGCGATCGAGCCGGCGAGCAGCGCGCCCGCCGCGAGGTTGACCGCGAGCCCCATCACCAGAACCGACCCCACCGCGAGCGAGACCCCGAAGCCGAGCGCGGCGCCGGGCTCGATCCGCCCGGCGGGCACCGGCCGGTCGCGGGTGCGCGTCATGCGGGCGTCGATGTCGCGGTCGTACCACATGTTGATCGCGCCCGCCGCGCCCGCGCCGACGGCGATGCACAGAACCGCGGTCAGCGCGAGCACCGGGTGCAGCGTTCCGGGCGCGAGGAAAAGCCCGACGAAGCCGGTGAACACCACGAGCGACATCACGCGCGGCTTGAGCAGCGCGACGAAATCGCCGAGCTGCCCGTCGCCGTCGGCGACGGCGGTGGACGGGCTCGCGGCCGTGGCGATGGACCGTTCGCTCACCGGTTCTCTCCCGTGATCCTAGGGATCTCCCCCGGTCGTCAGACCCGGGGGATCTCCTCGTAGCTGTGGAAGGCGGGCGGCGAGGAGACCGTCCACTCGAGCGTGGTCGCGCCCTCGCCCCAGGGGTTGTCGGGGCAGCGCTCGCCCGAACGCAAAGTCCGCCACAGGATGTAGAGGAACAGGATCGCGCCCGCGAACGAGATGTACGACCCGATCGAGGCCACCATGTTCCAGCCGGCATAGGCGTCGGGATAATCCGGAATCCGCCGCGGCATGCCGGCGACGCCGAGGAAATGCATCGGAAAGAAGGTGAGGTTCACGCCGATGAAGGTGATCCAGAAATGCAGCTTGGCGAGCGTCTCGGGATACTGCCGCCCACTCATCTTGCCGATCCAGTAGTAGAAGGCGGCGAAGAGCAGGAACAGGGCGCCCATCGACATGGTGTAGTGGAAGTGCCCGACCACGTAGTAGGTGTCGTGCAGGGCGGTATCGATGCCCGCGTTGGCCAGCACCACGCCGGTCACGCCGCCGAGGGTGAACAGGACGATGAAGCCGATGGTCCAGAGCATCGGCGCCTTCAATTCGATCGAGCCGCCCCACATGGTCGCGATCCAACTGAAGATCTTGATCCCCGTGGGGACCGCGATGACCATCGTCGCGCCCAGGAAGTAGGCCCGCGTGTCGACGTCCAGGCCGACCGTGTACATGTGATGCGCCCAGACGACGAAGCCGATCACGCCGATCGCGACCATGGCGTAGACCATGCCGAGGTAGCCGAAGACGGGCTTGCGCGAGAACGTCGAGACGATGTGACTCGCGACGCCGAAGCCCGGCAGGATCAGGATATAGACCTCGGGGTGGCCGAAGAACCAGAACAGGTGCTGGTAGAGGATCGGATCGCCGCCGCCCGCCGGGTCGAAGAAGCTGGTCCCGAAGTTGCGATCGGTCAGCAGCATGGTGATCGCGCCCGCGAGCACCGGCAGCGCCAGCAGCAGCAGGAACGCCGTCACCAGCACCGACCAGACGAACAGCGGCATCTTGTGCAGCGTCATGCCCGGCGCGCGCATGTTGAAGATCGTGGTGATGAAGTTGATCGCCCCCAGGATCGACGAGGCGCCCGCGAGATGCAGGCCGAGGATGATCATGTCGACCGCCGGTCCCGGATGGCCCGAGGTGCTGAGCGGCGCGTAGGCGGTCCAGCCGATGCCCGGCCCTTCGCCGACGAACAGCGAGCCCACCCAGAGCAGCGCCGCCGGGATCAAGAGCCAGAACGAGATATTGTTCATGCGCGGGAAGGCCATGTCCGGCGCGCCGATCATTAGGGGCACGAACCAGTTGCCGAAGCCGCCGATGAAGCCCGGCATGATCATCAGGAACACCATGATCAGGCCATGGGCGCTGATCAGCACGTTGAAGAGCTGATAGTCGCCGCCCAGGATCTGGTCGCCCGGCACGGCGAGCTCCATGCGGAAGATCAGCGACAGCAGGCCGCCGATGATCCCCGCCGAGATCGAATAGACCAGATACATCGTGCCGATGTCTTTGTGGTTGGTCGAAAACAACCACCGTCGCCAGCCCGTCGGGTGATGGCCGTGATCGCCGTAACCGCCGTGGATTTCGCTCGCGCCGCCTGCGTCGCTCATCTCGTCAACCTCTTCTTAGCGCTGGTTTTCGGGCTCGGCCCGCGCCACGGTGGTCGTGGCGGGCGCGTTGTTTCGCGCGAATTCCTGCTTGGCCTTTTCGACCCAGGCGGCGAAGGCTTCCTTCGAGACCGCCTTGACCATGATCGGCATGAAGCCGTGGTTCACGCCGCAAAGCTCCGAGCACTGACCGTAGTACGTGCCTTCGCGCTCGATCCGGATCCAGGTCTCGTTGAGCCGCCCGGGCACCGCGTCGAGCTTGACGCCGAAGGCCGGCACCGCCCAGGAGTGGATCACGTCGGTGGCCGTGGTCTGGAGGCGAATGGTCGTGTTCACCGGCAGAACGATCGCATTGTCGGTCGACAGCAAGCGGAGCTGATCGCCGGTGATCTCGTCGTCGGGAACCATAAGCGCATCGAAGGTGAAGTCGCCGTTGTCGGGGTACTCGTAGGACCAATACCACTGGTTCCCGATCGCCTTGATCGTGAGATCGGCTTCCTCGACCCGGTCCATGTAGTAGAGCAGCTTGAACGAGGGGATCGCGATCACGACCAGGATCATGATCGGCACCGCGGTCCAGACCACCTCGAGCAGCGTGTTGTGCGTGGTCTTCGACGGCTGCGGGTTGCGCTTGGCGTTGAACCGCCACAGCGTGTACAGCAGGAGCGCCACGACGAAGAAGAAGATCGCCACGATGATGATGAACACCATGTCGTTGAAGTTGGTGATGTTCTCCATCACCGGGGTCGCCGGCGTCTGGAACTCCGTTTGCCACGGCTTGGCCGCCCCGGCGGCCGCCAGGGCCTGGTTCACGCCGAGAAGAACCGGCCCGAGGACCAGCCCGAGGGCGCGCGAAAATAGGCGCGAAAATATGCTGAGCGACATGACCTCGCCTCTTTCCCGGACAAAGAGGCACGCGTCCCGTTCGACCCGCCGGGATGGGCGGATGGACGGGCCGGTTCGCATTGTCTCGCTTTGCGCGATGTCTCGCCTTGCACGATCCCGGCCCAGGACTCGTAGCCCCGTATTATTGCCTCGGAACCTACAACACGGGTTCCCGAATCACAAGACCGCGAGCCGCCGCCGCGGAGGCGTTCAAAATCCCATACTCGTATCAAGGATTTAAGGGCCGGTGGCGTTATGGTCCGTCGGACGCGCGCCGGGTGACGGCCGATCTCAAACGGCGGATTCCGAACCAGGCGACGGCCGCGACGGGCAGGATCGCGATCCCTTGCGCGACTCCCGGATCGACCGGAACCCCGGTCGCGGCGAGCGCCTTGGCGGCGTAACCGACGAGCCCGACGGCATAGTAGCTGATCGCCACCACCGACAGCCCCTCGACCGTTTCCTGAAGGCGGATCTGAAGACGCACGCGGCGATTCATCGAGGCCAGCAAATCGCGGTTCTGGCGTTCTAGGGTGACGTTGATGCGCGTGCGCAGCAGCCCGGTCGCGCGCCCCAGGCGGCGCGAGAGCGCCTCTTCGCGCCGGGCGAGGGATTCGCAGGTTCGGATCGCCGGCGTCAAACGCCGCTCGAGGAACGGCTTCCAGGGCTGGCGGCCCTCGACGCGGACCTCGCGCAGCTCGTCGAGGCGGCGCTCGACCAGGCCGTGATAAGCGCGCGCCGCGGCGAACCGATAGCTGTTCGCGGCGAGGATCGCCTCGAGCCGCGCCGAAAGCCGCGTGAGTTCGTCGAGCAACCGGCTTTCGTCATCGGCGTCGGAGACCTCGCGCATGCGGTCCATCGCGGCGGTGAGCGCGCGGTCGATCTCGCTCACCCGCGGCCCGTCGCGGCGCGCCAGCGGCAGGGCGAGAAGCGCCATCATGCCGTAGGTCTCGATTTCGAGAACGCGCTGAAGCAGTCGTCCGGGCTGGTCCTCCTTGAGCCGGACGTCGTGCAGGAGCACGCGGCCGAAGCCGTCTCCGTGGATGCGGAAGTCGCTCCAGCCGCGCGCGCCGCCGCCCAGCATGCCGCCGCCCGCGACCGGATTGCCGTCGAACCACTCGGCGAGCCGCGAATCGTCGGGAGCCGGCGCGTCGCGGCCCAGGAACGCGACATGGGTGGCCACCAGCCGTTCGCCGGGCAGGCCCGCGATCCAGTCCGCCGGGGGCCGCGCGATCGGCATTTCGTCTCCCGGTCCGCCGAAGGGCGCCTCGAACGGGCCGGCGACCAGGATCGTGTAGGTCGAAAATTCGGTGTGGCGTTCCCACAGGATGCTGAAGTCACCGAAGTCGTGGGCGAAATGGGTCGCGCCCGCCGCTGGCGCGGGCGCGCCCAGGCGCGCGCAGAGACGCGCGACATGCGCGCGCTCGGCCTCGGCCGCGTCCTCGCCCGAGGCGAACGCGAGATGCGATGCGCGGACCGGCGGTAGGATCAACGGATAGGGCCGGGCGTGGATTTCACCGGTCAGCGCCGCGCGCAACGGGTGGTCGCGCCATTTCCCGGCGGCGGACGGGTGATTGCTGGACGAGGGGTCGTGACTTGCCATATTGATCCGAAGGCGCGATATCAAGGCCAGGGTCTGCGTGACGCAGGCCCATGGTAGCCGAGCTTCGGCCGTTCGGTCACTCGCCGTCGACCGCGCATGGGAAGGACCCCGGGAAGGAAAAGAGGACCATGACCGATCACCCCGACACCGACACGCTTTTCTTCGACCGCGCGGGTCTCGACCGGGGGCGCGTCGAACGCCTGGTGGGCGAGGCGCTCGCGGGCTGCGACGACGGCGAGCTGTTTCTCGAATACCGCCAGTCCGAAAGCCTGGTGTTCGACGACGGCCGGGTGAGGAGCGCGAGCTTCGACACCGCCCAGGGGCTGGGCCTGCGCGCGGTCTGCGGCGAGGCGACCGGCTATGCGCACGCGACCGAGCTCAGCGAGGCGGCGATCGCGCGCGCGGGCGAGACCGTGCGGGCGGTCCGCGCCGGCCATTCGGGAACGCTCGCCGCGCCGCCGGCGCGCACCAATCAACACCTCTACGACGACGTCAACCCGCTCGGCGAGGTCGATTTCGCCGCCAAGCTCGCGCTGCTCGCCGAGATCGACGCCTATGCGCGTTCGCGCGACGACCGGGTGCGCCAGGTCTCGGTCTCGCTTTCGGGCGAATGGCAGGCGGTCGAGATCATTCGCGCCGACGGCGCCGGCGTCGGCGACATTCGCCCGCTGGTGCGGCTCAACGTCTCGGTGGTGGTCGAGCAGGACGGGCGCATGGAGACCGGCGGCCACGGGGTCGGCGGACGCCGCGGCTTCGCCGCCTTCATCGCGCCCGAGCGCTGGCGCGCCCAGGTCGACGAGGCGTTGCGCCAGGCGCTGGTCAATCTCGATTCCGTCCCCGCGCCGGCGGGCGAGATGTCGGTGGTGCTCGGCCCCGGCTGGCCCGGGATCCTGCTTCACGAGGCGATCGGACACGGCCTCGAGGGCGACTTCAACCGCAAGGGCACATCGGCCTTCGCCGGGCTGATGGGCGAGCGGGTCGCGGCCCCCGGCGTCACCGTGGTCGACGACGGCACGATCGGCGAGCGGCGCGGCTCGCTCACCGTCGACGACGAGGGCACGCCGACCCAGCGCACGGTACTGATCGAGGACGGGATTTTGGTCGGCTATCTCCACGACCGGCAGAACGCGCGGCTGATGGGCATGAAGCCGACCGGAAACGGGCGGCGCGAGAGCTTCGCGCATAGCCCCATGCCGCGCATGACCAACACGCTGATGGAGGCGGGCGACCACGACCCGGCCGAGATCATCGCCTCGGTCAAGAAGGGGCTCTATGCGGTCAACTTCGGCGGCGGCCAGGTCGATATCACCTCGGGCAAGTTCGTCTTTTCGGCCTCCGAAGCCTATTTGATCGAGGACGGCAAGATCGGCGCGCCGGTCAAGGGCGCGTCGCTGATCGGCAACGGCCCCGACGTGCTCACCCGGGTCGCCATGGTAGGCAACGATCTGGCGCTCGACCCCGGAATCGGCACCTGCGGCAAGAACGGACAGGGCGTGCCGGTGGGCGTCGGCCAGCCGACGCTTCTGATCGACGGCCTGACGGTCGGCGGCACCGCCGCCTGATTCCGAACGCGAAACGAGAAGGTATTTTCCCCCTCCCCCTAACCCCCTCCCACCGAGGGAGGGGGAATCGTGACGCGGCCTCGGACCAAAAGCCCTCCCCCTTGATGG
>CAZHDF010000163.1:0-7865 GCA_964531525.1 uncultured Alphaproteobacteria bacterium | reverse complement strand
CTCACAAAAGCGCTTTCGCGTTCGCTCGGAATCTGTCGCAAGAATTGTGCCAGAAGGCTCAATTCTCCGCTGTTTCAAAGGATTGGTTAGTTTCGGCCGATGCTCGCCCGCCGGCGTTGTAAAATATCCCGACACCCGAGAAGGATACCCATGCAATCAGAATTTCTTATTTATCAATAGGTTAAATAAGTTTATTCCACCCAGGGACTCTATAACAGCTTGAAAAACTGTAAAAATTTCGATTTATTACAAAAATAACCTATTATTTTCAGTATGTTATAAAGGGATGTTGCGAGAAGATACCTGTCAGTCCTCGTCGCCGGCGAGACCGTAGCCCGCCGAGCGCGCGGTCCGTACCAGGTCGGGAGCGCCCGCGACCTCGAGCGCGCGACGCAGGCGGCGCACCTGGGCGTCGACCGCGCGCGGCTCGACCGCGACGTCGCGCCCCCAGACCGCGTCGAGCAGTCGCTCGCGCGTGAACACGCGGCCGGGATGCGCCATCAGGAAGCGCAGCAGATCGAACGAGCGCGGGTGCAGATCGACCGGCCGCCCGGCGAAGCGCACCTCGCGGCGCGCGGGATCGAGCACCACGCCTCGCGCCTTCAGCGGCGCCTCGCCGAGGTCGGGGCGCGCGCGGCGCATCAGCGCGCGCATGCGGGCGATCAACTCGACCGGCGAGAAGGGCTTGGTGACGTAATCGTCGGCCCCGGTGTCGAGGCCGCGCACTCGGTCGGCCTCCTCGCCACGCGCGGTCAGCATGATGATCGGCACGCCCCGGGTCGGTTCCGCGCGACGGATGCGGCGGCAGACCTCGAGCCCCGAGACCTCGGGCAGCATCCAATCGAGCAGGATCACGTCGGGCGGGTCCTCGGCGACCGCGGCGAGCGCCGCCTCGCCGTCATCACAGACGCGCACGTCGAAGCCCGCGCGTTCGAGGTTGTAGCGCAGCATCATCGTGAGCGGCGGCTCGTCGTCGACGACGAGAACCTTGGGCTTCACCGATCGCCTCCCCGGTCGGTCATGGGACGCGGCCCCGAGAATACACCGGATTTCCCCGAAGTTCCCGCCTAGCCGAACCGTCCGGCGACGTAATCGCGGGTGCGGGCGTCGGCGGGACGGCCGAAGATGTCCTCGGTGTCGCCGGCCTCGACCACCCGGCCCATGTGAAAGAAGGCGGTGTGCTGCGAGACCCGCGCCGCCTGCTGCATGTTATGGGTGACGATGACGATGGTATAGGCGCCGCGAAGCGCCGCGATCAATTCCTCGATATGCGCGGTCGCGATCGGGTCGAGCGCCGAACAAGGCTCGTCCATCAGAATCACCTCGGGATCGACGGCGATCGCGCGGGCGATGCACAGACGCTGCTGCTGGCCGCCCGAAAGCCCGGTGCCCGGCGCGTCCAGCCGGTCCTTGACCTCGTCCCATAGCCCGGCGCGCGCGAGGCTGGCCTCGACCAGCGCGTCGAGATCGACGCGGCCGCGCGCGAGCCCGTGAATGCGCGGCCCGTAGGCCACGTTGTCGTAGATCGATTTGGGAAACGGATTGGGCTTCTGGAACACCATGCCAACGCGGGCGCGCAACAATTCGACATCGATGCCCGGCGCGTAAATATCGCGGCCGTCGATCCTGATGTCGCCTTCGACGCGGCAGTCGTCGATCACGTCGTTCATACGGTTGAGACAACGTAAAAACGTGGTCTTGCCGCAGCCCGACGGACCGATCAGCGCGGTCACGCGCCCCGCCGCCACGGAAAGATCGACGTCGATCAGCGCCGGCTTGTCGCCGTAGCGGACGTTGACGCCGCGGGCCTCGATCTTGGCTATCGCCCCGGCGGCCGCCACGGGCGGCGGCGACGCGACGGCTCCGACGAAAGTCTGCTCAAGCGCGGCCATGGTTTTCTCCCAATTCAAAATCACCGAAACATCAGAAACGGCGCTCCCAGCGGCGGCGCAGGACCACCGCCGCGAAGTTCATCGCCGCGAGGAACGCGAGCAGCACCAGGATCGCCGCGGCGGCGCGTTCGACGAAGGCGCGCTCGGGCGCGTCGGCCCAAAGAAAGATCTGGACCGGAAGCGCCGTCGCCGGATCGCTCGGCCCGGTCGGAATGTCGACCACGAAGGCGACCATTCCGATCATGAGCAGCGGCGCGGTCTCGCCGAGCGCCCGGGCCATGCCGATGATGGCGCCCGTCAGCACCCCGGGCATGGCGAGAGGCAGGACGTGATGCGCCACCGCGCGCAGCCGACTCGCGCCCAGGCCGAGCGCCGCCTCGCGGATCGAGCCGGGCACCGCGCCCAGCGCCACCCGGCCCGCGATCACCACCGTCGGCAGCGTCATGAGCGCGAGCACCAGCCCGCCCACCAGCGGCGCCGAGCGCGGCAAGCCGCCGAGGTTGAGAAACACCGCGAGCCCGAGAAGGCCGAACACGATCGACGGCACGGCGGCGAGATTGTTGATGCTGACCTCGATCAGGTCGGTCAGGCGGTTGCGGGGCGCGAATTCCTCGAGATAGACCGCCGCCCCGACACCGAGCGGAAAGGCGACCGCGAAGGTGATGGCGAGCGTGAGCAGCGAGCCCAGGGTCGCGCCCAGAATGCCGGCGAGCTCGGGCTCGCGGCTGTCGCCGGCGGTGAAGAAGCGCGTATTGAAGCGCTGCTCGAGCCGCCCGTCGTCGGCGAGCGCGGCGATCCAGGTCGCCTGATCGGCCTTGATCCGCCCGCTCGTCCGGCCCTTGACGAACATGTCGAGATCATCGGACGCGGGCAGCCAGACCTCGCGCGTCGCGCCCTTGAGCCCCGGGTCCTCGGCCGCCATGCGCCGCAGTTCGCGCGCCGCGCCCTGGCTCGCGAGCGCATAAAGCGCGCGCTTCGCCTTGCGTCCCCGGACCTCGGGAAACAGCTCCTTGAGCGCGCGCTTGACCAGGATGCCGTAATCGCCCGCATCGACCGCCGCCGCCTCGAAGGTCACGGGCAGGCGGATCTCGGCCTGGCGAAACGCCGAGACGCCGTCGGCGGCGATCCCGCCCAGGATCAGCGCCAGAAGCGCGAGCGCCGCGCCCACGGCGGCCATGCCGTAGAAGCGAAAGCGCCGTTCGGCGGCGCGGCGGCGGGCGAGCCGCCGGGTGGCGAATGTTTCCTCAGTCATAGCGTTCCCTGAAGCGGCGGACGATCGCCATCGCCGCGAGGTTGAGCGCCAGCGTGACCGCGAACAGCACCAGGGCGAGCGCGAAGGCCGACAGGGTCTTGGGGCTGTCGAAGGCCTGATCGCCGGTGAGCAGCGCGACGATCTGCACGGTCACCGTGGTCACGGCCTCGAGCGGGTTGGCGGTGAGGTTCGCGGCCATGCCGGCGGCCATGACCACGATCATGGTTTCGCCGATGGCCCGCGAGACGGCGAGCAGAACCCCGCCCGCGATCCCCGGCAGCGCCGCGGGCAGCACGACCTCGCGAATGGTTTCCGAGCGCGTCGCGCCGAGCGCGAGAGAGCCCTCGCGCAGGCTCCGGGGCACCGCGGCGATGGCGTCGTCGGCGAGCGACGAGACGAAGGGAATGATCATGATCCCCATCACCAGTCCGGCGGCGAGCGCGCTTTCCGACGCCACGTCGAGACCGATGGCGTCGCCCAGGGCGCGCAGCGCCGGAGCGACCGTGAGCGCGGCGAAAAATCCGTAAACCACGGTCGGGATACCGGCGAGCATCTCGATCACCGGCTTGACCGTTGCGCGCAGGCGCTTGGGCGCGTACTCGGCCATGTAGATCGCGGCGAACAGGCCGATTGGCGTCGCCACCGCCATGGCGATCAACGCGATCAGCGCGGTGCCGGCGAACAGGGGCACGGCGCCGAAGCTTCCCGAGGCGGCGACCTGATCGGCGCGGATCGCGGTTTGCGGGCTCCAGGCGAGGCCGAACAGGAAATCGAGCGGCGAAACGGCGGCGAAGAAGCGCGCAGCCTCGAACACCAGGGAGAGGACGATGCCGAGCGTGGTGATCACCGCGACCGTGGCGCAGGCGAACAGGCCTGCGCGCATCGCGCGCTCGACCGAGACGCGGGCGCGGAACCCGGGCGCCATGTGCCGCCAGGCGTGGAGCGCCCCGGCGGACACCACCGTGACCAGCGAGACCGCCAGCGCCGTCCGGCCGAGCGCGTCGAGGCGCGCGAAATGGGTCGCCACCGCCGTCACCGTCGAGTCCGCGCCACCGGCCGGAACCACCCCGGCGGCGAGGTTGCGCGCCTTTTCCATCACCAGGGCGAGTTGGCTCGCCGGGAGGTTTCGGATCTCGTCGGGCAACGCCGCCGCCGCCAGCGCCTCGATGATGCGCGGCTCGGCCAGGAGCCAGGCGGCGGCGATCACGCCGGCCGGCACCGCGCACCAGAGCGCCACATGGACCCCGTAATGCCCGGGCAGGGAGTGGCGCGCGCCGCGCCCGGGCGTCGCGAAAGCGCGCGCGCGACGGCGCCCGGCCATATAGCCGAGCGCCGCGAGGCCACCGATCAGCAGGAAGAGGCTACTTATCGGCATTTCCGAACGCGCCCTCCCCTACATCGAGAGCGGTGCGAGCTTCGCGGCCAGCGCCCGCCATTCGGCGCGCTCGGCGTCCGACATCGGGATCAGCCCCTTGTCGGCGAGATAGCCCTCGGGGCCCCAGGCGCGCTCGCTGGTGAATTCGGCGACATAGGCGGGGATGCCCGGCACCAGGCCGAGATGGGCCTTCTTCACGTAGAAGAACAGCGGCCGCGAGATCGGGTAGGTTCCGGCCGAGATGTTCTCGAAGCTCGGCGCGACACCGTCCACCGCGTTACCCTTGATGACGTCGGCGTTCTGATCGAGATAGCTGAAGCCGAACACGCCGATCGCGTCGCGATCGCCGGCCAGCTTCTTGACGATCAGGTTGTCGTTCTCGCCCGCCTCGACATAGGCGCCATCCTCGCGAATGGTCTGGCAGACCGTCTTGAACTTGTTCTTGTTGGTCTTCTTGAGCGCCTTGATCCAGGGGAAGGTCTTGCAGCCGCCCTGAAGCGCGAGTTCGTCGAAGGCGTCGCGGGTACCCGAGGTCGGCGGCGGGCCGATGACCTTGATCCTGGTCGCCGGCAGCGAGGCGTCGATCTGGTTCCAGGTCTTGTAGGGATTGGCGATCAGCTCGCCGTCCTTGTTCCCCGGCACCGTCTTGGCGAGCGCGAGATACAGGGTGCGCCGGGTGAGCTTGAAATCGGGCGCGCCCACCGCATTGGCGAGCACGATGCCGTCGTAGCCGATCTTGACCTCGGCGATCTCGCCGACGCCGTTCTTCTCGCAGCGCTTGACTTCCGAGGCCTTGATCCGCCGCGAGGCGTCGGTGATGTCGGGATGGCCCGCGCCGACCCCGGCGCAGAACAGCTTGAGGCCGCCGCCCGAGCCCGTCGATTCGACGATCGGCGTCTTGAACGACGTCGTCTGGCCGAAGCGTTCGGCGACGGCGGTCGCGAAGGGAAACACCGTCGACGAGCCGACGATGCGAATGACCTCGCGGGCCGCGGCGGGCGCCGGGGCGAAGGCCGTGGCGAGCAGGCCCGCGCAAAGGGCCGTGGCTGCGATTACGCCGGTATGGCGCCGGTACGACATGTCATCATCCTCCATGCATGCGGTCGTGGGCGCGACCCTATGCGGCGGCGATGACAGTCATATGACCGGCGTGTGACCGGTTTGTGACGGCGGCGGAGACCCGTTCGGAAGGCGTTCAGGCGCTCTCGCCGGCGGCGGGGACGTAGACGGTGAAGGTGCTGCCCCGGCCGGGCGTGCTTTCGATGGCGAGCAGGCCGCGATGGCGACTGACCACATGCTTGACGATAGCGAGTCCGAGCCCGGTGCCACCCGCCTTGCGCGAACGCCCCTTGTCGACCCGGTAGAAGCGCTCGGTCAGCCGCGCGATATGTTCGGGCGCGATGCCGTCGCTTTCGTCCATGACGGCGACCGCGACCGCGCCGTCCTCGGCCCAGGGCATCGCGGGCGGAGCGGCGCAGGCGCGCAACGCGACCCGCACAAGCGTTCCCTCGCGCCCATAGGTAATGCTGTTGAGCACCAGGTTGCGGATCATCAGGGCGAGTTCGTCGGCGTCGCCGACGATCGGCGGCAGCCCGCCCGCGCCCTCGACCGCAATGGTCATCCGCCGGGCCTCGGCGCGGTGCGACAGCGTCGCCGCCACTTCCTCGGCGACCGCCGCCAGCGAGACCAACCCCGTGGGCAGCGCATGCTCGCGCATCTCGATCTTGGACAGCGACAGGAGATCCTCGACCAATTGGGCCATGCGCGCGGCCTCGGCGGCCATGACCTCGAGGAAGCGCTCGCGCGCGTCGGCGTCGTCGCGCGCCGGGCCGCGCACGGTTTCCAGCAGGCCGACGATGGCGGCGAGCGGCGAGCGGATCTCGTGGCTCGCGTTGGCGACGAAATCGACCCGAAGCTGCTCGCTGCGCTTGACCTCGGTCTCGTCGTGAAGGACGACCACCGCGCCCGCGCCGTCGAGCGGCGCGACATGGGCGCGGAAATCGCGCATCACCGGCTGGGCGAGAGAGATTTCGACGTCCGATTCGACGCCGCGCTCGATCGCCCGCGTCACGCTGTCGAGAAGCACCGGGCGGTCGACCACCGCGCTCAGCGGGCGCCCCACCACGCCCGCGCCGAACAGGCGGCGCGCGGCCCGGTTGGCGCCGTCGACCCGGGCCCGCGAATCGACGAACAAAAGGGCGTCGGGCACCGCGTCGAGAATCCGCCACAGCGGCGAATGGCCGGCGGCGGCGATCTCCGAGATCGCCTTCGTCATGGCGTTTCCGGGGTCATTCACACCCCGCCTCCTCGCATCCGTCATCCATCCCGGCAGGGCGCGAGCATCGCGCGCCCGCGCCACCATAACACGGCGCGCGGACCGGCCGCGAAACCCGTCTTCAGGGGGGTACCCATCGGCCCGCGAAGCGACTAAAGTGTGGCCGCGCCCCGATGCTCGACGCGGTGGAACTCGGCGTCGGCGGTGAAAAAACCTTGGGAGGAAGCCGCGCCGCGGCAAGGCCGGGCGGACGGGCTCCGTTAGTATGAGGACCGTCATGCAGAAATCGCTTCTGATCGACCCCAATCTGTGTACGAGCTGCCTGCAATGCGAGATGGCCTGCTCGTTCGAGCACGAGGGCGCGTTCAACCCCGCGCGCTCGCGCATCAAGGTGTTCGAGTTCGAGCACGGAAAGCGGTCGATCCCCTACACCTGCACGCAGTGCGCCGAGGCCTGGTGCATGCACGCCTGCCCCGTCGAGGCGATCACCAAGAACGCGGCGACCGGGGCGATGGAGGTCAACGAGGATATCTGCGTCGGCTGCAAGGTCTGCACCATCGCCTGTCCGTTCGGCACCATCAACTACAACCATGTCAGCGGCAAGGTCGCGAAATGCGATCTCTGCGGCGGCGACCCGCAATGCGTCGTCGCCTGCCCGACCGGGGCGATCACCTTCGTCGACGCCGACTGGACCGGCCTCGACCGCATGCAGCAGTGGGCCGTCAAGACCGACGCCCAGCCGAGCGCCTGACCGGCGGCACGGAAAGCAGGAGACAACACAATGGGCTGGCAGAAAAAAGTCCTCCGCGTCGATCTCACCAAGGGCACCGCGAAAAGCGAACCGCTCAACATGGACTGGGCGAACCAGTATCTGGGCGAACGCGGGCTCGCGACCAAGTACCTGTGGGAGAACATGGACCCCAAGGCCGATCCGATGGGTCCCGACAACGTCCTCATCTTCGCCACCGGTCCGCTGACCGGCACCATGGCCTCGACCAGCGGGCGCTACGCGGTCATCACCAAGGGGCCGCTGACGGGCGCGATCGCGTGCTCGAACTCGGGCGGCAAGTT
>CAZHDF010000162.1:0-8026 GCA_964531525.1 uncultured Alphaproteobacteria bacterium | reverse complement strand
CTAGAGGCCCGAATGTCCCGGACCGACGACCGAGACGGCGGTATGCTCGACATCATCTCCGAGCACTACCAAAACAGCCTTCGGCGGCATGGCCTGCAGTCCAAAGGCGTGGGGTGGACGAGCGCCGAGGACCACCGCCTGCGCTTCGATATGCTCGCACAGGTGATAGAGGACGACGGGCGGCCCTTCACGGTCAACGACCTCGGCTGCGGCTACGGGGCGTTCCTGGCCTATCTCCGCGACACGCGTGGGTTGCCCGTCGGCCACTTCCGTGGCTACGACATCAACGAGGACATGATCGCAGCGGCGCGGCAGCGTGAGCCCGAGGGTGAGTTTTTCGTCGGCGACCGGCTCGATCGCAGCGCCGATTACGCATTCGCCTGCGGCATCTTCAACGTCCGCCTCAACCTCCTGGAGGAGAGCTGGAGCCGCCACGTCGAACAGACGCTCGACAACTTGGCCGCACACGCACGACGCGGCTTCGCCTTCAACATGCTAAGCACCTATGTGGACTACCGCGACGACGACCTCTATTACGGCGATCCTCTGCATTATTTCGATCTCTGCAAACGTCGTTACTCGCGCAAGGTGAGTCTCCTTCATGACTATCCGCTGTGGGAATGGACGATCATCGTAAGGCTCTAGCTAGTATGGCTGCAGAACGCTGGGAAAAGCTCGGGCTGATCTTCCGCCCCAACGGCGCGAAGCCGTGGATGCGCTCGCACGCGGCGCTTCCGGTCCCACTCCAGATCGACGGTTCACGCTATCGGGTCTTTTTCGCCTCGCGTGATGCGCGCAACCGCTCCCACGTAGGGTGGTTCGAGATCGACCTCGACCGCCCGACAGAGGTTCTCGCCGTTGCCGACGCCCCCGTTCTCGCCCCCGGGCCGCTCGGCTTCTTCGACGATCACGGGGTCTACGCGGCCTCGGCCGTGCGCGCGGACGGGCGGGTTTTCCTGTATACCATCGGCTGGAACCCGGGAGCGCGGCCGCCGCTGTTCTACGCCTCCATCGGCCTCGCGATCAGCGAGGACGGCGGGCTGAGCTTCCGGAAATACGGCCGCAGCCCGATCATGGAGCGTTCGGACCACGATCCCTGCTTCGTCAGCGCGCCGTTTGTGATACTTGACCAAGGACGCTGGCGCATGTGGTACATCTCCGGGACCGGCTGGACCGAGACCGAAGGCCAGTCGCCGAAATCCGAGTACCACATCAAATACGCCGAATCGGACAACGGCATCGTTTGGCGGCGCGACGGGTGGGTGTGCATCGACCGGACGGACCCGGCGGAGGCCCACATCGCCCGCGCCTGCGTGCTCAAGGACAAGGGCGTCTACCGCGCCTGGTTTTCGAGCAACCGCGGCCAGGGCTACCGGATCGGCGCGGCGGAAAGCCCCGACGGCCTGGGCTGGGTCCGACGCGAGGCCGGGATCGAACCGTCCGCCGAGGGCTGGGACAGCGAGGCCATGGCCTACCCCTACGTGCTGCGCCACGGCGGCCGGCTGCTCATGTTTTACAACGGCAACGGGTTCGGCCGCGACGGCATCGGCCTCGCGGTCGCCGAAGACTGACTCCGTGGCCGCGCGCGAGCCGAAACCATGGCGGCGGGCGGCGCGAACCGTCGTGCAGGTCGTCGCCGCGCCGCTCTGGGCCGCGGTGCTTGGCGTCCTGTGCCCGGTTCTGCGTCTCGATTCGCTGCGGCGGCGAAACGCTGGCCACCTACCCCGGGTCGTGTGGGGACCTTGCGCGTCGGTCATTCATGTGGAGTACGCCGCGAGCGTCCGCCCGCTGGGCTATCGCGCGGAGGTCGTGGCCTATGATCTCGACGCGATCATCGACCAGTGGCGCATCGACCGCTTGTTCTCGGCCAGACGCTTGCCGCGCTTCGTTCGCCCGCTTTTTCCCTACCTGGTGTTCGTCTTCGTCCTCTTGAAGTACGATGTATTCAACTTTTTCTTCAACGCCGAAGGATTCCTGCGCGAAACCCCTTTCCGCTATTTCGAGCTGCCGCTTTTGAAGGCCTTCGGCAAGCGCGTCGTCTGCCAGGCTTACGGCTCTGACGTGCAGCGGCGCCACCGCGCGCCGGACTCGCTCAAGCCCTATCTCGCCGAAGGCGCGGCCGACGCGCGCATCGCGCACAACGTCGCCCACTGCGAGCGGTGGAGCGACTTCCGCATCGCGGGCGGCGATCTCTACGCTTATGTGGGCCGCAATGACCTCTGTACGTTTCTACTCGCGTTCGACGTCGAGTCCGTTGCTCCGTGCTATCCCGCCCGCGAGGGACGCGACACGGTCTGCGTCGTCCACGGCACACACCACCCGGAGCTCAAGGGAACCGCGGATATCGAGCAGGCGTGCGCGGCCTTGAAGGCCGAAGGGTTGCCGGTGGAGTACGTTTTCGTGCGCGGCCTGCGCAACCACGAGGCGCGGCGCGTCTATGCTCGGGCCGACATTATTGTCGACCAGCTGCTGCTTGGGGCCTACGGTATGTTCGCAGTGGAAGGCATGGGTCTCGGCAAGCCCGTCGTCGGCCATCTGAGCGCCGAGGTCCGCGTGGCCAATCCGATTCTCGCCCACTGCCCGATCGTCGAGGCGGACGCGAGAACCGTCGTGCAACGGCTGCGTGAGCTGGCCGGCGACCCGGAGCGCCGGCATCGACTGGGGCGGGAATCGCGGCACTATGTCGAGCGTTTTCACAGTCACGCCTATATTGGCGCGTTGTGGGACGCGATTTTCCGTCACGTGTGGTTCGGCGCGCCCCGTCCCCGGATAGTGCCCACCGTGGGCGAGATCGCCGTCCCGTGAGGC
Organism: uncultured Alphaproteobacteria bacterium; assembly: GCA_964531525.1. Lineage (GTDB taxonomy): Bacteria > Pseudomonadota > Alphaproteobacteria > JAAXGF01 > JAAXGF01 > CAYYWV01. The sequence continues at coordinate 5,218 of CAZHDF010000162.1, read as the reverse complement.
TAATGCGTCGCGCGCTCGTCCGGCAACTTGCGATCTACGGCCTCGGCGACGCCAGTGTAAAGGCGCTCGGGTTCGTCACCATCCCGGTCTATACCCGCGCCCTGGGCGCTGCTGACTACGGTGTCCTCAGTCTCGTCGGTGGCCTCGTTTCCGTGCTTGGAGTGTTTGGTGGACTGGGGTTGTCGAGCGCCGTCCAACGCGACTTCTTCGCCCTGCGCGGACGCAACCGCCGGCTTCTCGTCTCGACCGGATTTTGGGCGGTTCTCGGTCTTTCCTGCGCGCTCGCCGTTTTCGGCGCACTCCTGTCCCAGCCCATCGCCTGGTTCCTGACCGGGTCGGGGGCAGTCGGCGGCGTGGTGGCGCTCGCCGTGTTGGCGATCCCCGGGCAGCAGGGGACCGCGTACTGCCAGGATACGATCCGGATCGACTTTAGGCCTTGGCGGTTCATTGCCTTGACCTTCGGATATCAAGCCTTTCAGGTCGCGTTGAGCGTGGCTTTCGTGGTCGTTTTCCACCTCGGCGTCGCCGGTATCTTTCTCGGCATGGTGATCGCCGGCCTGCTCGCAACGGCGGTCGGCGCATGGGCAATTCATGATCATCTCACAGCCCGCTTCTCGCCGCGTCTCTTCCGCCGGTCCGCCACCTACTCGGTGCCGCTGGTGCTCGGCGGCCTGGCTTTTCCCGTCTTCCTTCTCGTCGATCGGTTACTTGTCGGCTGGATCGCCGGCGAGGCCGACGTTGGCCGTCTCGCCGTCGCGACCTCGATCGCCCAGGTCATGGCCCTGCTCAGCGGCGCTTTCGGCAAGGCGTGGAATCCGATGGCCTGGCGGCTGCGCCACGAAAATGCAGCGTATCGGGAGATCTTCGCCGAGACGCTCGTCTATCTGATGGCGCTGTTCGGCCTCGCCGCTGTGACGGTCTCGGCCTTCGCGCCGGAAATCGTCCGCCTGCTCGCGACGCCGGCCTTCGCCGCAGCCGCGCTCGCGGTGCCGCCGCTGACCCTTTACATGGTGTTCAACGCGTCTGTTCAGATTACCGCGAGCGGCATCAGCATCAGTGGACACACCCGCTGGCTGACGTTGCTTTTTTGGATGTCGGTGACTGCTAACGGCATTCTCGACCTCATCCTCATCCCTCGGTTCGGCATTCTCGGCGCCGCGGTAGCGACGGCGCTTGCCGAGATGGGGCTGACGCTCGGCGCCGCCGCTATAGGCCAACGGCTTCACAGGCTGCCTTTCGACATCGTCCGTCTCGGGCTTTGTCTTGTCATCGTGGTGGCCTTTGTGACTGGTACATACGCTCTTCCTTCGAGTCCGCTCATGGAGGCGTTCGCGCTCAAAGGTGCGTATGTGGCGGTCGCGGCCCTGACCCTGGTCGTGCTCCGCGTGGTGCGTCCCGGCGATGTCTACCGTTTTGCAGCGGATCTCCGCGGGCCGGTGACGTGAGCGCGCTACTTGTCTTGCCTGCTGGACGAGCGAAGAGTTTCCTCTTGGCCGGTGCGCGAAACTGGCGACCGGGCAGCAGCGGGGCACAGGTGAATTCCGGGTGATGATTCTGGTAACCGGCGCATGCGGCTTCATTGGTCGAAATTTGTGCCGCGCGCTGGTTGCGGCGGGCCACCGCGTGATCGGCGTGCACCGGCCCGGGTACGCCGACGCCCTTTCACCGGGAACGGAGCCCCTGCCCTGTGACCACGGCGCGGGCGCCCCCCTCGTCTTTCCCGAAGGCGTCGAGGCGGTCGTCCATCTTGCCCAGTCGAGCCGGTTTCGCGAATTTCCGGACGGGGCGCAGGATATGTTCGACGTCAACCTGCGGACTACCTTCCATTTGCTGGAAGAGGCGCGCCGCCATGGCGTGCGGCGTTTCGTCTATGCGTCGTCGGGCGGTGTCTACGGCCCCCAGCCGGGCGCCTTTTCCGAGGCTGAACCCATGGTTCTTCAACAGCCGCTCGGCTTTTACCTCAGCACCAAGCTGTGCTCTGAGCTCTTGGTCGAGACCTATTCGGGTCTGTTCGCGACGGCGATTCTTCGCATCTTCTTTGCCTACGGCCCCGGACAAACTCGCGACCGCCTGATCCCGCGCCTCGTCGATGCGGTCAGACATGGCCGGCCGATCGTGCTTCAGGGCCAGGAAGGGCTCAGGATCAACCCGATCCACGTCGACGACGCGGTCGCCGGCTTTCAGGCGGCGCTGGCTGCGGATGAGATCCTGAAGGCTAACCTGGCGGGCCCGGAGGTCGTCTCTCTGCGCTGTATCGGCGAAATCCTGGGCGCACTCGTCGGGCGTCCGCCCGTATTCACGGTCGAGCCGGAACCCGAAGACCCGCCGATGCTCGTCGGTGACACCGGCCTGATGCGCGACCGACTGGCCTTCACCCCGCGAATTGGCGTCGAGGAAGGCCTGCGAACGATGGTCGGTGGCTGATGGGCGGTCGGCCCTGGCGGATCGGGCTCATCGGCAACCTGGCGGGCGGCGCCGTGATGATGGAACGGCCGCTCGCCCGTCTCGGTGTGGCGACGACGCTTTTTCTTTCCCGCAGCGAGACGACCCTGGCGCACCCCGATTGGGATCAAAAGGCCGACGACTGCGCGCCGTTGCGCGTGGTACGCTACGGCCATCCGCCAGCCGAGAGACCGATCGCGCGAGTCTTCGCGCGCATCAACCACGAGGCCGGCGCCGCGTCGGTCCTACCGGCGCTTCTGCGCCAGGACCTCATCCAATCGTTCACGGGGTCGCTCTTTCAAAGCAGCGTTTGGACCCTCGCGTTCGGCGTACTGCGCCTCCGTCCGTACCTGGCCTGCGCGACTGGAAGCGACCTCCGGGAAGTGGCGGCGGGCGATTCCGGGCGGGTTGGACGACGGATGCGCCTGTTTTTCCGCAAGGCTCGCGCGACTCTTCTTCTCAACCTTGACATGGTGCGCGTCGCCGACGCCCTCGCCCTCGAAAACGCACGTTTCTTTCCGTTCGCCATCGACACCGCCCGTTTTGCGCTGGAGCGGTCGCCACGCCGTTATGGCCGGGCGGAGGACGTCCTCTACTTCATGCCGTCGAACCTCGACTGGGGCGAGACCGACCGGCGTTCGGGCCGCAGCTCGACCAAAGGGAACGACCGCTTCCTACGCGCCTTCGCCCGCCACGTCGCCGGCGGCGCGCCAGCCCATCTGGTTTTGCTCGATCGGGGACCGGACCGGATGCGGGCCCGCGCCCTGGTGGCCGAGCTCGGCATCAGCACCAGAGTGACCTTTTTGCCGGAGATGACGAAGCCCGACCTCGTCCGACACATGCAGATGGCCGATGTCGTCGCCGACCAGTTCGATATCGGCGCCTTCGGTTCGACCGGTCTCGAAGCCATGGCCTGCAGCCGGCCGGTGATGATCCACATCGACGAGGGCTGCGCGGCCCGTTGCTACGGCGACACGCCCCCCGTCGTCAACGTTCGCGACGAAGACGAGATCCTAGCTGCGATGGCACGCCTCGCCGATCCCGGCGAACGCGCGGAGATCGGGACGCGGGCGCGGCGATGGGTCGTGGCGCACCACGATTCCGCGGTGGTGGCCCGCAGGCTGCTCGCCCTTTACGACGAAATCCTGGGCCCGCGATGACGCGGCTTGACGCCATTCCGCCGGATTGGGATGACTGGCTCGCGGCGGCGGGAGTCGCCGGCAGCTTCACCCAATCGGCCCTCTGGGCGGCGATTCATCGCGCCGTCAACGACGCCTCGCCCCATGTCGTCGAGGTCTTCGCGGGCGACGGCGCAGGCGGGCGGCGGCGTGTGGCGGGTGCGCTGTTCGGCCTTCGCCCGCCGCCGCGGGCCGGGCGGCGCGCGGCGCTAAAAATGGCGCTCGCCGGCGAGGGGCGCGGTGTGCTCGAATGCATCGCCGGCCCGGTTCTCGCTGATCCGACGACGGCCCTGGCCCATCTCGACACCGTCCTCGCTGAGACCGATCGGCTCGCGCGTGCATTGGGAATCGGAGCGGTACGCTTCTCGGGCCGCCCCCCAGCGGCGCAATGGCCCGAGATGGACGCGGTCGCCGCGGTCTTCGTCCGCTTCGGATACGCGCCCCGATGGTGGGAGACCGCGCTTGTCGACCTTTCGCCCGCGCCCGACGCGCTCCTCAAGGGCTTCCGCCAAGCCGCACGCAAGGGGATTCGCCGGTGCAGAGAAGTCGGCGTCGAGGTGGTCGAGTGTGTCAACCGCGAGCAATACATCGCGTGGTTTAGCCGTCCCTTGCTTGAGACCCGCGTCGCCGTCGGCCAGCTCGACCGCGACGCGCTCAAACGCGCCGAAAAGGACTGGTGGCATCTGGGCGGCGCGCGGCATTACCGCTATTTTGTTGCGAAACGGGGCGATCAGGTGCTCGGGATGCTTGGAACCTACCGCTGGGCGGGGCTTGCGACGGAGATCATGTCCGAACGCACGGTGTCGGCCCGCGAGGAACGTCTTCCCGTGCAGGACCTCTTGCACTGGACCGCCTTTCTAGCGCACCGTGAGGCTGGAGACCGGCTTTTCGATCTGGCGGGTTTCGCGGCCGAACCATCGGATGACAAGGAAGAAGGCATCCGGCGGTTCAAGGAAAAATGGCGGGGCCGGACGGTGGCTATCCCCACCTTCGAGCGGCGAACGCCCGGCCCTCTGGGACGACTCGCCCGGCGTTTACACGGCGGCTGAGCGGCCGCGACCTCGTCTCCAGCAAGGCGGACAGCGATGGATCGCACACGGTGCAGCTTCAAGGACAAGTGGGAGAACAACCCCGACTTGGTGTTCGCCGCAACGCTGATGCGGGGATCGGAGATTCAGCGCTGGATTTTGGAACGGAACGGCTTCGCCGATCTGGAGGCGCTTTCCGCCTACCTGGCGCCGCGTCGCCGCCTCCTCGATGCGGGCTGCGGCAACGGCCGTGTCACCGCGTTGCTTGCCCGCTGTGCGCCGGAAACGGCAGAGATCATCGCCATCGATTTTTCGGCGGCGACCGTCGCCCGGCGGAATTTGGCGGCCTACCCGAACGTCACCGTCGCCGATAGGGATATTCTCGGCGATCTCACCGAGCTCGGCAGCTTCGATTTCATCTATTGCCAGGAGGTCCTTCATCATACGGCCGATCCTGAACGGGGATTCGCGAACCTTGCCGGCCGTCTCGCGCCAGGCGGAGAAATCGCGATCTACGTTTACAAGAAAAAGGCACCGGTACGCGAGTTCACGGACGATTTTCTGCGCGAG
>CAZHDF010000161.1:0-8047 GCA_964531525.1 uncultured Alphaproteobacteria bacterium | reverse complement strand
GAGCGCCTCGACCAGCCGGGGCGAGAGCCAGCGCGTCGCCGGCAGGCCGCTCTTGCGCATGTCGATCGCCTCGATCACGCGCGCCGCCGCGACCCCGTGCTGGGCGGGAAGCTCGAGCCGGTCGTAGCGCCCGCGCTCGACGTTGACGACCGTCTCGAGCGACGGCGTGGCCGACGACAGGATCAGGGGCAGCGCCTCCATCCGCGCGCGCACCACGGCCATGTCGCGGGCGTGGTAGATGACGCCGTCCTCCTGCTTGAAGCTCGCGTCGTGCTCCTCGTCGACGACGATCAGGCCGAGGGCGGCAAATGGCAGGAACAGCGCCGAGCGCGCCCCCACCACTACCCGCGCCCGGCCTTCGAGCACCGCGCGCCAGGTGGCGCGGCGCCGGGCGAGCGTCAGCTCCGAATGCCAGACCGCGGGCGCGGCGCCGAAGCGCTCGGCGAAGCGCGCGAACCATTGGGCCGAAAGCGCGATCTCGGGCAGCAGGACGAGCACCTGGCGCCCGGCCTCGAGGGCCGCGGCGACGGCCGCGAAATAGACCTCGGTCTTGCCCGCGCCGTTGACCCCGTCGAGCAGCGTGACCGAGAAGCCGCCGCCCCGCGCGCGATCGGCGAGGCGCTCGGCGGCCGCCGCCTGGGCGGGCGTGAGGCGAAGGCCGGCGCGCGCGCCGTCGGGTGTCTCGAAGACCGGCATGGGCGCGATCGTCACGGCCTCGAGCACCCCGGCGGCGATCAGCCCGCGCACCACCGAGGGGCCGACGCCGGCGGCCCGGGCGAGCTCGCGCGCGCCGCGCGCCTGGCCGTCGCGCGCCTCGGCGATCACGCGCCGGCGCGCGTCGGTCATCCTGATTTCCGCCGCCTCAAGCGTGAAATCCGCGCGCAGGTGGTAGCCGGTCGTCGGGCGCGGGGGCCTAAGCGCGCCCGGCACGCTCATCGCCATGCGCAGCACCGCGCCGCGCGGCGCCATGGTGTAGGCCGCGACCCAGTCGATGAAGCGGCGGAAGGACGCGCCCAGCGGCGGCAGATCGAGGATCTCGGCGACCGGGCGAAGCCGGTCCTCGGCGACGTCGCCCGCGCCCGCGCCCCAGACCACGCCGATCACGTCGCGCCCCCCCAGCGGCACGCGCGCGAAGCTGCCCGGGGGCGCGTCCATCTCCTCGGGCAGGCGGTAATCGTAGGGCGCGTCCAGCGCCAGCGGCAGCAGCACGCCGACGCGCCCGGACACCGCCGTCGGCGCGGCCTCGCGGGTGGTCGAACTGGTGCGCGCCGATGCCATCGGCTACACTGTGGCCACGGGAGACGAGCCGGGCAAGCCCGCCGGGAACGAGACCGAACGCAAGTCCGCTAACGAGAGGAAACCGCGCGTGAAATTCTTCGTCGACACGGCCGAGGTGGACGAAATCCGCGAGCTCGCGGCGACCGGGCTGGTCGACGGCGTGACGACCAATCCCTCGCTGGTCGCCAAGTCGGGCCGCGATTTCCTCGAGGTCCTGCGCGAGATCTGCGAGCTCGTTCCGGGGCCGGTCAGCGCCGAGGTCACGGCGACCGAGGCCGAGGCGATGATCGCCGAGGGCCGACACCTGGCGGCGATCGCGCCCAACATCGCGATCAAGGTGCCGCTCACCTGGGACGGGCTCAAGGCCTGCCGGGCGCTGAGCGACGAGGGCACGGCGGTCAACGTCACGCTCTGCTTCTCGGCGGCGCAGGCGCTGCTCGCGGCCAAGGCGGGCGCGGGCTTCGTCTCGCCCTTCGTCGGCCGGCTCGACGACATCGGCCAGGACGGCATGAAGCTGATCGAGGACATTCGCCTAATCTACGACAACTATCCCGATACGCTGGAGACCGAAATCCTGGTCGCCTCGGTGCGCCACCCGATGCATGTGGTCGAGGCCGCGCGCCTCGGCGCCGACGTCGCCACGGTGCCGCCCAAGGTGCTGCGCCAGCTCGTCCACCACCCGCTGACCGACAAGGGTCTCGACGCCTTCCTCGCCGACTGGCGGAAGACCGGCCAGACCATCGTCGGCGGCTAAGGCACGCGCCGTGACCCGGCACCCCGATACCGCCCCCCTCGGGACCGCGCCGGACCTGACCGACGCCCGGGTCGTCGAGTATCTGCGCCGCCATCCCGACTTCCTGATCACGCATCCGGAGCTTCTGCGCGTGCTCGCCTCGCCGACCCGGGCGAGCGGCGACGGGGTCGTCGACATGCAGACCTTCATGATCGAGCGCCTGCGCGCCGAGGTCGAGCGGCTGATCGACCATCGCTCGGCCCTGGTCGCGGCGGGCCGCGCGGCGCACGCCTCGCAGACGCGGGTCCAAGACGCGGTGGTGGCGATGATGAGCGCGCGCTCGCTCGAGCACCTGCTCGAGATCGTGACCGTCGACTTCCTCGATCTTCTCCGCCTCGACGTGGTCACGCTCTGCGTCGAGAACGGGGTCGACGGCAAACCCTGCGCCAAGCCCGGCGTGCGCTGCGTCGAGCCCGGCCTGTTCGACGCGGTGATGGGCGACGCCGGCGAAAGCCTGTTCCTCGCCGATACCCCGGGCGACGAGCGCCTGTTCGGCGCCGGCGCGGGGCTGGCGCGCTCGGCGGCGCTGCTGCGCATCGACCTCGGCGCGAACGCGCCGCCCTGCCTGCTCGCGCTCGGCGCGCGGGCGCCGGGCGTCTTTCCCGCGCGCGGCGACAACGCGCTCTACGCCTTCCTCGCCCGGGCGCTCGAGCACTGTCTGCGCCTATGGCTCGACCTACCGCGCTGAGCGGCCGGGCGGCGGCGCTCGCCGCCCCCAGACTCGCCACCGCGATCGCCGATTGGGACCGCTGGCTCGCCAGCGAGCGGCGCGCGGCGGACCGGACCCGCGCCGCCTACGGGCGCGACCTCGCGAGCTTTCTCGCCTTCCTCGCCGATCATCTGGGCGGCGCGCCCGATCTCGACGCGCTCGCGCGTCTCGGCCCGCGCGACTTCCGCGCCTGGCTCGCGCGCCGCGCGAGCGACGGGTTGTCGGCGGGATCGCGGGCGCGCGCGGTTTCGGCGGTGCGCGGCTTCTTCCGCTTCCTCGACCGCGAGGGGCTGGTCCGCAACGCCGCCATCGGTGCGCTGCGAACGCCCAAGCGCGCCCGCCGCGTGCCGCGCCCGCTCTCGGTCGAGGACGCGCGCGCGACCGTCGAAGGCCTGGGCGGGCTCGCGACCGCGCCCTGGCTCGCGCGCCGCGATGTGGCGCTGTTCGCGCTGCTCTACGGCGCCGGACTGCGGATCGGCGAGGCGCTCGCGCTCGACATCGGCGATTTGCCGCGGGACGGCGCGGACGCGGTGCTGCGAATCACCGGCAAGGGCGGCAAGACGCGCATGGCGCCGCTTCTCCCCCTGGTGCGAGCGGCGATCGACGACTACCTCGCCGCCCGCCCCGGCGGCGCGACCGAGTCTGATGCGCCGCTGTTCGTCGGCGCGCGCGGGGGACGGCTCAACGCGGGCGTCGTCCAGCGCCAGATGCGCCGCTGGCGCGCCGCCGCCGGGCTGCCCGAGACGGCGACCCCGCACAGCCTACGCCACAGCTTCGCGACCCATCTCCTGGCGGCGGGGGGGGACTTGCGCGCGATCCAGGAGCTTCTCGGCCACGCCAGCCTCTCGACCACCCAGACCTATACCGACGTCGACGCCGAAAGCCTGCTCGCGGTCTACCGCGCCGCGCATCCGCGCGCGCGCGTCCCGGCCGAAGATCGCTAGATCATGATGTTTTTGCATCGAATCGGCGCCGGCCCCATCAAAAGACATCATGCCCTAGGAACCGCGCGCGCGAGCGAGAAACGCGAGCACGAGCGGGCCGGCGGCGACGCCGAGCGCCAACGTCGCGAAGGCGAGGCCCCAGCCCATGGGCGTCTCGGCCCCCGCCGCGTCGAGCACCGCGCCGAAGGCGAGCGGGCCGAGGAACGCGCCCGCGAAGCCCAGGAAGGAATGGACCGCCATCACCGCGCCCCGGCCGCCCTCGGGGGCGGCGTGCAGCGCGCCGGTGGTGATCGCCGCCGAATCCCCGGCGATGAACGGCCCGTAGAGAAGCACCAGAACGACGACCACCGGAAACGGCAGCCCGGCGGCGAAGCCGATGCCGGCGGCGAACAGCGCCGAGATCGCCATCACGATCGTGATCACCCGGCGGCGCCCGAAGCGCAGCGCGCATTCGCCGCCGATGATGCTCGCCGGCACGGCGCTCAAGGTCACGGCGGTCGCGATCCAGGTCGGGCTCCAGCCCGCAGCCCCGCCCGACAGCGCGGCGCTGAACGCGAGAAACGCGACCAGCCAGCCGCGCACGCCGAACAGCTCCCAGTTATGCCCGGCGTAGGCGAGCACATAGCCCATGACCCGGCGGTCGGCGAGCACCGGGCGGAAATCGAGAAGCGCGTGATGCGGCCGCGCGACCGGCGGCGCGGCCCGGCGGCCGAGCGCCCAGGCGGCGAGCAGCATCGCCACCGGCGCGCCGAGCGCGGCGAGCCCGAAGGCCCAGCGCCAGCCGAGCGCGGCCTCGACCTCGCCCGCCATCAGGAACGAGGCGCTGACCCCGATGCCGAAGCTCGAGGTGTAGAAGGCGACCGCGCGGGGTTGCGCGCGCCCGCCCACCCGGTCGGTCAGCGCCTTGAGCCCCGGCATGTAGCTGCCCGCGAGCGCGACCCCGGCGAGCGTCCGAAAGACGAGCGCCGACCAGAATCCGTCGGCGAGTAGCGCGAAACCGAGCTGCGACAGCCCCGCGAGCGCGGTCCCGGCGAGATAGATGCGCCGCGCGTCCATCCGGTCGGTGAGGCTGACGAGCACCGGCACCGCGAGGGTATAGCCGGCGTAGTAGATGCCCGTGATCCAGCCCGCCTGGGTATTGTCGAGCCCCCACCTCGCCTGCATCTCGGGAAGCAGCGCGGGGAAGACCGAAATGCCGATCATGCCCGCGATTTCGGCGAGGCACAGCGTGGCGATCAGCTTTCGGTCGGTCATCGCCCCCGCCGGGCGGCGGGCTCGCGCGGGTCAGATATGGATCGCGCGGCCGGCGACGGCGAGCGCCGCCTCGCGGACCGCTTCCGAGAGCGTCGGATGGGCGTGGCAGGTGCGCGCGATGTCCTCGGCCGAGGCGCCGAACTCCATCGCCATCGCCGCCTCGGCGATCATCTCGCCGGCGTCCGAGCCGATGATATGGACGCCCAGCACCCGGTCGGTCTCGGCGTCGGCGAGGATCTTCACCAGCCCGTCGGTCGCGCCGTTGGTGCGCCCCCGGCTGTTGGCGAGGAACGGAAACTTGCCGACCGCATAGGCGACGCCCGCGGCCTTCAGCTCGTCCTCGCTGCGCCCGACCATGGCGACCTCGGGCATGGTGTAGACCACCCCCGGGATGACGTCGTAGTTCACGTGACCCGCCTGGCCGGCGATGATCTCGGCGACCGCGAGGCCCTCGTCCTCGGCCTTGTGGGCGAGCATCGGCCCGGCGACCACGTCGCCGATGGCGTAAATGCCGTCGACATTGGTGCGGAAATGGGAATCGATCGCGACCCGACCCGCCTCGTCGAGGGCGACGCCGACCGCCTCCAACCCGAGGCCCTCGGTATGGGGCCGCCGCCCGATCGCGACCAGCACCACGTCGGCCTTGAGGGTCTCGGCCTTGCCGCCGGCGGCGGGCTCGAGTGTCAGCGTGGCGCCCGCGCGGGTGGTCTTGGCGCCGGTCACCTTGGTGCCGAGGCGGAAGGCGATGCCTTGGCGCTCGAGCAGGCGCTGGAACTGGGTCGCGAGCTCGCCGTCCATCGAGGGCACGATCCGGTCGAGGAACTCGACCACCGTGACCTCGGCCCCGAGGCGGCGCCAGACCGAGCCGAGCTCGAGCCCGATGAACCCCGCGCCGACCACGACCATGCGCTTGGGCACTTTCGGCAGCGCGAGCGCGCCGGTCGAGGTGACGATCGTCTTCTCGTCGGTCGCAACGCCCCGGAGCGGCATCGATTCGGAGCCCGTGGCGATGACGACGTTGGTCGCCGAAAGTACCCGCTCGCCACCGCCCGCGAGCGCGATCGTGATCTCGCGCTTGCCCGAAAGCCGCGCGGTTCCCTTGACGTATTCGACCTTGTTCTTGCGGAACAGGCCCTCGACCCCGCGGGTCAGCATGGTGACGACCTTGTTCTTGCGCTTCATCATCGCGCCGAGGTCGAGCGTGACGCCCTCGACCTTCACGCCATGGCCCGCGAGACCCTCGCGGGCGGTCTCGTAGAGCTCGGAATCGTGGAGCAGCGCCTTCGACGGAATGCAGCCCACGTTGAGGCAGGTGCCGCCGAGCGCCCCGCGCTTCTCCACGCAGGCGACCGAAAGGCCGAGCTGGGCCGCGCGGATCGCGCAGACGTAGCCGCCCGGGCCGCCGCCGATGACGACGAGATCGAATGTGTCGTTGGCCATGAAATCTCCCCCTCTGCGCGGCGCGGCGGGACTCTTTCTACGCCCCTCGAGCCTAAATATCGAGAACCAGCCGCTGCGGGTCCTCGATGCACTCCTTGATGCGGACCAGGAAGGTCACCGCCTCGCGCCCGTCGATGATCCGGTGATCGTAGCTGAGCGCGAGATACATCATGGGCCGCGCCTCGATCCGTCCGTCGACCACCATCGGGCGTTCCTGCATCTTGTGCATGCCGAGGATCGCCGCCTGGGGCGGGTTGAGGATCGGGGTCGACAGGAGCGAGCCGAAGATGCCGCCGTTCGAGATCGTGAAGGTGCCGCCCATCAGGTCCTCGATCGCGAGCTTGCCCTCGCGCGCCTTGGCGGCGTAGTCGCCGATCGCCTTCTCGATCTCGGCGAAGCCGAGCCGGTCGGCGTCGCGGATCACCGGCACCACGAGCCCCTGGGGCGAGCTGACGGCGACGCCGATGTGGTAGTAGTTCTTGTAGATCAGATCGTCGCCGTCGATCTCGGCGTTGACCGCCGGAATCTCGCGCGCCGCCGCGATCGCCGCCTTGACGAAGAAGGACATGAAGCCGAGGCGCACGCCGTGCTTCTTCTCGAAGGCGTCGCGGTAGGTCTTGCGCAGCGCGATCACCGCCGACATGTCGACTTCGTTGAAGGTGGTAAGGATCGCGGCGGTGTTCTGGGCCTCCTTCAGCCGCTCGGCGATGCGCTTGCGCAGCCGCGTCATGCGCACCCGCTCCTCGCGCGCGGCCTCGGGCCGGGGGCCGGAGGGGGTCGGCATGGGCGCGGGGGCCGGCGCGGTCGGAGCCGGCGCGGCGGCGGGAGCAGGGGTGGAGATGGGAGCGGCGCCCTTTCCCTCGATCGCCTTGAGGACGTCGCCCTTGAGCAGGCGTCCGTCCTTGCCGCTGCCGGGGATCGCGGCCGGGTCCAGGCCGTGCTCGGCGACCAGCTTGCGCACCGCCGGCGACAGCGGCATGGCGGGCGCGGGCGGCGTCTCGGCGGGCGCGGATGGCGGCGCGGACTCGGTCTTGGCCGATGTTTCGGCCTTGGGCGCGGCGGCGGCGGGCTTGCCGGCGGCGCCTTCCTCGATCACCCCGAGAATCGCGCCGACCTCGACGTTCTCGCCAGTCTTGGCGCGCACCTCGGAGAGCTTGCCGCCCGCGGGCGCGGGCACCTCGAGCGTCACCTTGTCGGTTTCGAGCTCGACCAGCGGCTCGTCGGCGGCGACGGCCTCGCCGGGCGATTTGAACCATTGCGCGACGGTGGCCTCGACGATCGACTCGCCCAGGGTGGGAACCTTGATTTCGACGTTCATCGTTCTTCCGAGCGGTTTGTCCAGGGGGTGCGGCCAGTAGGTCTAGATCATGATGTGTTTAAGTCGGCGCAGGCGCAGGCCCACTCCCCCGCCTCGCACCCGCGCGACCGTCTTCACCCCCACCCAACCCTCCCCCATCGAGGGGGAGGGCTCGGCCGACCGAGCGCGTCCATGCCTTTCCTCCCCCTCGATGGGGGAGGGTTGGGTGGGGGTGAAGACGGTCGTGGGGATGGGGACGCGGGCGCGGACCGGGGATACGAGAGGCGCCGATTCGATGTAAAAACATCATGCTCTAGAGAGTCAGCGCCGCG
>CAZHDF010000160.1:0-8060 GCA_964531525.1 uncultured Alphaproteobacteria bacterium | reverse complement strand
CGAAAGCGACGCGCCGCGCAAGCCCGTGGCCCCGGAAGACGCCGAGACGACGGACTCCGAAACGGGCGAAGCCTCCGGTCCGGTGATCGACGTGACGCCCGAGACGGTCTCGGACGCGCCGCCCGCGCCCGATGGCGAAACCGACGACGAGACCGGCGACGAGGCGGACAAGCCCGCCAAGCGTCGCCCGGTCCTGCGGATCGTCGCGCTGATCGCCCTGGTGCTGGTGGTCGGGCTCGCCGTGGCGACCTACATGCTCGGCCCCCGGCTCGTGGCGCGGTTCGACCGCGCGCTGCACGAGGCCGGTCTGCCCGCGCCCGCGACCAGTGCGGCGATCGCCGGTCTCGATGCGCGCGTGGCGACGCTCGATACGCGTTTGGCGACGCTTGAGGCCGCCGTCGCCAAGCCGCCGTCCGAACCCGTGGCCGAGGCGCTCGCGGGGCGTCTCGACGAACAGGCCGGAAAGATCGAGGCGTTGTCGGGCCGGCTCGACCGGCTCGCCGCGCGCATCGAGGAGGTCGCCGCCCAACCCGCCCCGGTCGCGATCGAGGGCGATGCCGCCGCCGCCCGGCTGTCGGCGCGTCTCGACGCGATCGAACGCGCGCTCAAGACCGCGAAGGGGCGCGGCGACGCGGCGGCGCTCGAACGCAAGATCGCCGATCTCGCCCAACGCAACGCGGCGCTCGAGAAGCGGCTCGCGGCGGTGGCGGGGCGTCTTTCCAAGGAGATCGCCGCGCTCGGCGCGCGCAAGGCCGGGGCGGCGGCGCGCGGCGCGGGCCTGGTGCTCGCGGTCGGCCAGCTTCGCGAGGCGCTGCGCGGTTCGGGCGGCTACGCCGACGAGCTCGCGGCGGTGCGCGCGCTCGCCGGCGACGATCCGACGCTGACCGAGCCGCTGGCAACGCTCGCGCGCCATGCCGAGACCGGCGTCGCGACGCGCGCGGCGCTTCGGGCGCGGTTTTCCGCGCTCGCCGATCGCCTGGTCCGCGCCGCCGTGATCCCGCCCGAGGGCAACTGGGTCCAGCGCACCCTCGCCCGGCTCGGCTCGCTGGTGACCGTGCGCCCCGTCGGCGAGGTCGCGGGCGAGACCGCCGAGGCGATCGTCGCCCGCGCCGAGACGCGCTTGGAGGCGGGCGATCTCGCCGCCGCCGTGGCCGAGCTCGAAGCCTTGAAGGGCGCGCCCGCGAAACTCGCCGAGCCCTGGCTCGAGGACGCACGCGCGCGGCTCGCGGTCGATCGCGCGGCCGCCGCGCTCGCGGCGCGGGGCGCGGTCGCGCTCGGCGACGCCGGCTGAAGGGCGCGGCGGTCATGCTCCGGGCGCTCGCCTTCATCGTCGCGCTCGCCGTCGCCACCTGGGCGGCGGTCTGGCTCGCCGATCATCCCGGCGCCGTGGCGATCCGCTGGCAGGGCTATGCGGTCAGCACCACGGTCGGCGTGCTCGCGCTCGCGGTCGCGGCGGTCGCGATCGTCTGGGCGCTGGTTTATCGCTTCTGGCACTGGCTGCGCGCCGGGCCGCGCCGGTTGCGGGAAGGGCGCGCCTCGCGCCGTCGCGAGCGCGGCTACCGGGCGCTGACCGAGGGGCTGGTCGCCGCCGCCGCCGGCGACGGGCGCAACGCCCAGCGGCTGGGGCGCGAGGCCGGGCGGCTGATCGACAATCCGTTCAACCTGCTGCTGCTCGCCCAGTCGGCCCAGCTCGCCGGCGACGAGGCGGCGGCGCGGCGCCATTTCACGGCCATGCTCGAACACCCCGAGACCGCGTTCCTGGGCTTGCGCGGGCTGCTCGTGCAGGCGACCAAGGCGGGCGACTTCGAGGCGGCGCGCGACTATGCGCGGCGCGCCTTCGCCCTGCGCCCCGAGGCCGAATGGGTGGCCAACGCGCTGTTCGATCTCGAGGTTCGCGCCGGCGACTGGGAGGCGGCGCAACGGACGCTCGAATCCCAGCAGCGCCACAAGATCGTGACCGCCGACGAGGCCCGTCGCCGCCGCGCGGTGCTGCTGGCGGCGCGCGCGCTGGCCGCTCATGGGGGCGGGCGCGACGACGAGGCGCTGACGCTTGCCCGCAAGGCCCATGATCTCGCCCCCGATCTGGTCGCCGCCGGGGCGCTCGCCGCGCGGTTGCTCGCCGCCGCCGGACGCCGCCGCGCCGCCGCCAAGGCGGTCGAGGCGGCCTGGGACGCGGCGCCCCATCCCCAGCTCGTCGAGGCCCATGCCGCGCTCGCGCCCAAGGAAAACGCCTTGCAGCGGCTCAAGCGCGTCGAGCGCCTGGCCGCGCGCCGACCGGAGCATCCCGAGTCAAGGCTCGCGCTCGCCGAGGCGGCGCTCGCGGCCGAGGTCTGGGGCGCGGCCCGCGCGCAGCTCGTCGCGCTCGCCGAGGCGCATCCGTCGCGCCGCGTCTTTCGCCTGCTCGCGCGGCTCGAGGAACGCGAGAACGGCGACGTCGCCGCCGCGCAGTCCTGGCTTTGGCGCGCCGCGAGCGCGCCCCCCGACGCCGCCTGGGTCTGCGAGAAATGCGGCGCGGTCGCGAGCGAATGGGCGGCGCGATGCGGCGCCTGCGCCGCCTTCGACGCCCTGGTCTGGAAGAGCCCGCCGGCGGTCGATGTCCTGGACGCGCCCGGGGCCGCGGCGGCGCTGCCGTCCGCGACCGCCGAGCCGCCCGCGGAGGAAGCCGCCGAGCCTTCCGCCGCCGGGGCCGAATCGGCCGCCGAGACGTCTCCCGTGGTCGTTGACGGGGCTGGGGCGCGAGGGTAGGTTGCCGCCAATATCGCGACGACGCCGATGTAGCTCAGCTGGTAGAGCAACGCATTCGTAATGCGTGGGTCGGGGGTTCGAGTCCCTCCATCGGCACCAGTCATTGCGCCGCGCGGCCATGTCGCGACCGAGTTCCGCCGCCGGCGCGGTTTCCCGTTTCCCTCATCGCGATCGTTCCGCCGCCGAGGCTCGGCGCCGGCGCGCGCGATGGGTTAACGGTTGTTCCCGCCCCGGAAACCTGATTGAGTTTCGGGGGAAGGAAATCATCGAACCCGAGCATTCAAGGGGGGCCCATGAAACGGTACCTGGTTATCGGCTCAACCACCGTTCTGGTCTTGATCGCGGTCGTCGTCGGGCTGGTCTTCTATGTCTGGTCCTCGCTTGATTCGCTGATCCAGGAGGCGGTCGAGACCTACGGTTCCGAGGTGACCCAGGCCGAGGTCAAGCTCGACGGGGTCGATCTCGATCTCGGCAACGGCCGGGCCGCCTTGCGCGGCCTCAAGGTCGGCAACCCGGCGGGCTTCGAGACGCCGTCGGCCTTCCGCCTGGGCGCGGTGACGGTGAAGGTCGACACCAACACGGTCAACGAGGACCCGGTCGTGATCTCGGAGATCGTCGTCGACAAGCCCGAGGTGACCTACGAGCTTTCCGCCACGGGCAACAACATCGACGCCCTGCAGAAAAACGTCGAGAGCTACATCAAGGCCAAGGGCCTGGGCGGCGACGGCGCGAGCGGCGAAAAGGCGGGCGACGATCAGGGCGACGATCAGGGGCCCAAGATCGTCATCAAGGATCTTTACGTGCGCGGCGGCGTGGTCAACGTCAGCGCGACGATCCTCAAGGGCAAGTCGATGTCGGCACCCCTGCCCGAGATCCACCTCACCGATATCGGCAAGGACGAGGGCGGCGCCACGCCCGGCGAGATCGCCGAGAAAGTGCTGAGCGCCCTGACCTCGGCCGCGGGCAAGGCGGCCGGTGGGCTCGGCATCGGCAAGACCCTCGGCAGCCTCAAGAGCAAGCTCGGCGATATCGCGGGTGGCGCCGGCGATCTCGGCCAGGCGGTCGGCAAGTCGGTCACGGAAAGCGTGGGTGGCGTCGGCAAGACCGTCGGCGAGGGCGCCGCCGACATCGGCAAGTCGGTCACCGAGGGAGCGGGCAACACCCTCAAGGGACTTCTCGGCGGCGGCGACTGAGCGTGTCGGCTTAACGCCGCCGGGCCGGTTATCGGCTCGCTGGCCAACGCATCTCCGGGACCATGGAACAAAGCATCGAACAAAACCTCCAGACCGTCACCCGCCTCGTCGACACCCTGGTCGAGTTCGCGGTCGCCTACGGCTTCCAGATCCTGGGCGCGCTGTTCTTTCTGGTCGTCGGCATCAAGCTCGCGAGCTGGTGCGGCGCGCGCATCGCGCGGCTGGCGGAAGCCCGTAACATCGACGCGACGCTCGCCAAGTTTCTCGGCAATCTGGTGCGCATCGTCCTGCTCGCCTTCGTGGTCGTCATCACGCTCGGCAATTTCGGAATCTCGATCGCGCCCCTGATCGCGCTCGCCGGCGCCTCGGCCTTCGGCGCGACGCTCGCCATCCAGGGGCCGCTGTCGAACTACGGCGCGGGACTGTCGATCATCCTCGCCCGGCCCTTCACGGTCGGCAACACCATCACGGTTCAGGGCGCGAGCGGAGTGGTCGAGACGGTGACGCTGGCGCATACCGTGCTGATCGGCGAGGACGGCGAGCGCATCACGGTTCCCAACAAGGAGATCGTCGGCCGGGTGATCGTGAACTCGCATCAGCGGCGGGTCGTCGAGACCCGGATCGCGATCGCCGCCGGGGTCGACGCCGACCGCGCCGTCGCGGCGATCGAGGCGGCGCTCGGCGGGGTCGAGGGGGTCGCCGCCGATCCCGCGCCGCAGGTCGGCGTGCACGGCTTTACCTACGGCGGGGTCGTCCTCGGCGCGCGGTTCTGGGTGCCCAGCCGGCATTATTTCCAGACCCGCTATACCGCCAACCGGGCGGTGCTCGCGGCGCTCGACGAGGCCGGCGTCGCGTTCATGCCGGCGCTGCCGGCGGCGATGGCCGCGCCGGCGCTCGACGACGAGCCGGTGGCGGACGAACTCTCGGTCTGACCCGACCGCGGCCGCTTCCACGCGCGGGGATTTCGCGCGAGCGCGCCTTGCGCTACCCTGATCCGATAAGCAAGTCCGATAAGCAAGAAGGACAGGAAACAGGGACAGAGGAGGCATCCGCCGTGAAACGCATTTCATGCGCCGTCGTTGCCTTGTTCGCCGCCGCCGTCGTTCTCGCGTCGGCCGCGCCCGCCCGCGCCGACTACCTCGATGCGCTCACCGCCTACAAAAGCGGCGATTATCCGGCGGCGGCGCGGGAGTTCCGCGCGCTCGCCGAGGGCGGCCACGCCGAGGCCCAGTTCAGCCTGGGCGTCATGTACGATCGCGGCGAGGGCGTGCCGCAGGACTACGCGCGCGCCGCCGAATGGTTCCGCCGCGCCGCCGATCAGGGGCTGCCCGAGGCGCAGACCAATCTCGGCGTCTACTACCAGCGTGGCTGGGGGGTGGCCCAGGACTATGCCGCCGCCGCCGCGCTCTACCGCAAGGCGGCCGACCAGGGCTATGCCGCCGCCCAGTACAACCTCGGCGTCCTGTTCGAGATCGGCAAGGGCGTCGCCCAGGACTACGCCAAGGCGGCGAGCTGGTACGCCAAGGCCGCCGACAAGGACCACGCGACCGCCCAGTACAACCTCGGCACCCTGTTCGAGACCGGCAAGGGCGTTCCGGCCGACCCGGTTCAGGCCCATGTCTGGTTCAACCTCGCGGCGGCCAAGATGTCGCGCGGGAGCCAGCGCGACGCCGCCGTGGCCGAGCGCGACGCGGTCGCGCGCCTGCTCACGCCCGAGCAGCTCGCCGAGGCGCAGAAGCGTGCGCGGGAGTGGATCGAGAAACGCGACGAATGAGTGGGATGCGCCGCGCGCCGCCCGTCGTCCGGCTGGCCGGCACGGGCGATGCGGCGGCGATCAGCGCGATCTACAACGAGGGAATCGAGGACCGGCTCGCGACGCTCGAGACGCGCCTTTCCACCCCCGATGACCGTCGCGACTGGCTCGCCGCGCGCGGGCCGCGCCACCCGGTCCTGGTCGCCGAGATCGGCGGGGAGGTCGTCGGCTGGGGCAGCCTCAACGTTTTCAATCCGCGCGCGGCCTATGACCGGGTCGCCGATTTCTCGATCTACGTCGGGCGCGCCGCGCGCGGACGCGGCGTCGGGCGGGCGCTGATCATGGCGCTGGTCGAGCGCGCGCGGGCGATCGGCTACCACAAGCTGGTGCTCGCCGCCTTTCCCCACAACGCGGCGGGCATGGCGCTATACGCCCGGGCCGGGTTCCGCCGGGTCGGCGTCTACCGCGAGCAGGGGCGGCTCGACGGCGCCTGGGTCGACGTCGTGATCATGGAGAAACTGCTGTAGCGTGGGCCTCGACGGTTGCGCCGCCCGCTCAGGGCCAGACGCCCGCGGCCTCGATATCGGCGAGCGCGCCGGTAAGGTAGGTTTCGAGCCGCGCCGCCCATTCGGCCTGACCTTGGGCGTCGGCGACCAGGTCCTGGCGGATCTCGATCTCGACATGGGCGATGCCGCGCCGCTCGCCGTGAACCGGGATCGTGTAATCGGTCTTGTCGGAGACGCGGTAGGGCTCGTTGTCGCCGACACAGAGGTCGCCGGCCGCGCGGGCGCGCGCGATCATCGCGTGCGGCAGGCGCGGATCCCGATTGTAGAGAATACCGAGATGCCAGGGTCGGGCGACCCCCTTGTAGACCGGCGTGAAGCTGTGCACGGCGACCAGCACGCTTATCCGCCCGGCGCGGTCGCGGGCGTCCAGCGCCGCGGCGATCGCGGCCTGATAGGGGCGGAGAATCTCGCGCACGCGCGTCTCGGCGTCCCCGGGCGCGAGGTTCTCGTTGCCGGGGATCGGGGTGGTCTCGCTCACGGTGGCGATCGAATCGGCGACCGAGGGATCGCGGTTGCAGTCGATCACCAGGCGCGAATAGGTCTGCGCGATCAGGGTCGCGTCGAGCCGCGTCGAGAGGCCGCGTGCGACGGCCAGCGCGCCGATGTCCCAGGCGATGTGTCGCTCGCGGTCCTCGGCTCCGAGGCCGAGATCGCCGAGCGCGCGCGGAATGCGCTTGCCCGCGTGATCGCAAGTGAGCAGGAAAAGCGAGGGGGCGTCCGGGCGCTCGACCGTCACGGGCGCGGGTTCGTCGGCGGCGAGCAGGCGGCGCGGTGGCGCTTTGGCATCCATGGCGAGGTCCGTCATCCATGCAATTCGGCGCGATTCGGCGTGAGGGTGGCGCCGGGCGCGTCCGCCTTGATAGGACAGGGAGCCGGCCGCTGTCCAGGGGAAGCGCGGCGCGCGGCGCTTTTCCCGTGGACTGGCCGGGCCTGTCTTTGTAGGGTCGCCGGGCGCGCCGGAGGCCCGTCGCGCCGAAATCGACGCCAAGGGCACAGACGCCAAGAGCATAGACGACAGGGAGCGTGTCGCCATGCGACTGCTTATCGCACTGCTTCTTCCGTGGCTTTTGTTCTTCACCATCGGCCGGCCGTTCGCCGGCATCATCTGCCTTATTCTTCAGATTACCTTGATCGGCTGGATTCCGGCGGCGATCTGGGCGGCCTACGCGCTCAGCCAGTTCAACACCGACCGCAAGATCGAAAGCATTCGGAACCAATGAGCGATCCGGGCGGACGGACGGGCCACGCGGGCTAGCCGCCATGGGCAAGGCGGTCAAGATCGTGATCTGGAGCCTGGTCGTCGGCGCGGGTCTGGCGGCGCTCGGCCTGTCGGCGACCGATGTCTGGACCTGGGTCGTCGAGACCGCGCAGGGCATCGGCGAAAGCCTGGTCGCATTGGCGCGCTGGCTGGGCCCCTTCGTGCTCGCGGGCGCGGGCATCGTCGTGCCGATCGCGCTCGGCCTGTGGTTTCTGCGCTGGTGGCGTCGTCAGCGCGGGCGTGGGCGGGGAAGGCCGGGAACGTAGCGCATCCCCCGCTCAAAACCGAAAAAAAGCGGCCCCGCCGAAACGGGGCCGAGTAAGAGAGAGGTAAAGCGAACTGATCGTCGGGGAGTTCAGCGGGTCCCGAACATCCGCAAAAACGGCGAAGGTTTGGGTGTGCCGGCCTCGCGCTCGTCGCGGGCCTTGAAGAAACCGTCGATCGCGTCGCTGAGCACGGTTTCGGCCTTCGCTTCCGTGCGGTCCTGCGCGGCCGCGGGCGTAATCGACCCCGCCATCGGCCCCTGGAAGGCGGGGCCGCTCCCG
>CAZHDF010000159.1:0-8080 GCA_964531525.1 uncultured Alphaproteobacteria bacterium | reverse complement strand
CTGGGCGTCGCCCAGACCGGCACCGGCAAGACGGCCGCCTTCGCCCTGCCCCTGCTGCACCACCTGGCGAAGGACCCGCGCAAGCTCCATCGCCGCGCCCCGCGCGCGCTGATCCTGGCCCCGACCCGCGAGTTGGCGAGCCAGATCGGCGACAGCCTCGGGGCCTACGGCCGCCATTTGCGCCTGTATTCGGCGGTGGTTTTCGGCGGCACCTCCAGCCGTCCCCAGATCAAGGCCCTCGCCCGGGGCGTGCATGCGCTGGTCGCCACGCCGGGGCGGCTTCTCGACCTGATGAACCAGGGCCACTTGCGGCTCGATGCGGTCGAGGTCTTCGTCCTCGACGAGGCCGACCGGATGCTCGACATGGGCTTCATCCGCGACGTGAGGCGGATCGCCGCCGCCCTGCCCGCCCGCCGCCAGACGGTGCTGTTCTCGGCCACCATGCCGAAATCGGTCCAGGGCCTGGCCGCCAGCCTGCTGAACGACCCGGTGCGGGTCGAGGCCGCGCCGACCGCGACCACCGCCGAGAAGGTGGAGCAGCGGGTTCTGTTCGTGCCCAAGGACAAGAAGCGGGCGCTGCTCGGCGAGCTGCTGAAGGACAAGGATTTCGAGCGGGTTCTCATCTTCACCCGCACCAAGCACGGCGCCGACCGCGTCGCCCGGCACCTCGAGCACGGCGGCGTTCAAGCGGACGCCATCCACGGCAACAAGGCCCAGAATGCCCGCCAGCGGGCTCTCAAGAGCTTTCGCTCGGGGCGCATCCGGGCGCTGGTGGCGACCGACATCGCCGCGCGCGGCATCGACGTCGAGGGCGTGACCCACGTCATCAACTTCGAGCTGCCCAACGACCCCGAAAGCTACGTGCACCGCATCGGCCGCACGGCGCGCGCCGGGGCGGCGGGGATCGCCATCTCGTTCTGCGACCGCGACGAACGCGCCGCCCTGCGCGATATCGAGAGAACCATTCGCCAGAGCGTGCCGGTGATCGTGGACCACCCCTACCACGCGGTCGAGATCGCGAACGATCCCGGCCCGGCGCGGCAAGGTCCCCAGCGCAAGAAGAGCCCAGGCCAACGCCGCCGCAACGCCCAGCGCTCCAGACGCCGGGCGGCGTAGCCCGCCAGCGCCGATCGGTCGGGCGGGACTTGGCGGCGGGCGAACCCGCTCCGCGACCGGTCCCGCCATCCGCCGCCGAGGTTTGGCCTCGCCGGCTCGCGCCCCTAATTAACGGGGAGTAATCCAAGAATCACGGCCGGTTGGACGCTCACGGGCGTGATTCGACAGGGTGCGGCCCCGGCGGAAAGTCGGGGCCGGATTTCCCCGCGGGGAGGGGCGTGGTTCACGCCGCTCGGGTGGAGCGGCGGCGTCTCAGGACGCCGAGGGCCAGAAGCCCGCCGGCGAACAGCGCCAGCGTCGCGGGCTCGGGCACCTGCTTGGGCGCCGTGTCGTCGGTGAGCTGAAACGCCACTTCAGTACCGAAATCACCCCAAGAAGCAGTGTCGGATCCGCGACCGGCATCATTGCCGCCGCTCGTGGCCGACATTACCCATAACCAGTCGTCGTTGGTGCCGCCCGCGGGAGGAGGGGTGTCGTTGACGATCGACAGCCAGAACGTGGTTCCCGCGGCAAGCGTCGTCGCCGTTATCGTGGTCGAGTACTCGAAGACGTCGAACGATCGGTTGACCGGCGTGATCGTATCGCCGGTCGCGGTCCGTCCGGCGGCGCCGATGGCGAATGTGTAGGCGGGAGTCGTCGTGGGCGCGCCGCTCGCATCGGGAAAGATCCGGATCGTGAAATCGTCCGCCGAGGGCGTGTTGGATAAAGCATACCCTCCCCACCAATGGACGTCGGTGATGGTGTTGGCGCCGGAGCTCAGCGTGAAGTCATCCGCGATTTGTTGCGGCGTATCGAAATCGCTCAATATTCCATTGGAAGGAACCGGATCGACCAGCGGCGCGCCATTGTCGAAAATGACGCCGGCGCCGGCCGGGACCACCCAGCCGAATGCGCCGAACGCGATCGCCACTGCCATGTGCAAATATCGAGGCATGATTTCCCCCTCTCTTCGCGGCTCACCGCCGGTGATGCCGCTTGTTTGCGAGTCACCTCGTGTAATTTTCGCTGCAAGTACCGTGCCATGGCGTCGCCATTCATATTTTTCAAATGGTTAAGTTCGCGCGCCGATTTTCCGGTGGCGAAACTGTAAAATACCCCGACATTGATTGAGGTTAAGATTGGACTCGGGAATCTTGTGAAACCAATAGGTTGTCAAATAAATTCCCCAGAATCGCCAAAAAACCATCAAAAAATGTGTAAACCGACATTCCCCGGATAGATCCAAAATCAGCCTCTATGTAGCCGAATTACCCCCATTCACATGCCTTGTTACGGGGTTCTCGGCTTTCGGTGTCGGAATTTCTTACACTCCATTTTCGATGTATCGGATAGGCTTAATGTTTTGCCAAATAACGGAGAATCATGATTGCGTCAGGCCGCGACGAAAGAAAATCCACAAGATTAAGTGTCGGTATTTTTTACGGTTAATATTTGGAACGACTCCAATCTACCTGGCAGTTCCCTGAAAATATAAAAATCCATAATTTTGGCATGGTTTTTGCATATTAACCAATATCGGGAAACGGTGCTCACGGACCCCGGTGGGCGGGGCCGGCGGCATCGTCGACCACGGGCGTTGCGCGGCGGGTGCGGGGCAACCGCGAGACCGCCGTGTCAGGGAGCGCGCCACGGGCATGGTGGACTGCCGGCGTCCGTCGGGCCGAGTGGAAGGGGGCAAATGATGAAAGGATCTTGGGTCCGAGTCGCTCTGGCGGCGATGGGATTGCTGTTGATGCAGGGAACCCCCGCCAAGGCGACGTTCGTGGAAACCGACACGTTTCCGAACATCGGAATCGCGATGGAGTTGATGTTCCCCGGCAGCGCCGCCGAAACCGTCAATCTCGTCGGGTCACTGACGTATGAAGTCACGTTTCCGGTGGGAGAAGGCAGCGCCAGCGATGGCGATGGCAACGGCCGCGAGGAGGTGCCGGTCGAGATCGTGGCCTTGAGCCTCACCGGGTCAAGCAGCCATGGGCCGGTCGGCGTGGGGCTGAACCCGGGCATGTCGTCCACGGGCTTCATCGAGGAACTCGTCGACAACATTCCGGGCACCTTGGATATCGATCCGTTCGCCCCGGGCTCGGCGGACAGCTTCTTCGACGTGTTCTTCGAGATCGATCTCGGCGGCGGCCTGGTTTTGCATAACTTGAGTCCAGCGAAAATCGGCGGGAGGATCGACAACAAGCCGCCAGCCGAGCCTGTCATGGCAAGCATCCTCGGGAGCTTTACCCTGGTGGAGTTGTTCGATGAGAACAACGGTCCCACCGGGATTTTCGCCGCCGGCGCCGGCGGTGTGCCGGTTCCCGAACCCGCCACCCTGGCGCTCTTCGCCGTTGGTCTCGCCGGGCTTGGCTTCCTGCGCCGTCGCCCGAGGCGCGGATAGGGCGGGCAAGTTAACGGGGAAACCGTCGTCGCGGCGGTTCCCCGGCCCCGCCGGCGCGCAGCCATTCGGCGGCGTGGACGCGGAGCGCGCTCGAGAGGTTGCCGTCGCGGCGGTCGTCGATCTCGGTGATCAGGCGGTTGAGCGAGATCCCGCGCTCGGCTGCGATGGCGCGCAAGACGTCCCAGAACACGTCCTCGATCGAGACGCTGGTGCGGTGCCCGGCGACGACCACCGAATGGCGGCGCGGGACGGCGCCGATTCTCGTCTTTTCGGGCGCGCGGGTCAGGGCGTCGGTCCCACCATGTTCTCGGGCCGCACCCATTCGGCGAACTGCTCGGGCGTGAGCAGGCCGAGCGCCACCGCCGCCTCGACCAGCGTGGTGCCCTCGGCATAGGCCTTCTTCGCGACCTTGGCGGCGTTGTCGTAGCCGATATGGGGGTTGAGCGCGGTGACCAGCATGAGCGAGTCGTCGCGCAGGCGCTCGATCCGCTCCTTGTTTGCCTCGATGCCCGCGACGCAGTTGTCGGTGAAGCTCGCGGCCGCGTCGCCGATCAGGCGGATCGAATGCAGGAGGTTGTGGATCAGCACCGGCTTGAACACGTTGAGCTCGAGATGCCCGGTCGCGCCCGCGACCGTGATCGCCGCGTGGTTGCCCATCGTTTGCGCGCAGACCATGGTCATGGCCTCGCACTGGGTCGGGTTGACCTTGCCCGGCATGATCGACGAGCCGGGCTCGTTCTCGGGCAGGCGGATCTCGCCGAGCCCGCAGCGCGGCCCCGAGCCGAGCAGGCGGATGTCGTTGGCGATCTTCATCAGCGAGCACGCGATCACGTTGAGCGCCCCTGACATCTCGACGATCGCGTCATGGGCGGCGAGCGCCTCGAACTTGTTCTCGGCGGTCTCGAAGGGGAGCCCCGTGAGCGTCGCGACCTCTTCGGCGAAGCGGACGTCGAAGCCCTTCTTGGTGTTGAGCCCGGTGCCCACCGCCGTGCCGCCCTGGGCGAGCTTGTAGAGGCGCGGCAGGGCGTCGCGGACGCGCGCGATCCCGTTGCGCACCTGGGCGGCGTAGCCCGAGAACTCCTGGCCGAGGGTCAGCGGGGTCGCGTCCTGAAGATGAGTGCGGCCGATCTTGATGATGTCGGCGAAGGCGCGGGACTTTTCCTCGATCGCGGCGAGCAGGTGCTCTAGCCCCGGGATCAGGCGCTCGTGGATCTCGCGGACGGCGGCGATGTGCATGGCGGTCGGGAAGCTGTCGTTCGACGACTGCTGCATGTTGACGTGATCGTTGGGATGGACCGGGTCCTTGGTCCCGAGCGGCGCGCCGAGGATCTCGTTGGCGCGGTTGGCGATCACCTCGTTGGCGTTCATGTTCGACTGCGTGCCCGAGCCGGTCTGCCAGACCACCAGCGGAAAATGGTCGTCGAGCTTGCCCGCGATCACCTCGTCGGCGGCCTGGACGATGGCGTCGGCGAGGCGCCGATCGAGCCGCCCGTACTCGGCGTTCAACATTGCCGCGACCTTCTTGACGATGCCGAGCGCGTGGATCACCGGTAGCGGCATGCGGTCCGCGCCGATGCGGAAATTCTGCAACGATCGCTGGGTTTGCGCGCCCCAATAGCGGTCGGCCGGAACCTCGATGGGGCCGAAGGAATCGGTCTCTGTCCGGAAGTTGGATTCCTGTGCCATGACGCGCGCTCCTCGCTTGGTTGCGGTGCGGCATAAATAGCACGGGGCAACGGGGGCGACTAGCGTATGATCCGTTAAGTCGGCGCCGATTCATTTCGAATGGAGCGGTGTCGCGCTCCCCGGCGGGCGGCGGCGAAGGCCGCCTCGGCCCAGGACGACAGCGCGTCCGCGTCGTCGAGCACCTCGGCCGGAACCGAAAGATAGGACAGCGCCACTCGCTTGTCCGCGCGGCGATAGGTGAAGGGGATCGCGCCCGCGGCCTCGAAGTCGGCGCGGCAGGTATCGTCGGCCTTGAGGTAGAGCGTCTCGTCGGCGATCAGGGCGATCATCAGCCCATCGCGGAACAGCCCGCAGCCGCCGAACATGCGCCGGGGCGACACCGCGCCGAAGGGCGCGAGCTGATCGATCAGGTAGGAGACGAACTCGTCGCTCGCGGCCATGGTTCCGGGGCGAGGCGCCGCGCTACTTCTTGCGGAAGGCGTCGAGGGTCACGACCTCGGCGCCGGCGTCGCCGGCCTTGTCGCTCGCGGCGGGTTCGCTCCGGGCCGCCTTCACCTCGGCGTTTCCCGGCGGCGCGCTCTCCGCCTCGACGTCCCCCGGACCCTCGGCGGCGTCCTCGGCCGACGGCATGCCGCCGCCGTCGTTGAACTGAAGACCGAACTTCACGCTCGGGTCGGCGAACGCCGTCACCGCCGCGAGCGGCAGGACGATCCGTTGGCGCCGGCCGCCGAAGCTGAGCGTCACGCCGATGGTCTCGTCGTCGACCTCAAGGTCCCAGAACTGGTGCTGAAGGACGATGGTGAGCTCTTCCGGATAACGCGCGCGCAGCTCGTCGCTCAGCGACACGCCCGGGTGATCGGTGCGGAACGAAAGATAGAAATGATGATCGCCGCGAAGACCTTCCTTGAGCACGCGCCGCAGAACCCGAACCACGACGCCGCGCAGGGCGTCGTCGACCAGCCTGTCGTAGCGCATCAAATCCTCGGCCATCCGGGCTCTCCCGTTCTTTTCGTTTCCTTCTCTCGCGCGGGGGGCGGGAAGTGGGGGGCTTCTGTTGCCCGGTGCCCCCCGAACCGCGCTTACCTATTAGGCAGCGAGAGCCAACTCATGGTTGTCATTGGCACTTCTAGGATGGCCCGATAACGGCGGTACCATGCCGGGCGAAAACCGTCCCTTTACCACGCGCGTCGATCCTGTTTCGCCCCCATGGGATGCCGCGAGGCGCCGAATTCTCGGCGGCGCGCCGCGGCGAAACTGGTGGAGGCGCCGGGTACTGCCCCCGGGTCCGCTACGGTTATTCCGAACGGCGTTTATCGCCATAGTCGGTCAAGCCGACCCCAGGAATATAAGGTGTCGGGCCGAAGGATGAAAGGTGCGATCGCCGGAACCTGCCGTCTGGCCCCGCTCGCGCCGAAAGGTTAAAGTGCGGCAACGGGCCGCCAAGCGCCAAAAGATCCCAGGGAGACCTCATGGTCCTCACCCCCGAACAGCAGGCCGAGATCGACGAAAGCCGCGCCGCGAGCGCGTCCACCCGGCGCAGCGTCGCCCCCGGGCTCGAGGAGATCCTCTACACCGCGATTCCGGTGCTCGACCACGGCTTCGTGCGCGTCATCGACTACATGGGCAACGACGACGCGATCGTTCAGGCGGCGCGGGTTTCCTACGGCCGGGGGACTAGAAAGGTCAGCGGCGATCGGGGGCTGATCCGCTATCTCATGCGCCACCGCCACACGACGCCGTTCGAGATGTGCGAGATCAAGTACCACGTCAAGCTGCCGATCTTCGTCGCCCGCCAGTGGATTCGCCACCGCACCGCCAACGTCAACGAGTACTCGGCGCGCTACTCGATCCTCGACCGCGAGTTCTATCTCCCCGCGCCCGAGCATCTCGGCGCCCAATCGGCGAGCAACCGCCAGGGGCGCGGCGCGGTCCTCGAGGGCGACGAGGCGCGGCGCGTGCTCGATCTGCTACGCGACGACGCCGAGCGCTGCTACGACCACTACGCCGAAATGCTGAACGAGGACGAGGGGGGCGCGCCGCTCGATCCCGAGCGCGCGGGGCTCGCGCGCGAGCTCGCGCGGATGAACCTGACGCTCAACTTCTATACCCAGTGGTACTGGAAGATCGACCTCCACAACCTGCTGCATTTCCTCGACCTGCGCGCCGATCCGCACGCCCAGTACGAGATCCGCGCCTATGCCGACGCGATGATCGAGACGGTCGCGCGCTGGGTGCCGCTGGCGTTCGAGGCGTTTCGCGACTACCGCCTCGGCGGGGTCGCGCTGTCGGCCGCCGGCCTCGACGTGGTCAGGCGGCTGCTCGCGGGCGAGGCGGTGGACCGGGCCGAAAGCGGCCTCTCGCCCCGCGAATGGCGCGAGCTGATGGCCGTTCTGGGCCGCGCGGACGAGGGGTAGGCGCCGACCGGCCCCCGCCCCATTGTCCCGGCTTATTGAATGACGATTCGCGGCCCGGCGTGGGTCGCATCGCCGATCGCGGCGTCGATCTTTTCGGCGACGCTCGCCGCGATCGCGCGGTAGGCGGCGGCCTGGGGACTGTCCGGATTCGAGACCACGATAGGCGTGCCCGAGTCCGAGGTCTCGCGGATCTCGATGTCGAGCGGCACCTCGCCGAGGAAGCTGGTGCCGAGCCGCTCGGCCTCGCGCCGGGCGCCGCCATGGGCGAAGATCTCGGCCCGGTGGCCGCATTCGGGGCAAACGTAGTAGCTCATGTTCTCGACGATGCCGAACACCGGCACGTCGACCTTGCGGAACATGTTAAGCCCCTTGCGCGCGTCGAGAAGCGCGATGTCCTGAGGCGTCGAGACGATCACGGCGCCGGTCAGCGGCACCCGTTGCGCGAGCGTGAGCTGGGCGTCGCCCGTGCCCGGCGGCAGAT
>CAZHDF010000158.1:0-8123 GCA_964531525.1 uncultured Alphaproteobacteria bacterium | reverse complement strand
CGACGCCGCGCTCGGCGGGCGGCGTGCGCCAGCAGTTCAGCCTGCCCGAGAACATCCGCATGTCGCAGTACGGGCTCGCGGTCTATCGCGACTTCGAGACGCTGATGGCGGTCGACGGCGAGCCGGCGGCGCCCGTGGGATTTCACCGGGGTGGATACCTGTTCCTGGCGAGCGCCGCCGGACGCGCCGCGCTCGAGGCCAATCACCGGGTCCAGCGCGACCTCGGCGCGCCGGTCGAGATTCTGGACGCGGCGGCGATCCGGGCGCGCTTTCCCTCGATCGACACCGAGGGCGTCGTCGCCGGCTCGCTCGGCACGGAGGACGGCTGGATCGATCCCCACGCCGCGCTTCAGGGCTTTCGGCGCAAGGCGCGCAGCCTGGGCGTGACCTATCGCGCCGACGCGGTGGTCGGAATCGAGCGCGCGCAAGACCGCATCGCCGCCCTGCGCCTCGCCTCGGGCGAGCGGCTCGCGGCCGGGGCTTTCGTCAACGCGGCCGGCGCCTGGGCGGGCGAGGTCGCGGCGATGGCCGGCATGGCGCTTCCGGTCGAGCCCGTGCGCCGCATGGTGTTCTACTTCGAGACCCGCGAAACCCTCGAACCCCTGCCCCTGGTGATCGACCCCACCGGCACCTACTTCCGGCCCGAGGGCCGGGGCTATATCTGCGGGCGGTCGAACCCGGACGAGCCCGCGGGCGTCAACTTCGAGGTCGATTACGACTGGTTCGAGACCGCGGTCTGGCCGGTGCTGGCGGCGCGGGTTCCGGCCTTCGAGGCGATCCGCGTCCAGCGGGCCTGGGCCGGGCTTTACGCGGTCAACCGGCTCGACGCCAACGCGATCATCGGCCCCTGGGAAGGGGGCTGCGAGAACTTTTACGTCGCCTGCGGCTTCTCGGGCCACGGGCTGCAACAGGCGCCGGCGGTCGGGCGCGCCTTGGCCGAGCTTTTGCTGGAGGGACGGTTCGTCATCCTCGATCTCGCGCGGCTCGGCTATCGCCGGGTGCTCGACGCCGCGCCGCTCCCCGAGGCCGGGATCGTTTAGGGGAGATCGGGCGCGCGGCGGCGCAGGCGGGCGTCCTCGGCGAGCAGGACGAGAATCCCGCCCAACACCATCAGCGCGCCGA
This sequence comes from uncultured Alphaproteobacteria bacterium, assembly GCA_964531525.1. Classification (GTDB taxonomy): domain Bacteria; phylum Pseudomonadota; class Alphaproteobacteria; order JAAXGF01; family JAAXGF01; genus CAYYWV01. The sequence goes on along the minus strand of CAZHDF010000158.1, from coordinate 7,001 downwards.
CCGCGACCGCGGGCGTCAGCGTCTCGCCGAGGATGGCGATCGCCCCCAGCACGCTCGCGACCGGCTCGAGATTCGAGATCACCGCGCTGCGCGTCTCGCCGATGACGCGGACGGCGATGAAGAAGCCGAGAAAACCGAACAAAAACGCTCCGGTGACGCCCGCCGCCCCGATCCAGCCGAGCGACGTTTCGGGCGGGACGAAGCCACCCGCCGCGATCCCCGCCGCGACGAAGCCGATCGCCGCGATCGCCGACATGTAGGCGATCAGAACCGGAACCGGAATTTCGCGCATCAGTCGCGCGCCGCCAAGCGTGGCGAGCGCGAAGGCGACCGCGCCCAGGAAGGCGAGCGCGACGCCGCGCCCGTCGAGCCCGTCGAACGAAACCCCGAGCATCACGGCGACGCCCGCGAAGGCGACCAGCACGGCGAGCCATTTGACGGCGCCGAAGGGTTCGTCGTTCACGACCCGGGCGATCGCCGCGACGATCAGCGGGTAGGTGTAGATGATCGGCACGCTCAGGCTCACCGGAATATAGGCGACCGCGCCGATGTAGCCGTAGGTCGAGAGCCCGAACACGACCCCCACCGCCGCGACCCCCGGCCACAGGCGGCGCGGCAGGCGCAGGGGAAACCCGAGCACCCGCGCGGCGGCGAACATCACCGTGGCCATCACCGTGAAGCGGATCGCGAGCAAGGTCACCGTATCGGCGCCGCCGTCGTAGGCGAGCCGCGCGAAGATCGCCGCCGAGCCCAGGATCGTCGCGCCGATCGCGACCGAGACGACGCCGAGCCAGGCGGGAATCGCCCTAGATGCCGCGGTCGTCACGCGCGGGTCCGTCCTTGCGTTCGACGTCGAGCAGGGCGCGCTTGCGCGCGATCCCCCAGCGGTAGCCGCCGAGCCCCCCGTCGGCGCGCAGCACGCGATGACAGGGGATCAGCACCGAAACCTGGTTGGTCGCGCAGGCGCGCGCCACCGCGCGCGTGGCCGTGGGCCGCCCGAGCGCCTCGGCGACCGCCGAATAGCTGCGCGTCTCGCCGGGCGGAATGCGCCGCAGCTCCTCCCAGACCCGACGCTGGAAGGCGGTGCCTTGGGCGTCGAGCGGCAGGTCGCGGGCGGCGGGCTTGCCGTCGATGCGCGCGACCACCGCCGCGACCGCCTCGGCGAGCGCGGAATCGTCGCGGTCGATCTCGGCGGCGGCGAACTCGGCGCGAAGCTCGGCCTCGAGCGCCCGGGCGTCGTCGCCCAGATAGACCGCGCAGACGCCGCGCGCGGTCGTGGCGACCAGCACCCGCCCGAGCGCGCAGGGCGCGACGGCGAAGGCGATGCGCAGGCCCCGGCCGCGCCGGCGGTAGGCGCCCGGGGTCATGCCGAGGGTCGCGCCCGCCTGCTCGTACAGCCGGCTCGGCGCGCCGAAGCCCGCGGCATAGAGCGCGCCGGTCACGTCCTCGCCCGCGCGCAGATGCGCCTTCAGCCGCGCGGTGCGGCGCGCATCGGCGTAGGCGCGCGGGCTAACGCCGAGCGCGCGGGTGAACAGGCGCTGGAGGTGCGAGGGGCTCAAGCCCACGTGGCGGGCGAGCGCGGCCAGCGTCGGCGGGCCGTCCGCGTGAGCGTCGAGAAAATCGCAGGCGCGGCGCACCGCGTCCCGACGCGCGGCCTCGGGCCCGCCGCCGTCGGGAGCGCAGCGGCGGCAGGGGCGATAGCCCGCGCGCTCGGCCTCGGCGGCGTCGGCGTAGAAGGCGACGTTGCGCCGCTGCGCCCGCCGCGCGGGGCAGGACGGCCGGCAATAGATCCCGGTGGTCGCGACCGCGAAGACGAAGGCGCCGTCGAAGGCCGGATCGCGCGCGAGCACGGCGGCCCAGCGGTCGCGGTCGGGATCGTCGGCGTGATCGGCGGAAGGAGCGGTGGCGTCGGCGGTCTGCATGTCGCCCGTCCGGAGCTTGGTTGCGCGTCTCGATCCGTCATAGCGCGGATCGGTGCCCGCGCGCTATCCGCTCCTTGCGCGGGCATTCGAAAATGATACGGGCGCAAAAAAGGGGGGCGGGTTTTCCCGCCCCCCGAGGGTGGTCCAATGGGGCCGGATTACTGGGCGCGGCCCTCGCGCCAGGCCTTGATCAGCTCGTCGTAATCGACCGTGATGCCCTGGGGCTTTTCGTTGGCGAGCTTGGCCTTGGGCGAGCCCGGCTTGTTGAGCCAGACGGACGGATCGACCTCCGGGTTGAGCTTCGGTCCGCACTCGCCCTGAACGCCCGAGCGCTCGATGCGCGCCATGACCTTGTCCTGGGCGCGGGCAAGGTTGTCCATGGCGGTATCGACGGTCACCTCGCCGGCCACCGCCTCGCCGATGTTCTGCCACCAGAGCTGGGCGAGCTTCGGGTAGTCGGGCACGTTGACGCCGGTCGGCGTCCAGGAGACCCGCGCGGGCGAGCGGTAGAACTCGATCAGTCCGCCGAGCTTGGGCGCCCGCTTGGTGAACGACGGGTCCTGGATGTCGCTCTCGCGGATGAAGGTCAGGCCGACGTGCGACTTCTTGAGCGAGACCGTCTTGGAGACCGTGAACTGGGCGTAGAGCCAGGCGGCCTTGCGGCGGTCGACGGGCGTCGACTTGAACAGGGTCCACGAACCCGCGTCCTGGTAGCCGAGCTTCATGCCCTTCTCCCAGTAGGGGCCGTGGGGCGAGGGGGCCATGCGCCACAGGGGCATGCCGTTCTCATCCACGGTGTTGTTGCCCTCGCTCCGCGGCGCGACCATCGCCGAGGTGAACGCCGTGTACCAGAAGATCTGCTGGGCGACGTTGCCCTTGGCGAGGCTCGGCAGCGACTGGTAGAAGTCCATGCCGAGCGCTCCCGGAGGCGCGTATTTGCGCAGCCATTCCATGTACTTGCGCAGCGCATACTTGGCCGCCGGGCCGTTGGTGGCGCCGCCGCGGCTGACGCTGGATCCGACCGGACGGCAGCCTTCCATGCGGATGCCCCATTCGTCGACCGGCTTGCCGTTGGGCAGGCCCTTGTCGCCTTCGCCGGCCATCGACAGCCAGGCGTCGGTGAAGCGCCAGCCGAGGTCGGGGGCCTTCTTGCCGTAGTCCATATGGCCGTAGACCGCCTTGCCGTCGATCTCCTTGACGACGTTGGTGAAGAAATCGGCGATGTCCTCGTAGGCCGACCAGTTGACCGGCACGCCGAGATCGTAGCCGTAGATCTCCTTGAACTTCTTCTTGAAGTCGGGGCGCTGGAACCAATCGTAGCGGAACCAGTAGAGGTTCGCGAACTGCTGGTCGGGAAGCTGATAGAGCTTGCCGTCGGGGCCGGTGGTGAACGACTTGCCGATGAAGTCGTCGACGTCCAGCGTCGGCAGGGTCACGTCCTTGCCCTCGCCGGCCATCCAGTCCGACAGCGGCACCACGAACCCGTAGCGGAAGTGGGTGCCGATCAGGTCGGAGTCGTTGATGTAGGCGTCGTAGATGTTCTTGCCCGACTGCCACTGGGTCTGGAGCTTCTCGATCACGTCGCCTTCCTGGATCAGGTCGTGGGTGATCTTGATCCCGGTGATCTCGGTGAACGCCTTGGCCAGAACCTTGGACTCGTAGCTGTGGGTCGGAATGGTCTCGGAGACGACCTTGATCTCCATGCCCTTGAAGGGCGCGGCCGCCTTGATGAACCACGCCATCTCCTCGAGCTGTTGCTCGCGGGTCAGGGTGGAGGGCTGGAATTCGCTGTCGACCCAGCGCTCGGCCGCGGCCATGTCGGCCCGGGCGGATCCCGCCGAGACCGCGAGGGCGAGACCGGCGGCCGCGCCCAGAAGGGCGACGGGGATCCCGGTCTTTGGTTTACGAACTGGCATCGTTGCCTCCTCTTGACGTTTGTTCTTCACGATCGTTCTTCTCTGGCCCCGCTACGCGACGAACGGGCGGGGGTCGCCGGAGCCGGACTCCCCCGCGAGAAAGGCGCGACAGCGCCCTATGACGACCAGGGCCGACGAACCGGCCCGTGGCTTACCCCCACCGCATGACGGCGGCGGCGTAAACGATCGAAATCCCGAGCGCCCACCAGAGCGACCAGGGCGCAAGCCCGATCCAGGCGAGGTGGATATAGGCGCTGCCCAAAAGGCCGATGAACAGGCGGTCGCCCGGGGTGGTGGCGATCGGCAGGAACCCCCGACGCTCGGGCGAGGGCGCGACGATCTGCCAAACCGTCATGGCGACCAGGATCAACGCGATGCCCGCGAAGAACGCGGCGGTCGGCAGGGTCCAGGCCATCCATTCGAGGGTCATGGCCGCGCGCCCCCGTTTTCATGCTCCGCGGCGCCGCGCATTCCTACACCCGCCCAAGGGCGAAGCCCTTGGCCATGTAATTGCGCACGAACCAGATCACCAGCGCGCCGGGCAGGATGGTGAGAATGCCGGCGGCGGCGAGCAGGCCCCAGTCGAGCCCGGTCGCGCTCACCGTGCGCGTCATGATCGCGGCGATCGGCTTGGCGTCGGTGGTCGTCAGCGTGCGCGCGAGCAGCAGCTCGACCCAGGAGAACATGAAGCAGAAGAACGCCGTCACCCCGATGCCCGAGCGGATCAGCGGCACGAACACCGTGAGGAAGAAGCGCGGGAAGCTATAGCCGTCGATATAGGCGGTTTCGTCGATCTCGCGCGGCACGCCCGACATGAAGCCTTCGAGAATCCAGACCGCGAGCGGCACGTTGAACAGGGTATGCGCGAGCGCCACGGCGAGATAGGTATCGATCAGCCCGAAGGTCGAGTAGAGCTGGAAGAACGGCAGCAGGAACACCGCCGGCGGCGCCATCCGGTTGGTCAGCAGCCAAAAGAACATGTGCTTGTCGCCGAGAAAGCGATAGCGCGAGAAGGCGTAGGCCGCCGGTAGCGCCACGGTCAGCGAGATGACCGTGTTCATGCTGACGTAGATGATCGAGTTGATGTAGCCCGAATACCAGGTCTCGTCGGTGAAGATCTTGATGTAGTTGTCGAGCGTCGGGCGCGACGGATAAAAGGCGAAGTTGCCGAGGATATCCGCGTTCGAGCGCAGCGACATGTTGAACATCCAGTAGATCGGCAGCAACAGCAGCAGGAAATAGAGGATCAGGCCGATGGTTCTCTTTTTCGGCATCATCGCGCGTCTCCCGTGCCCACGTTCTGGAGCGCCTGATAGAACAGCCAGCTAAACAACAGCACGATCAGGAAATAGATGATCGAAAACGCCGCCGCCGGGCCGAGGTCGAACTGACCGACCGCGACCTTCACCAGATAGATCGACAGGAAGGTGGTGGCGTTGCCGGGACCGCCGCCGGTCAACACGAAGGGCTCGGCGTAGATCAGGAAGCTGTCCATGAAGCGCAGCAGGACCGCGATGGTCAGCACCCCGCGCAGCTTCGGAAGCTGGACGTAGAGAAAGACCGACCAGGCCGTGGCGCCGTCGATCCGCGCCGCCTGATAGAACGCCTCGGGAATCGCGCGCAGACCCGCATAGGCGAGCAGCGCCACCAGCGGCGTCCAGTGCCAGACCTCCATCAGGACGACCGTGATCCAGGCGTCGATCGGCGAGGCGGAATGGTCGAACGGAATGCCGAGATTGTTGATCGCCACGCCCATCAGGCCGATGTCGGGGCGCGTGAAGATGATCCAGATGGTGCCGATCACGTTCCAGGGGATCAGCAGCGGCAGCGCCAGCAGAACCAGGCTCGCCGAGGCGCCCCAGCCGCGCTTGGGCATCGCCAGCGCGATCATCACGCCGAGCGGAATCTCGATCACCAGCACCAGGCCCGAGAACAGGAACTGGCGCCACAGCGCCTCGTGAAGCCGGCGGTCGGCGAGCACCTCCTCGAACCATTCGGTGCCCACGAACACCCGCTGGCCGGGACCGAAGATGTCCTGAACCGAGTAGTTGACCACCGTCATCAGCGGGATGATCGCCGAGAACGCGACCACGACGAACACGGGAAGGACGAGAAACCACGCCCGGTTGTCCTGCCATTTCTCCATTGTCCGCCCCCTACTCGACCAGCCCGCCGTCGGCGTAGAGCCGGGTCCATTCGGGCGGGAAGGAAAGATACGCGGTTTCCGACGGCAGAGGCCGGTCGGCGTCGAGCTTGGCCTTCAGCGTCCGCTCGCCGAGCGCGACGGTGACGATGCGGAAGCTGCCGAGCTCCTCGACCTCGGTGATTCTGGCCGCGACCGCGCCCGGCGTCTCGCGCGCGGAGAGGCGCAGGAACTCGGGGCGGATGCCGATTTCGAGCCGCGCGCCGTTGCCCTCGGGCGCCGCGAGGCCGGGCGCGAGCGGGATGCGCGCGCCGTCGACCAGCGCCGCGCCGTCCTCGATACGGCAAGGGATGAAATTCATGCCCGGGCTGCCGATGAAGAAGCCGACGAAGGTATGACGCGGCGTCTCGAACAGCTCCTGGGGCGTGCCGAGTTGAAGAATGCGGCCCTCGGACATGACCGCCACCCGGTCGGCGAAGGTCAGGGCCTCGTTCTGGTCGTGGGTGACGTAGACCAGGGTCAGGCGGTAGCGCTCGTGGATCTGCTTGAGCTTGCGCCGAAGCTGCCATTTCAGAAGCGGGTCGATCACCGTGAGCGGCTCGTCGAGCAGAATGGCGGCGACGTCGTCGCGGATCATGCCGCGCCCGAGCGAGATCTTCTGCTTGCCGTCGGCGCCCAGCCCCTGGGCGCGGCGGCCGAGCGCGTCGGTGAGCTCGAGCATCTCGGCGACCTCGGCGACGCGGGCCTTGATTCGCGCCTCGTCCACCCCCCGGTTGCGAAGCGGGAAGGCGAGATTGTCGTAAACCGACATGGTGTCGTAGATCACCGGGAACTGGAACACCTGGGCGATGTTGCGTTTCTCGGTCGGCAGGTCGGTGACGTCCGCGCCGTCGAACAGGACGCGCCCCTCGGTCGGCCTGACCAGCCCCGAGATCACGTTGAGCAACGTCGTCTTGCCGCAGCCAGAGGGGCCGAGCAGGGCATAGGCGCCGCCGTCCTCCCAGGCGTGGTCGAGACGGC